>DASXYL010000017.1:0-23012 GCA_036502575.1 Jatrophihabitantaceae bacterium | reverse complement strand
GGGGTCGTTGTCGCCGGTGAGCGCCGAGATCGGGCACCGCAGTTTCGGGCCCGGCCGGTACCGGTAGGTCTCCGCGGCCTTGTAGTCGGCGCGGATGGACGGCATCGCCATCCGCATGATCTCCTCGTCGCCCAGCGCGCGCGAGTCCGTCCCGCTGAGCGCGCGGATCTCGGCGATCAAACCGTCGTCGTCCTTGAGGTGTACCCGTTCGTCCCGATGCGCCGAAGGCGCGCGCCGGGCCGAGACGAACAGCCGGAGCGGGGCGGGCAGACCGGCCCGGTCCATCCGCAGGGCGATCTCGAAGGCCAGGGTGGCGCCCATGCTGTGGCCGAAGAACGCCACCGGGCCTTCGAGTTCCGGGCGCAGCGCCTCGAAAGCAGCGTCGGCGAGCTGTCCCAGATCCTCGAAACACGGTTCCCGCCGGCGGTCCTGCCGCCCCGGATACTGCACCAGGCCCACGTCGATCCCAGGGGCCAGCGGCTTGGCCATCGGCACGTAGAAGCTCGCGGAACCCCCGGCGTGCGGCAGGCAGATCAACCGCACCGCACCGGGACGAGCCACCGCCGGGTGCCGCACCCAGAGATCACGGTCGAGTTCGGTGTTCGTCACGGTGACCTTTCCGGCAGCGGGGGCGGGAACACGGCCGCTCGGACAGCACCGAGGCGACCTGACCGGCATCTTGCGAGACGGCCGTGGCCCGCGGCCAGCCCGGCATAGCACCGAACTTCTTGGGTTACGCCTAGTGTCGGGCGGCCGAGGTTTAGTGAGAACCGCAGTGGCGACCGGGGGATAGTGGCCCCGGCGAGCGGGCCACCTGAGTCCTTTCCGGCCGCCGCCCCCGCGTCGGAGGACTGAGGAGCTGAACGGATGAGCGGCGACAGGACCGGACCCGGAAGCGCACCCGACCCGTTCACCCGGCCCGTGGCGCCGTTCGAACGCTGGTACCTGGCGTTTCCCGAGTCGATGGCCCCGGTGATGACCTTCTGCGTGGACGGGTTCGGGCACGTCGACCTGGCGCAGTTGCGCGAAGCGGTGGCCGTGGCGTCGGAAGCGTGTCCCGGCGCCCGGCTTCGCCTGCACGGGAGGAATTGGATCGACAGCGGTGAGACGCCGCCGGTGCGCGTCGTCGAGGGCCGTGAGCTGAATCCCTCGGCGCTGCACGAAGTCCCGGAGCTGCGGTCCGCCCTGCCGGACGCGTCGGATGCGAACTGCGAGGTGCTGCTCTTCGACGGCGCCGCGCCCACGATCGTTTTCCGCGTCTCGCACATCGTGATGGACGCCCGGGGGATGCTGCTCTGGATCGCCGACGTGTTCCGGGCGCTGCGCGGCGAAGCGACGGTCGGCGCACCGTCCACTGTGACCATTCTGGACTTGGAAGACCCGCTCTACCGCAAGGCCGACGTCTCGAAGGAAGAGCACACCACCCCGTCGCTGCTGGGCATGCCGGGCGACGCCGGACAGGGCGGGCTGCTCTGGCGCCGCCGGACGATCGACGGCACCTTTCCGGCCCTGGCCGCCAAAATCGCCACCCGCATCGCCGCGAACAGCGGCCGGCCGTCGGCCTCGATCAGCTTCCCGGTCGACCTGCGCCCGTTCCACCCGCAGGTGCAGTCGGTCCGGTCGACCTCGAACCTCTCCCTGACCGTCGCGCTGGACATCCCGGCCGGACAGGACTGGGAAGCGACGTACGCGCAGGTGCTCACCATGCTGTCCGAGCGCACCGGCGAGGTCCACGCGCCCGGCCCGGAGGTCCTCGGCACCCCGTTGTGGGCGTTGAAGGTCGTGATCAAGGGACTCGACCGCCGCGCGCGCCGCCGCGACCGGTTTTCCCTGCTCGTCAACGTCAACAATCTCGGCAGGCTCGACCCGCTCGCGTTCAGCACCGGGGAGTTCGAAGCCACCGGGATGTACCTGCTCGAAAGCCAGGAACCGGCCAGCCCGCTGAGCCTCGCCGTGACCGAGACGGACGGCCGTACCGAGTTCACACTGGCGTGGTGGGCGGGCGTCGAACAAGGGCAGCGCGCCGACGCCCTGCTCGACGAGCTCTGCGAAATGCTTTCACCGGCGGAAAACCGTCACTACAGCGAGATTCGACCGCCGGAGACTCCGGAAACCGGAACTGCCGATCGGGGCGTCGTCGACCAGTTCCGGGCGCAGGTCAAGGCCACCCCGGACGCGGTCGCGATCAGCGGCCCCGAAGGCGAGGTCAGCTACGCCGAGCTGGAACGGCGGGCCCGGGTGGTCGCCGCCGCGCTGCGGGACCGCGGGATCGGGCGGGACACCGTGGTCGGCCTGCTGGCGGATCGCACGATCGCCGCCGTGGCCGGCGCCTGGGGCGTCCTGCTCGCCGGCGCGGCGTACCTGCCGATGGACACGAAACACCCGGACGGCCGGGTCCGCACGCTCCTCGAAGACGCCAAGTCCCCGGTCTGCCTGGTCCAGAAGCCCCACGACAGCAGGGATTGCCTGCCGGAGGGCTGCGCCCGGCTGCTCCTGGACGACCTGCCGTTCTCCTCGGCGCCGCCGGAGCTCGACGGGACGCCGTCGGCCGGCGACCTCGCCTACGTCGTCTATACCTCGGGGTCCACCGGGAAGCCCAAGGGCGTCGAGATCGAGCACCGGAGCCTGAGCAACTACGCGAGCTGGGCCGTCCGGGAGCACGGCATCGACGCTTCGACCCGCCTGCCGCTGCTGTGCTCGCTGTCCTTCGACGTCGCGGAGATCTCGCTGATCCTGCCGTTCCTCGTCGGCGGCACGCTGCTGCTGATGAAGGACGAGCTCAGCCACGTCGCGATCCAGGAGGTGCTGGACAACGGCGCCACGATGCTCTCGCTCACACCGTCTCATTTGGACTTGATCACCCGGCTCGACCTGGCGCCCCGGGACGTCCGGACGCTGATCGTGATCGGCGAGCAGTTCACCCGCTCGGTCGCGGTCCGGGCGCGGGAGCTGTTCGGCCCGGACTGCCGGATCATCAACCTGTACGGGCCGGCCGAGGCGACCATCGGCGTCAGCCACCACTTCTTCGACGCCGAACGCGACACCGGCGCGGCCGTGCCGATCGGCGAGCCGCTCGACGGCGTCACCTTCCACCTGCTGTCGCCGGACCGGCAGTTCGTCGCGCCGGGCGAGACCGGCGAGCTCTACATCGGCGGGATCCAGCTGGCCAGGGGCTACCGCGGCCGGCCGGACCTGACCCGGCAGCGGTTCGTGCGCCTGGCCGACGGCAGCCGGGTCTACCGCACCGGCGACATCGCGCGGCGCCTGGCGTCCGGGGCGGTCGAGTTCTGCGGGCGGATCGACGATCAGCTCAAGATCCACGGCCACCGGATCGAGCCGGCGGAAATCGCGCAGACCCTGGAGACACACGACGCCGTCGCGAGCGCGGTCGTCGTCGCCCGCCCCCGGCCGGGCAGCAAGGACAAGGCGCTGTGCGGGTACTTCCTGACCGTCGCGGACGTCGGGATCCCGGACCTGGTGAAGTACCTCGAAGAGCGGCTGCCGCACTACATGGTCCCGGCGGTGCTGCTCGAAGTCGACGAGATCCCGCGCTCGGTCAACGGCAAGGTGGCGGTCGGCTCGCTGCCGGATCCCTTTGCCACCGCCGGAACCCCGGCCGCCGCCGGCACCGGGCCGCTGGACGACGTGGAGAGCGAGGTCGCCAAGGTCTGGTCGCAGGTGCTCGGCGTCGACGCCGGCACGATCGAGGGCACCAGCGACTTCCACCGGCTGGGCGGCGACTCGGTTTCGCTGATCACGATGGTGGCCATGGTGGCCCGCCAGGTCGTCGGGCCGGCCGGGGAGCGGGTCTTCACCGGGCGGATGCCGGAAATCATCCGCGACGCCACCGTCCGCCACGTCGCCGAACTCGCGAAACAAGCCAAACCGGCGTGATCTCCGGCCGGACCTGGTTTCCGGCACGGACGACGCCGGTTGCCGACCGAAATACTGAGGGTTTCACCGTTCGCCGCATGGAATCGTCCGTGGCGGGCGTACTCCGCGCCTACACTCGGAAGGAGTGGGCAGAATGTGCGGTATCACCGGGTGGCTGTCCTTTCAGCGGGATCTGAAAACCGACCGGGCGGCAGTGGACGCCATGACCCGGACGATGGCCTGCCGTGGCCCCGATGCCGAGGGTGTCTGGGTGGACCGGCACATCGCGCTCGGTCACCGCAGGCTGGCGGTGATCGATCTCGACGGTGGCGCGCAGCCGATGACCGCCGACACGCCGGACGGGCCCGTGGCCATGACCTACAGCGGCGAGGCCTACAACTTCACCGAGTTGCGGGCCGAACTGCGCGGGCGCGGCCATCAGTTCCGGACCTCGAGTGACACGGAGGTCGTGCTGCGCGCCTATCTCGAGTGGGGCGAGGCCCTGGTCGAGCGGCTCGACGGGATGTACGCGTTCGCGATCTGGGACTCCCGGCACGAGAAGCTGGTCATGGTCCGTGACCGGCTGGGGATCAAGCCGTTCTTCTTCTACCCCACCGAGGACGGCGTGCTGTTCGGTTCGGAGCCCAAGGCGATCCTGGCCCACCCGCTGTCGAAACGGGTGATCGGCACCGACGGCCTGCGTGAGCTGCTGAACGGCTGGAATACCCCCGGGGCCTCGATCTGGTCCGGGATGCGGGAGGTCCGTCCGGGCGCCCTGGTCGTGGTCGACCGCTCCGGCGTGCGCGAGCGCACCTACTGGAAGCTGGAGCCGCGCGAGCACACCGACGATCTCGACGCGACCGTCGCGACGACTCGCGAGCTGCTCGACGACATCGTCGGGCACCAGCTCGTCGCGGACGTGCAGCAGTGCATCCTGCTCTCCGGCGGGCTGGATTCCAGCTCGCTCACCGTTGTGGCGGCCCGGCAGCTGGCCGCGCAAGGCGAACGGGTGCACACGTACTCGGTGGACTTCGTCGGCCGCAACGAAGCCTTCCGGCCCGACCTGATGCGCGCCACCCCCGACTCGCCGTATGTCCACGCCGTGGCCGACCACATCGGCTCGGTCCATCAGGACATCGTGCTGCCGTACACCGCGATGGCCGATTGGGAGAATCGCAAGGCGGTCATCTCGGCGCGTGATCTCCCGATCGGCATGGCGGACGTCGACGTACCGCTGTACATGTTGTTCAAAGCGATCCGTGAGCATTCGACGGTCGCCCTGTCCGGTGAGGGCGCGGACGAGGTGTTCGCCGGATATCCGTGGTTCCACATCCCCGAGATGGCGAACGCCGACATCTACCCGTGGATGGTCCCCGTGCTGGCCGAGTGGGACGAGTCGAACGCCATGGACATGATGAACCCGGAGCTGATGGCCGCGCTCGACCTGGAGACCTACTTCAAGGATTCCTATCGCGACGCGGCAGCAGCGGTCGAGTCGCTTCCTGCGGAAAGTGAGCAGGAACGCCGGATGCGCATCATGTGCCACCTGCACCTCACCCGGTTCCTGCCCATGCTGCTCGACCGGAAGGACCGGATCAGCATGGCGGTCGGCCTGGAGGTGCGGGTGCCGTACTGCGACCACCGCCTGGCGGAATACGTCTACAACACCCCTTGGGCGATGAAGACCTTCGACGGTCGCGAAAAGAGTCTGCTGCGCGCGGCGGCGGGCGATCTGCTGCCGGCCTCGGTCCGGGACCGGGTGAAGAGCCCGTTTCCCTCGACCCAGGACGAGCGGTACGCCGCTGAGCTTCAGCAGATGGCCGGCGACCTGGTCCACGAGGCCGACCATCCCGTCTTCCAGTTCACGAACCGCGCCTGGCTGGCCGAGGTCGTGCGGATGGAGCCGAAGGAGATCTCGGACAGCACCCGTGAAGCCCTCGACCGCACGATCGACATCGCGACGTGGGTCGACCTCTACCGCCCGGAAATCCAGGTCAGCTGAACCCGGATCCGCAGCGTGCTCGTGGGGAGGCGGAACGGGGGACCGGCCTCATCTCCGGCCCCCCGTTCCGCCCGGGCGGAGCCGTCCCCGTGCACCGGCGACCGGGACATCTCCTTAAAATCTCCGTAAAGTTGTTACGTGACCGGGGTCACCAGTGGTTCACTATGTTAGGAAGGTTTCCTAATAAACGGTTCCCCTCACGAACACTGGAGGTCCCCCGGTCATGTCATCCCCCCGTAGGCGCTTCGCGGTGGTCGGCGCTGCTCTGGCGCTCGCCACGCCGCTCGCTGTCCGGTCCGCCGACGCCGCCACGGCGGTCACCTCGGTCGCGGCCGCCCCCTCGTACACGGCCGCGCAGGTGCTGGCCGGCGTGAAGAAGAACAGCACGAAGGCGAACCAGGTCAACTCCAAACCGCACATCAACACCATGACGCGGGCCAAGAACGTGAACGCGTACCAGGTGGCGAAGGGCGTCTACGCCTACAGTTCCAGCTTGGCCGTGGACACCGACGGCAGCGACCCGGACCCCGATCCCGACCACCAGGGCTCGACGACTTTCAACGACAGCAACGGCAAGGCGCTGGGCGCGCATCACGTGCCGTTCTACGTGCTGGGCGACGACTGCTACGAGAACACGAGCCCCTGCCCGCACTTCTTCTACAAGGAACACAACATCAAGGGCCGTCAGTTCGCGCTGATGTTCTACAACGGCAAGGTGATCGGCTCGATCTTCGGCGACACGCAGACCGGGAACGACCAGACCACTTCGGACAACGACTCCCGGGAACTGGGGGAGGCGTCGGTGAAGGCGGCCTCGCTGCTCGGCATCAACAGCAGCGGCACCGACGGTGGCGTCGACAACGGCGTGACCGTGGTGATCTTCTCCGGCTCGGACTGGGTCGTGAACGGCAGCAACAGCAACCTGAACGCCAATGCCCAGGCCCTGGTCTCCAAGGCACTGGACACTCTCGGCTCGAGCATGGGTCTTTAAGTTCCTGCGCCGTGAAGGACTCCTGGCCTGCCTTGAGCGCAGGGAAGGAGTCCTTCACGGCCACGCCCAAACCCCACCGGCTCCGGCGGATCACTGGTTGCGTGAGGCGAGCCCGGCCGGCGCGGCGTTCAGCGCGGTGTGGATCGCGTCGGCCAGCGCCAGCGCGTCCTCTTCGGTCAGTTCCAGCGCGACGCGCGCGGACGGGCCGATCGACGGGTTGAGGAAGTCGATGTTCACCGTGTGCGCGTAGCCGGCGTGCGTCGGGTGGTCGACGTACACCGTGGCCTCGCTGAGGCCGAACCAGCCCTGGGCGCCCTTGCCGCTGCCCTCGACGGCGATCTTCTCGGTCAGATAGGTGCACATGCGCTTCAGTGTCCTTTCCGGGCGGTCAGACGGTCAGGCGGCGAGGTGGCGGCCGTAGAACTCGAGGATCCTGGCCCAGCCGTCCTTGGCCGCCTCGGGGCGGTAACTCGGCCGGTCGACGGCGAAGAACGCGTGCCCGGCGCCGTCGTAGCGGTGGAACTCGAAGTCCTTGCCGTTGGCCTTCAGCAATTCCTCCAGCCGGTCGACCTCGGCCGGTGAGGGGTGTTGATCGTCATTGCCGAACAGGCCCAGTAGCGGACAGCCCAAGTCGGGCAGCTTGGCCTCGAGGTTGGTCATCGTGACCTGCATGCTCGAGGGCGAGTCGCCGATGACGAACGCGCCGTAGCAGTCGATGGCGGCGTCGACCGGCGTGCTGCACGCGACGAGCACCGTCTGCCGGCCACCGGAGCAGAAGCCGACGACGCCGACCTTGCCGTTCGAGCTGTCCAAGGCCCGCAGGTGTGCGGCCGCACCGGCCACGTCGCCGACCACCCGATCGTCGGGCGCGCCGCCCTTGGCCCGAGCGGCCGCGGCCGCGTCGTCCGGTTCGGCGCCCGGCGCCTCGCGGTGGAACAGATTCGGACAGACCGCGTCGTAGCCCATTTCCGCGAAGCGACGCACGATCTCCTTGGTCGCCCGGTCGTAGCCGGGCAGGTGGTGGATCACGACCATGCCGCCGCGACGGTGCCCGCTCGCCGGGCGGGCCTCGTAGGCCTCGATCTGGTCGCCGCCGTCGCCGGCGATGGTGATCGTCTGCGCAATGAGAGAACTCATGAGCCGATCTAACTAGAGTCACCTAGGTGCCGTCTCGCCTGCGCCGGTTGCGCCGCCTGCGGCGTCCGCAGATCGCGCTCATCGCGCTGGTCGCGGCGCTGGCCATCGGGTACGCGATCAACGCGCTCAGCAACGACGATCACCACACCGGGCTGCGCGACGGGACGGTCGCGCTGTCGACCCTGCCGTCACAGGCCCGTCAGACCATGGCGCTGATCCAGGCGCACGGGCCGTTCCCGTACCGGCAGGACGGCGAGGTCTTCAACAACGCCGAGCACCACCTGCCGTCCGAACCGCGCGGCTACTACCACGAGTACACGGTGGACACGCCGGGCTCACGCGATCGGGGCACCCGCCGCATCATCACCGGCAAGAACGGCGAGGTCTACTACACGTCCGACCATTACGACTCGTTCCGCCGAGTGGACGTGACCAAGTGAGCGCGCGTGACGTGGCGACCGCTTCCGGCAAGGCGGACACGATCCGGGCGATCTACGCCGCCGTCGACGCCCCGGACTGGGCCGCCCCGAACCTGGACGCGCTGATCGACGTCCTGCGCGACCTGTCCTGGCTGCCGCCCGGGCCGGTCGTGCTGCGCTTCGCCGAGCCGGACCGAGTGCCGCCCGAGGTCAGGGCGGCGCTCGCCATTGCCGAGACGGACAGCGCCGACACCGACCACCCCGTGACCATGCACCGGGTCCGATGATCTTGGACTTATGGCCGCTATTCGACCAGAAGTCCAAGATCATCGAGGGTCTCTCGCGGGTCGGTGCGCCGGGCCGGGCCGGCGTTGATTAACACTGGGTAGGTGCCCTCCGCCCTGCCCGCCGGTGATCCCGCGCCCCGCGACGGCCGGCTGCCGCCCTCGGCGCTGGACGACCTGCCCGATCGGCCGTTCGGGGTGTACGTCCACATCCCGTTCTGCGAGGCCCGGTGCGGGTACTGCGACTTCAACACCTACACCGCGAGCGAGCTCGGCCCGAGCGTGAGCCGCGGCAGCTACGCCGACAGCGTGCTCATGGAACTGCGGCTGGCCCGCGACGTCCTGCGCCGTAGCTCCCCGCCGCCGGTGTCGACGATCTTCTTCGGCGGCGGCACGCCCACGGTGTTGCCGGCCGAGCACCTCGAGCTGATCGTGCACGAGATCGGCGCGACGTTCGGGCTGGCCGGCGACGTCGAGATCACTACGGAGGCCAATCCGGAGTCGGTGACACCGGCCTACTTCGCCCGGTTGCGGGCGGCCGGGTTCACCCGGGTGTCGATCGGCATGCAGTCGGCGGTGCCCCGCGTCCTGGAGGTGCTCGACCGCCGGCACCGTCCCGGACGCCCCGAGGAGGCGGTCGCCGAGGCGCGCGCCGCCGGCTTCGAGCACGTCAACCTCGACCTGATCTACGGCGCGCCGTACGAGACGGAGGCCGACTGGCAGGCGTCGCTGGATGCCGCCGTGGCCGCCGAGCCGGACCACATCAGCGCCTATGCCCTGGTCGTCGAGAAGGGCACCGCGCTGGCCCGGCAGGTCACCCAGGGCGTGCTGCCGGCGCCGGACGACGACGTGCTGGCCGACCGGTACGCCCAGGCCGACGCCACCCTGAGCAAAGCCGGGCTCGAGTGGTACGAGGTGTCGAACTGGGCGCGTTCGCCGGCCGCGCGGTGCCGGCACAACGAGCTCTACTGGCAGGACGCCAACTGGTGGGGCTTCGGTCCCGGTGCGCACAGCCACGTCGGCGGGGTGCGTTGGTGGAACGTCAAGCACCCGGTGCGCTACAGCTCGATGCTCGAGGCGGGCCACAGCCCGGCGGCGGGGCGCGAGCTGCTCGACGACCAGGCCCGGCTGCTGGAACGGATCATGCTCGGCATCCGGCTGCGTGAGGGGCTGTCCATGCTGGACGTGCCGCAGGCCGCGCACGTCAAGGTGCCGCAACTGGTGACGTGGGGGCTGGCCGACTCCGACGCGTTCACCGCCGGGCGGATCGTCCTGACGCTGCGGGGCCGGCTGCTGGCCGACGCCGTGGTCCGCGACCTCGTGGGGTGACACCGGGAAGTGGTTGGCCGGCTGACGCTGCTCCCCACTTCCCCTCCCGGGTGACCAAGATTTTCGCCGCAGAGTGGTCAGTCGGGAGGGGAAGTGGCGGCCCTGTGGATAACCGGCGACGCCGATCAGCCTGATACGGCGATCATGCCCGGATGTGCAGCGCTGCGCCCGATTCGGACTGGTACCTCGACCACGTCGTGCTGCCGACCGAGGAGGCCGGATTCGTCGGCCCGATCCGGACCTGGCAGGCCGACTGGGCGACCCGGGCCCGCGAACTGACGGACGGCGCCACCGACCGGTCGATGCGCGACGTGATGGACCGCGCGCTGCGGCAGGGGTTCGTCCTGCGCCGGCATCAGGTGCGGGCGTGCGTGGTGGCCGATGCGACGGTGCGGCGGCTGATCCGTGCCGGAATCTGGAGCGCACCGCGCCGAGACGTCGTCGCCGTCGTGACGCCGAGCCCGGCGATCGACCGGGCGATCGCAGCCTGCGCCGCGGCCGTGTGCCGGCCCGGGCACGTCATCAGCCACCGCAGCGCTGCCGTGCTGCATGGCCTCCCACAGATCGAGTTACCGCCGACGCCGGAGCTCACCACCGTCGTGCTCACCGCGCTCGGCGCTCGACCGCTCGCCCGGGTGCGCGGCGCAGGTCTGCATGAGGGGGACGTCGTGCCGTGGTTCGGCCTGCCGGTCACGTCAGTCGCACGGACGATCATGGACCTGGCCCGGCTCGATCGCCGGGCCGGGCTCGTCGCGGCGGACGCGGCGTTGCGCGAGCGGTTGGTGTCCGAGTCAGAGCTGGCCGCGGCTGCCGAGCGATGTGCCGGCTGGCCGGGTGCCCGAGCCGCGCGGGAGGTGGCTGCGCTGGCCTCGCCACTGGCCGAGTCGCCGCTGGAATCGCTCACCCGGCTCTGCGTGCTCGACGCCGGACTGCCCGCGCCGCAGTTGCAGGTGCGCATCGTGGATCCGGCCGACGGGTGGACGTGTCGGGTCGACATGCTCTGGCCCGAGCAGCGCGTCGTCCTGGAAGCAGACGGCCGGATCAAGTACACCGACGCCGAGCTGTGGCGCGAGAAGCGTCGTCAGCACCGCCTGGAGCGATTGGACCACCGGGTGGTGCGAGCCATCTGGGCCGACGTGTGGGGCGGCGCCGGCACGGACGCGCTCGTCGCCCAGCTGCGCCATTGCCTCGCTTCCCCTCCCGGGTGACCACTTCTGCGGCGGAAATTGTGGTCACCCGGGAGGGGAAGCGAGAGCAGAAGTGGGCTAGCCGGCGGGGGCTGATTGCGCGCCGACTCGCAGCTGATCCAGGTCGAGCACCCGTACGTGCAGCACCGTGCGCTGTTGCAGCGCCGCCCGCAGCGCCCGGTGCAGGCCGTCCTCGAGGTAGATGTCGCCCTGCCACTGCACGGCGTGCGGGAACAGGTCGCCGAAGAACGTCGAGTCCTCGTCGAGCAGCTTGTCCAGGGCGAGCTCGCGCTTGGTGGTGATGAGCTGGTCGAGGCGCACCGATCGGGGTGGCACGCTGGCCCAGTCGCGGGTCGACAAGCCGTGGTCCGGGTACGGACGCCCGCTGCTTACCGCCTTGAAGATCACGTTCCCCGCCCGATATTGCGACAAATCAGTTTGCTGCGCGGGCCAGCGTATCGTGCTGCCACCGCCCGGCGGCTTCTCGAGCGCATGGGGACCGTCCACGCCCTGCTACGCGACGCCCAGGCACGTGATCTGCTGCGTTGTCCTCGTCGCCGATACAACAGCGGTATCGGCTCCTCGTCCGCCTTGCACCTCACGCACCTGACCGCCGCTCGCGACGGGCAGGACGATCCCCATGCGCTCTAAGCTGGACCACGATGAGACGGAGGGTGCGGTGAACGTCGACGAACGCAAGCTCGAGGTGCTGCGCGCCATCGTCGAGGACTTCATCGCGACCAGCGAACCGGTCGGCAGCAAGTCACTGGCCGATCGGCACCATCTGGGCGTCTCACCGGCCACGATCCGCAACGACATGGCCGCGCTGGAGGAAGATGGGTTGATCGCCCAGCCGCACACCAGCGCCGGGCGCGTCCCGACCGATGCCGGTTACCGGGTGTTCGTCGATCAGCTCACGTCGATCAAGCCGCTGTCGGCAGCCGAGCGGCGGGCGATCGAGACGTTCCTCGACAACGCCGTGGACCTCGACGACGTGCTGCACCGCGCGGTGCGCAGCCTGGCGCAGTTGACCCGCAATGTCGCGGTCGTGCAGTACCCGTCGCTGTCCCGCAGCCGGGTGCGGCATCTGGAGCTGGTCGCGCTGAGCCCGTCGCGGCTGATGCTGGTGCTGATCACCGACACCGGCCGGGTCGAGCAGCGAGTGGTCGAGCTGCCAGGGCCGGTCAGCGAGGAGGCGGTCGCCGAGCTGCGCACGACGCTGAACAGCCGGCTGCGCGAGCGGCTGCTGGCCGAGGCGCCGCAGATCGTCAGCGACCTGCCGAACACGGTGGCGCCGGAACTGCGCGGGCTGGTGATCACGCTGACCTCGGTGCTGCTCGAGACGCTGGTCGAGCGGCACAGCGATCGCATCGTGCTGGGCGGCACCGCGAACCTGACCCAGCACGCGCTGGACTTCCCGGCGATCCGCCCGGTGCTCGAGGCGCTCGAGGAGCAGGTCGTGCTGCTGCGGCTGCTCGACCAGTCCGTGCACTCCAGCCAGATCGTGGTGCGCATCGGCAACGAGAACCTGCACGAGGGCCTGCAGTCGACGTCGGTCGTGACGAGCCGCTACGGCATCGGCGACGCCGCGCTCGGCGCGGTGGGCGTGCTCGGGCCGCGGCGCATGGACTACGCGCACACCATGGCCCGGGTGGCCGCCGTCGCCCGCTACGTCGGCGAGCTCATCGCCGACGGCTGAGTCGCACACCTTCCGTACACTTGGCACTCGACATCACCGATTGCTAGAAGGACCGCCCGTGGCTGAAACCGTCCGCGACTACTACGCGCGGCTCGGCGTACGCCGCGATGCCACGAGCGAGGAGATCAAGCGGGCCTACCGCAAGCTCGCTCGGGAACTGCATCCCGACGTCAACCCCGATCCGGCCGAGCAGGAGCGGTTCAAGGAAGTCACCGCCGCCTACGAGGTGCTCTCCGATCCGGAGAAGCGGCGCATCGTCGACCTCGGCGGCGACCCGCTCGCCCCGGGCGGCGGCCAGGGCTCGGCCAGCAACCCGTTCGCCGGCTTCGGTGGCTTCGGCGACGTGTTCGAGGCGTTCTTCGGCGGGGCCGCCGGTGGCGGCGGACGCGGGCCGCGCAGCCGGGTCCGGGCCGGAGCCGACGCGTAGCTGCGCATGGATCTCACCCTGGCCCAGGCCGCGTTCGGGGTGCGCCGCGAGATCAGCGTCGAGACCGCGATCGTGTGCCAGACCTGCCAGGGCAGCGGCTGCGCCCCCGGCACCTCGCCGCGCACCTGCGCCACGTGCGACGGCGCCGGCGAGATCCAGTCGGTGCAGCGCTCGTTCCTCGGTCAGGTCATGACCACCCGGGCCTGCCACGCGTGCGGCGGCACCGGGCAGCAGATCCCCTCGCCGTGCCCGACCTGCGGCACCGAGGGCCGCGTCCGGGCCCGGCGCACCATCGCCGTCGACGTCCCGGCCGGCATCGAGGACGGCATGCGGATCCGGCTGTCCGGCCAGGGCGAGGTGGGCCCCGGCGGTGGCCCGGCCGGCGACCTGTACATCGAGGTGTCCGAGCAGCAGCACGACACGTTCACCCGCGACGGTGCCGACCTGCACTGCCGGATCACGCTGCCGATGACCGCGGCGGCGCTGGGCACCGACCTGGTGCTGCCGACCCTGGACGGCGACGAGAAGGTGGACATCCGCGCGGGCACGCAGAACGGTGCCATCCTGACGATCCGCGGCAAGGGCGTGCCGCGCCTGCGCAGCAGCTCGCGCGGCGACCTGCACGTGCACGTCGAGGTGTTGACGCCGACGCGCCTGGACGAAGCCCAGGAACGGCTGCTGCGCGAGTTCGCCGAGCTGCGCAACGAGGAAGTCGCGGTCACCACGACCAGGGCTGGGATCTTCAGCAAGGTGCGGGACGCGTTCGGTGGGCGCTGAGTTTGACGCCGCCGCTGTTCCTGGTCGATGAGCTGCCGCCCGGCGATGTCGTCGTGCTGGACGGCGCCGAGGGCCGGCACGCCGCCCGGGTGAAGCGCATCGCGGTCGGCGAGACGGTGCTGGTCGGCGACGGCCGGGGCACGGTGGCCGAGTGCGTCGTCGACAGCGTCGGAACGGACGCGCTGAGCTTGCGGGTTACCGCTCGGCGGACGGTGCCCGAACCCGATCCGCGCATCGTGGTCGTCCAGGCGCTACCCAAGGGCGACCGGGCCGAGCTCGCGGTCGAGCTGCTCACCGAGGTCGGTGTCGACGAGATCGTGCCGTGGGCGGCGAGGCGTTCGATCGTGCAGTGGACCGGCGAGCGGGGCGTCAAGGCGCGCGCCAAGTGGCAGCGCACCGCCGCCGAGGCGGCCAAGCAGAGCCGGCGGACCCGGGTGCCGCACGTCGCCGAGCCGGTCGGCCTAGCCGACGTGACCGCCCGCACCGGCACGGTTCTCGTGTTGCACGAGGCGGCGACCGAGCCGCTGTCCACGACGGCCCTGCCGGGCACCGGTGAGATCGTGCTGGTCGTCGGCCCCGAGGGCGGGGTGAGCGACGAGGAGTTGGCGGCGCTCACCGCCGCCGGGGCGCGACCGGTCCGGCTGGGCGAGATGGTGCTGCGGACCTCGACCGCCGGGGCCGCAGCGGTCGCGGCGCTGTCGGTGCGCGTCGGCCGCTGGTGATCAGCTGGCGATCAGCTGGTAATCAGCCACGTCCGGGCATCGGGGTGAGCCCGCTCGGCGGTGCCTCGGGCACGGTGGTCGCGACGCTGGTGACCGGCCGGCTGGGCATCCCGGTCGGGGCGCTGGACGCCGGACTCGGCACGGTCGACGTGGTCGGCGGCGGGCTGGGCATCCCGGTCGGGGCGCTGGACACCGGAGTGGGCATCACGGTCGGCAGCGGGCTGCGGCTCACCGTCACGGTCGGCAGCGGGCTGCGGCTCACCGTCACGGTCGGACCGCCGCCCGGGTGGGTCTTGCCGTCCGGGTGCAGCGCGACCGCTGCTGCGGCGCCCCCGCCCACGACGGCAGCCACTGCGCCCGAGGCGAGCAACGGCAGCGTCCACCGCGATTGCAGCACCCGCCGAACCGGCGAGGCCGCGATCGCCTCGTCGATCATGTACTGGGCCCGCGCCGGGTCGAACGGCACCAGATTGCCCTGCAGTTCGCGGCGCAGTTCGCGGCCGAGGTCATCGTCTGAGTAGCTCATTGCACTTCCCCCAAGCGGATCAGTTGGTGGTCGGTTTCGTCATCGGTGCGTTCGCGGACGCGGCGGCGCAGGCTGGCCAGCCCCCGGGCGGCCTGGCTGCGCACCGTGCCGGGCGAGGTGCCCAGCGTCGCGGCGACGTCGTCGTCGGACAGGTCGCACAGGTAGCGCAGCACCAGCACGGCCCGTTGCCGGTGCGGCAGGCCGCGCAGCAGCGGCACGAGCATCGACCGATCGTCGACCGCGACGACCCCCCGGTCCGTCGCGGTCGCGTCGGGCAGTTCGTGGACGATCAGCTCGGCGCCCCGATGCCGGCGCCATCGGCTGATGTGCGCGTTGGCGATGCACCGGCGCAGATACGCCAGGGCCTCGCCCTCGCGCACCTTGGGCCATCGCCCGTAGGTATTGGCGAGTGCGGTCTGGACCAGATCCTCGGCTTCCAGCCGGGATCCGCTGACCGCCACGGCGATCGTCATCAGCTGCGACCAGTGTGTCCGGACGAAACTGGTGAACTCCGCCTGCCTCTCGGCATCCGTCATTCGTGCCCCTCTCCGCGCATTCGTCAACTAGTACGCAGGGCGCGGTGAATCTGTTGCAGCGAACCCTTGCTCGTTCCACCAGGGTGATTAGCGTGAGGGTCAGAGCGCCGAACGTCGTCCGGCGCCGGTCAACAGCGACCAAGGAGCCAGCCCATGCCCTACGTGAACGTCGGCCAGGAGAACTCGGCGCCCATCGACATCTACTACGAAGACCACGGGTCCGGCGCGCCGATCGTGCTGATCCACGGCTACCCGCTCAACGGCCACTCGTGGGAGCGGCAGGAGGCCGTGCTGCTCGACGCCGGCTACCGCGTGATCACCTACGACCGGCGCGGCTTCGGCGCGTCCAGCCAGCCGACCACCGGCTACGACTACGACACGTTCGCCGCCGACCTGAACGCGCTGCTGACTCACCTCGACCTGAACGACGTCGTGCTGGCCGGCTTCTCGATGGGCACCGGCGAGGTCACCCGCTACCTCGGCACGTACGGCTCGGGCCGGGTGCGCAAGGCGGCGCTGTTCGGCGCCATCCCGCCATTCGTGCTCAAGACCGACGACAACCCCGAAGGCGTCGACGGCAGTGTGTTCGAGGGCATCAAGGCGGCCATCGTCAAAGACCGGTACGCCTACCTCAAGGACTTCTTCGACAACTTCTACAACACCGACACGTACGCGGGAACACGGATCAGCGACCAGGCACTGGCCGCCAGCTTCAACGTCGCCGCCGGCGCATCGGCGTACGCCACCCTGGCCTGCGTCGACACCTGGCTGACCGACTTCCGCGGCGACCTGCCCAAGATCGACGTGCCGGTCCTGCTCGTGCACGGCGACGCCGACCGCATCCTGCCGATCGATGCCACGGCGCGGCGACTGCCCGGGCTGATCAAGGACCTGACGTTCGTCGAAGTGGCCGGCGGCCCGCACAACATCGGCTGGACGTTCCCCGACGAGGTCAACCGGGCGCTGCTGGACTTCCTCGGCTGACCACATGGCCATCATCACGCCGGGATTCACCGGTCGGCGTCGGGACAGCAGCGCCGATCTGCCGCCCGGGCAGTACCTGACCCGTGACTTCCCGGTGCTGTCGGCCGGACCGACCCCCAAGGTCCGGCTCGACACCTGGGAGTTCACGATCACCACCGAGGCCGGCGTGGCGCACCGGTGGGACTGGGCCGGCCTGCACGCCGTGCCGGCGCGGACCTTCACCGTCGACCTGCACTGCGTCACCCGGTGGTCCAAGCTCGGCACGACGTGGCGGGGCGTCTCGCTCGACGACCTGCTCGAGAATGTCGAGACGGCGGCCGAGTACGCGCTCGTGCATTCCTACGGCGGCTACACGACGAACCTGCCGCTGGCGGATCTGCTCGACGGGCAGGCCTGGATCGCGCACACCTACGACGGCGCCGACCTGACGCCCGAGCACGGCGGCCCGGCCCGGCTGCTCGTGCCGCACCTGTACCTGTGGAAGAGCGCCAAGTGGGTACGCGGCATCACGCTCACCGTGCAGGACGAGGCGGGGTTCTGGGAACGCCTCGGCTACCACAGCTACGGAGACCCATGGCGCGAACAGCGGTACTGGGGCGACTGACGTGGCGGGTCGCGACCGTGGCCGCCCTTCGGGACGAGACGGCGACGGCGCGCACGCTCGTGCTGGACGTCCCGGGTTGGCCGGGCCACCTCGCCGGCCAGCATGTCGACGTGCGGCTCACCGCGGCTGACGGCTACACGGCCGTCCGCTCGTACTCGATCGCCTCGGATGCCGCCGGTGAGCGGATCGAGATCACCGTCGAGCAGGTCCGCGACGGCGAGGTGTCGCCGTATCTCGCGCAGGTGGCCGCCGTCGGCATCCCGCTCGAGGTGCGCGGCCCGATCGGCGGCTGGTTCACCTGGCAGCCGGAGCAGGCCGAGCCGGTGCAGCTGGTGGGCGGCGGCTCGGGCGTGGTGCCGCTGATGGCGATGGTGCGGGCGCACGCCACGACGCACAGCGCCGCGCCGGTCCGGCTGCTGTACTCGACCCGCCGTCCGGACACGGTGATCTACTCCGCCGAGCTGGCCCGGCGCGCCACGGCGGGGCTGCCCGTCGACTTCGCGTACAGCCGGGCGGCGCCGCCCGGTTGGGCCCGTCCGCCGGGACGGGTCGACGCGGCGTTACTCGCGGCGGTCACGTTCGCGCCGGACGTGGCGCCGACCTGCTACGTCTGCGGTCCGACGCCGTTCGTCGAGGCGGTCGCGGACCTGCTGCTCGCCGCCGGGCACGACGCCGCCCGGGTGCGCACCGAACGATTCGGAGGTTCGTGATGACCCATCTCGACGGCAACGCCGCGGGCGGCGAGCTGGGCGAGATCTTCGCCGTGGACGTGACCGCCGCGACCGGCCAGTGCCTCGGCTGTGGTCGGGTCGCGCCGGTGGCGACCGCCCTCGCGTACGGTCAGGCGCCCGGGCTGGTGCTGCGCTGCCCGGGCTGCGACGAGGTGCTGATCCGCGTCGTCACCGCACCCGGGCGGACCTGGTTGGACGTCCGCGGGCTCGCCTATCTGCAATTCGTCGAGTAAGAGACCTGTTGCGCTGCGTGGCGCCGCTCGGGCCGTCCGGGCAGTGGTACTGGAGGCCGTCCGCACATCCGGTAGCAACCCGCACACGGGCCGTGCGGGCCGTGGCAGCAAGGTGTTTTACCGGGCGCGCCAGGCCGTAGACACCCCGTAGGGAACGTAATATTTTCGTCTGCTGAAACAGCTTTTTGTGTCATTGCGTGGGACAACCAGGTCTCTCGACATTCGCCGCATGACCCGTTGGGGGGCGCCGTGGACGAAATGTCGTCAGAGCGTTTTCGGGAAGTGGACGCGTCGGGTCCGGACTCGGCGCGATGGCAACCGAGGAACTGGCGGCTGAGCACCAAGCTGGCCGCCCTGACCGCTGTTCCGCTCGCGCTGGCCGCCGTGTTCGGCGCGCTGCGCATCACGTCCTCGGCCGACCATTCGCATTCCGCGGCCCTGCGCGACGCGGTGATCATCGGCGCGCTGCTGGTGCTGGCTTTGGTCTTCCTGACGGTGGTGGCGCGCTCGATCCACGAGCGCGACGTCGACACCGACCACGAGCCGGTCCAAGACGAGTACCGCGGGCCGGTGGCCCGGGCCTTCGACGAGGCGCGCAGCGAGACGGTCCGGCTGGCATCCGAGCAGGCGGCGTTGCGCGCGGACGTGAACGATGTCTTCGTCAACCTGTCCCGGCGCACGGCGAGCTTGGTCGGGCGCCAGGAACGGTTGATCGACGAGCTCCAACGGGGGGAGCGGGATTCCGAGCGGTTGGGCACCCTCAACCGCCTCGACCACCTCGCCACGCGCCTGCGCCGCGACGGCGAGAATCTGCTGGTCCTCACCGGAGCCCAGCTCCAGCAACGCACCGGCGAACCCGTGCCCATCGTGGACGTGCTGCACGCCGCCGTCTCGGAGATCGAAGACAACAGGAGAGTTGTGATGCAGCCCTTGCCCCGAGCGCAGGTGCCCGCTCTCGCCGTCAACGACATCGTGCGCCTGGTGGCCGAGCTGCTCGACAACGCCACGGCGCACTCCGACCCGGCTTCGCAGGTGCAGTTGAACGCGATGCTCCCGCCCGACGGCGGCCTGGTGATCGAGATCAGCGATGCCGGCACCGGATTGCCGCGGGCTCGGGTGCTCGAGCTCAACGATCGGCTGGCCGCGCCTCCAGCGGGCGACGTCTCGGTGTCGCCGCAGATGGGGCTGCGCGTGGTAGGCCGGCTGGCCGAGCGGCACAACGTGCGGGTGCGCCTGTCCTCCGACGAGGACGCCGGCGTCACCGTCACGGTCACGCTGCCGCCCGAGCTGGTCGCGGGATCGGCCCCGGGCCCGAGCCTGGCCAGCGCCCCGCCACCACAGTTCGAGTCGTTCGACACCGCGATCAACGGCCCGTCGTCCTTCGCGCCGCCGCCACCGCTTCCGTTGACGCCGACGCCGTTCGCGCCCCCGGCGCCCACCTTCGCACCGGCGCCGACCTCGTCCTTCGCGCCCCCGCCCGCGCCGGTCGCGGCCTCGCCGCCCGCGCCGGCAGCGGCCCCGCCCGCCCCGCCCGCCCCGGTCGCGCCGGAGCCCGCCCCGCTCGCGGTGGCGCCGGTTCCGCTGACGCCGGACCCGGTGCCGTTCACGGCGGCGCTGCCCACCTTCGCCGGCCTGCCGACGCTGTCCGCGCCGACCTTGTCCGAGCCGGTCAGCGCGCCACCGGAACCGGTCAGCTCGGCCCCCGATCTGCTCGACGACATGCGTGGCGGGTCCGCGGATGAGTTCGAGACGCCGATCTTCCGGGCGATGCTGTCGCGCTGGTTCACCGAGGACGCACCGGAGCCGGAGGTGGCCGGTCCCGCGGCCGCGCCCTACGCGCCGGCCGCGGCGGATCCGTGGCACTCGGACGCGGATGCCGGCTGGCAGGCGGCCGAGGCCCTGAACAGCGCGAGCCCGCACGAGCTGACCGCGGCCGGGCTGCCCAAGCGTCAGCCCCAGGCGTTCCTGGTTCCGGGCAGCGCCGGTGGTGCGTCCATCAACGGTCGACCGCGCAGTGCCGAGGTCGCGCGCGAGCGGCTGTCCAGCTTCCAGCGAGGGGTGAACCGCGGCCGGCACGAGGCAACCGCCGGCGCATCCGATGCCGCCGCGCCCGACCCGGACAATGACCAGTACCGCGACCACGACCAGGTGTGGGAGGCCCATCGGTGACAGCACCTTCGACCCAGCCGACATCCGGCCCGGCGCAGTTCGGGTGGATGCTGACCAACTTCGTCGATCGCGTCCCGGGCGTGACTCATGCCGTAGTCGTGTCCTCGGATGGCTTGCTGCTGACCGCCTCGGACGGGTTGCCGCGCGACCGGGCCGATCAGCTCGCCGCCGTGACCTCCGGGATGACCAGCCTGACCCGGGGCGCGGCCAAGGTGTTCGGCGCCGGCGAGGTACTGCAGACCGTGGTGGAAATGCAGCTTGGCTGCATGCTGCTGATGTCCATCACGGACGGCTCGTGCCTGGCTGTACTCGCCGCGCCGGGCTGCGAGATGGGGCTCGTGGCCTACGAGATGACGCTGCTGGTCGACCGGGCCGGTGACCTGCTCACGCCCGAGCTGCGGGCCCAATTGCGCACGACCGGCAACTGACCAGACGGTGCCCGGACATGGCCGAGGAGCAGTGGGAGGACGACCAGCCGCACATCGTGCGGCCCTACACACGTACGGGTGGTCGCACTCGCATCAGCATCGAGCTGCCGCTCGAAGCGCTGATCGTGACCACCCCGATGGGTCGGCGCAGTGATTCGTTCGCCCAGCCTGAGACGCGAGAAATCGCCCTGCTGTGTCACGATGTCCGTTCGGTGGCCGAGGTGGCAGCGCTCATCGGCGTTCCCCTCGGCGTGGCCCGGGTCCTGATCGCGGACCTGGCCGAGACGGGAGTGGTAACGGTGCACAAGAGTGGGCCGTCCGGGGACGGCGAGCCAGACCTCGCCCTGCTGGAGAGGGTCCTCAGTGGGCTACGACGGCTCTGATACCACCCTGCGAGCGCAGGGCACCTCGCGGATGTCGGCGAAGATCGTCGTCGCCGGTGGATTCGGCGCCGGCAAGACGACGTTCGTCGGGTCGGTCTCGGAGATCGTGCCGCTGACCACCGAGGCCGTCATGACCGAGGCCAGCGCCGGCACGGACGACCTGGCCGCGACCCCGAACAAGACGACCACCACGGTCGCGATGGACTTCGGCCGGGTGTCGCTGGACCGCGACCTGATCCTGTACCTGTTCGGCACGCCCGGCCAGCACCGGTTCTGGTTCATGTGGGACGAGCTGGTGCACGGTGCGATCGGGGCCGTCGTCCTCGTCGACACTCGCCGCCTCGCCGACTGCTTCCCGGCCGTCGACTTCTTCGAGGACCGCAAGCTGCCCTATCTCGTGGCGTTGAACTGCTTCAACGGCGTGCAGGCCCACCAGCTGGCCGACGTGCGCGACGCGCTGTCGATCGGCCCGAACATCCCGATGATCACCTGCGACGCGCGCCAGCGTGAATCCACCAAGCAGGCCCTGATCGCGCTGGTCGAGCACGTCCTGCGGCTGCGCACCGGTACGCCGGCCCCGGCCGTCCGCTGACGATGCCGCTCGCCGCGCCCTGGGCCCTGGACGGACCGCACCATCCGCTGGCCCGGCTGTCCGCGGACGAGGTCACGGCGGCTCGCCGGATCATCGTCGACGCCGGCCTGGTGAACGACAGCACCCGCTTTCCCGTCCTCAGCCTGGACGAGCCGGCCAAGGCCGAGGTCCTGGCGTACTCGCCGGGCTCTCCGGCCTCAGCACCGCCCCGCCGGGTTTATACAGTGTTGCTGGATACCGCGACCGGCGCGGTGCAGCGAGTGCGGGTGTCACTGACCGAGCAGCAGGTCGACTCCGTCGAGCCGGTCGACACCGCCGTCGAGGGCCAGCCGCCGATCCTGCTCGACGATCTGATCGCCGTCGACGAGATCGTCAAGGCGGATGCGGGCTGGTGCGCGGCCATTGCCCGCCGTGGCATCACCGATCTGGACCTGGTGCGCCCGTGCCCGCTGTCGGCCGGCTCGTTCGACCTGCCCGACGAGGACGGCCGCCGGCTGCTGCGGGTGCTGTCGTTCGTCCAGCATCGCAAGGCCGATCACCCGTGGGCGCATCCGATCGACGGCCTGGTCGCCTACGTGGACCTGATCGAGCGCTCCGTCGTGCGGCTCATCGACGACGGGCTCGCGCCGGTGCCCGACGAAGAAGGCAACTTCGACGACCCGGCCTACGTCGGACCGCCGCGGACGGGCCTCCAGCCGATCGAGATCAGCCAGCCCGACGGCCCGAGCTTCACCTTGTCCGACGACGTCATCCGCTGGCAGAACTGGTCGCTGCGCGTGGGCTTCGACCCGCGCGAGGGCCTGGTGCTGCACCAGGTGGGCTACCAGGACGGCGAGCGGATCCGGCCGGTCGTGTACCGCGCGTCCGTCGCCGAGATGATGGTGCCCTACGCCGATCCCAGCCCGGTCCGGTTCTGGCAGAACTACTTCGACGCGGGGGAGTACCTGCTCGGCCAGCAGGTCAACTCGCTGATGCTGGG
>DASXYL010000016.1:0-40409 GCA_036502575.1 Jatrophihabitantaceae bacterium | reverse complement strand
AAGGTCGCGTAGGAGATTTCCTTGTGACGCTTCGCAAGCTCAAACGTGTAGACGACGTCGTCGGCGGTCAGCGGTTTGCCGTCCTGCCAGTGCACGCCGTTCTGCAGCGTCACGATGGCAGTCGTCTTGTTCTGGAACTGCAGCGACTTGGCCAGCGCCGGCTTCAGGCTGCCGTCGAGCAGGTCGAAGCCGAAAAGCGTCTCGTAGATGTACTGCTCGGTGTTCTCCCCGGCCGGCCAGGCCGCGGTCGGGCTCAGCGGATTGAAGTTGGTCGGCGGTCCCCATTGGAAGCCGGCGATGAACAACGTCTGTGCACGCTTGCCCGATGCACCTCCCTCAGCGCCCGTACACGCGCTCAGTAGGCCCCCGCCCAATGTGGCTCCAGCACCCAGAATCGCGGCATCGGCAAGAAACTGTCTGCGGGTCCGGTGCAGATGTGGCAGGTCGGCCATGATCCCTAGCTCCTCCAATGGATTGAACGACCGGAGAACGCGCGCCGGACCGCCCACTCGACCCGGCGGAGACCGCAGTCCCGCCGAGCGACCGGGCCGGTTCGCCGGCGTCATGCCGGAGGCGTCAGTCCTATGTCGTCATACGAACTCGGGTTGATGCTGACGGGAGGCTAGGGGGTGCAACCTAGGGCGCGCAAGCATCTCAGTCATGATCATTTACGCGTCGGGGCTGCGTTTGCGGTGTACTCGTCCACCGTTGTCACGATTCGCCGCGGGTCGCGTGCGAAGGCACTGACCTGCCCGGCGACGCGCGGTTGTGCCGACATATCCTCGCTGGCGTGGGACTTTCCGCGAACCGGGCAGTACGATCCGATGTCCCCGCGCTGGAAGTCCGCGGACTCGTCAAGCGCTACGGCGATCTCGTCGCCGTCGCGGGGTTGTCGCTGGTCGCACCCCGCGCCGGTGTGCTGGCGCTGCTCGGCCCGAACGGCGCCGGCAAGACCTCGACCGTCGAGACGTGCGAAGGCTTCCGCCGGCCGGACGGCGGCACGGTACGGGTCCTGGGTCTCGACCCGATCAAGGACCGCGCGTCGCTGCGGCCCCGGGTGGGCGCCATGCTGCAGGGCGGCGGCGCCTATATGGGCGCCCGGGCCGGGGAGATGCTCCGGCTACTGTCGTCCTACGCGCGTGAGCCGCTGGACTGCGTCGAACTGCTGGAGCGGCTGGGTCTGCGCGGCGTCGAACGGACGCCGTACCGCCGGCTCTCCGGCGGGCAGAAGCAGCGGCTGTCGCTGGCGATGGCGATCGTCGCCCGACCCGAATTGGTCTTTCTCGACGAGCCGACGGCCGGGCTCGACCCGCAGGCGCGGCATGCGACCTGGGACGTCGTCCGGGCCCTTCGGGCGGACGGCGTCAGCGTCGTGCTGACCACTCATTACATGGAGGAGGCGGAGCAACTCGCCGACCGGGTGGTGGTGATCGACCACGGCCGGAGCGTGGCCGACGGATCGCCGGCGGAACTCACCCAGGGCGGCGCGAAGGGACAGCTGCGCTTCCGCGCGCCCGGCGGCCTCGACCTGCTCGACCTAGGCGAAATCCTGCCGGACGGCTTCCGGGTCAGCGAGCCGACGCCCGGGTGCTACCTGGTCGAGGGCCCGGTCGACCCCGAGTTGTTGGCTGTGGTCACGGCCTGGTGCGCCCGCCACGACATCATGGCCCGCGACCTGCAGATCGAGCAGCGGTCGCTGGAGGACGTTTTCCTCGATCTCACCGGGCGGGAGCTGCGGTCGTGACCGAGGACATCGCGCCCCTGCGGCCCGGCACCTTCATCCCGCGACCGGGCACCGCGCCGCTGCCGCGGATGCTGGCGGCCCAGACCTGGATGGAGCTCAAGCTCATCCTGCGCAACGGCGAGCAACTCCTGCTCAACCTCATCATTCCGTTGCTGCTCGTCCTGGTGCTCGTCCTGGAACCGTTCGTCAGCGTCGGCGGGAGCCGGGCCGGCTTCTTCGTCCCGGGCGTCCTGGCGCTGGCGATCATGTCGGCGGCGTTCACCGGACAGGCGATTGCGACCGCCTTCGAGCGCAAGTACGGGATCCTGAAACGCCTCGGGGTGACGGCCCTGCCCCGGTCGGTCCTGCTGCTGGGCAAGACATCCGCGGTCGTGTGCGTGGAGATCGTCCAGATCGCGGTGATCTGCCTGGTCGGGCTGGCGGTCGGCTGGCAGCCGCACGGGTCGGCCGGCTCGGTGGCGCTGCTCGTCGTCCTCGGTACGGCGGCCTTCGCCGGGCTCGGGCTGTTGTTGGCCGGCACGCTGCGGGCGGAGGCGACCCTTGCCGCGGCCAACGTGGTGTGGTTCGTGCTGCTCTTCCTCGGCGACGTGATCTTCCCGCTGTCGAAGTTTCCGCACGGGCTCGCCACGTGGCTCGGATTCCTGCCGACCACGGCGCTCGCCCACGGCCTGCGGGCCGTCCTCCGCGACGGTCGGGCGGTACCGCTGCACGATGCGGCGACCCTGGCGGTGTGGGCCGTGATCGCCCTGACCGCCGCCGCGGCGACGTTCCGCTGGGAGTGAGCGGCCCGCGCTGCGGGCGGCCCGGACGCGCCGCCTACGATCGGCGGGTGACGGACGGCCTGCTGACGGCGTACCGCCGGATTCGTGACACGCCGACGAGCCCGCGGCTGATGCGGGGTCTCGCGGTGGCGGCCATCGTGGCCAACGCCGGCATCGCGATCACCGGAGGTGCGGTCCGGCTCTCGGAGTCCGGGCTCGGCTGCCCCACCTGGCCGCAGTGCACCAATGGCAGCCTGCTGCCGACCGCCGCCAACCCGACCGGGGCGGTGCACCAGGGGATCGAGTTCGGCAACCGGTTGCTCACCTTCCTGGTCTTCGCCACGGCGCTCGCCTGCGTCGTCGCCGCCTGGCGGCTGCGCCCGCGCCGGCGGGACGTGCGCGCGATCGCGCTGCTCCTTCCCCTCGGCGTCGTCGCCCAGGCCGTGCTCGGCGGCATCACGGTGCTCGAGAAGCTCAACCCGCTCACCGTCGCCCCGCACTTCCTGCTGTCGATGGTGCTGACCTACGTCGCGGTGTGGCTGCACGCCCGCACGGCGGAGGGCGACGACCCGCCCGCTCTGCTCGTCCGACGCGAGATCCAACTCGGCATCCGGCTCCTCGTCGTCGTACTCATGGCCACGCTGGTCGCCGGCACGCTGGTGACCGCGACCGGGCCGCACGCCGGCGACATCCACACCCGGCGGCTCGGGTGGGACCCGACGATGATCACCCAGTTCCACGCCGACCTCGTCTTCCTCTACGTCGGCCTCGTGATCGCGCTGATCCTCGGCCTGCGGGCCACCCGCGCGCCCCGGCGTACGCAGCGTCGCGCGATCGTCCTGTTCGGCGTGGTCGTGCTGCAGGCGGTCGTCGGCTACGTGCAGTACTTCACGCACGTGCCGGCCGTGCTGGTCGGCGTACACATCGCGGGTGCCACGTTGGCGACCATCGCGACGGCGCGACTGTTCTTCTCGACCCGTGAGCGCGGCCCCGCACCGGACGCGCCGGCGCTGCTCGGTGCCGAGGACCGGGAGACCTTGATCGGCCTCTGACCCGACCGGCGGTTAGGGTCTCCTCCATGCCGCAGAGTCACGATCTCACCACCCTGCTGGACCAGTTCATCGCCGAGGAGTTCGAGGACCGGCCGGTCATGGCGTCGGCGGCCGGTGCCGCGGGCTACGACGACCGGCTCGGCGACTTTTCCGCCTCGGCCCGCGAACGCCGCGCGTCCCGCGACCGGGAGTGGCACGCCACCTTCACCGGCGTGCCGGACGACGGGCTGGACGCCGACGCGCGGATCGACCGCGACCTCGCGATCGCGACGTTGCGCGGCCGGGTGCTGCTCGACGAACGACCGGACTGGCGGCGTGATCCCGCGACCTACCTCGAGCCGTGCCTGCGCGGCCCGCACGTGCTCTTCCTGCACCGGCTGCACCCGGAGGCCGAACTGGTCGCCGCCGCGGTTGCGCGGCTGCGGCAGGTCCCCGACGTCCTCGAAGCGGGCATGGCCAACCTGGACCCGGAGCTCACTCCCCGGCTGCTCGTCGACCGGGCCATCGGGCAGGCCCGGTCGGCCGTCCGCTACGCCCGCGATTACCTGCCGGCCGAGGCCGAGGACCCGCGGCTGCGGACCGCCCTCACGGCCGCCGCGGCCGAGGCGGCACTCGCCTTCGAGCGGTTCGCGGAGTGGCTGGAGGGGCTCGGCGAACGCGCGGGCGGCGACTGGCGGCTCGGCGAGCCGCTGTATTCCGCCCTCCTCGCCGAGCGGGAGCTGCTCGACCTGGACGCGAACTCCCTGCATCGGCGCGGGCAGGCGGCGTACGACGAGCTGGACATCGAGATGCGGAAGGTCGCCGAGAACATGCCGGGCGGCGGACCGGACTGGCTCGCCGTGATGAAGGAGCTCAACCAGGAACACGCGCCGACCCTCGAGGCCATGCGCCAGGCGTACGAGACGACGACCGGGCAGGCCCGCGACTTCCTGCGCGAGCGGAAGCTGGTGCCGTTCGCCGAGGGCGAGGAGTGCGCGGTCGTGCCCGCCCCGGTGTTCCAGCGGCCGGTGCTGGCGGTGGCGTCGTACGCCGGTCCGCCGCCGCTGACCGACCGGCGGCTGGGGCACTTCTTCGTCCCGTTCACCGCCGACGACGCGAGCGAGGAGCAGGTGCAGCAGCGGCTGCAGACCAACTCCAGCGCGTCGATCCCGACCATCTCCGTGCACGAGGCCTACCCCGGACACCACTGGCACCGCACCTGGTCGGCCGGCGGGACGCGACCGATCCGCAAGTTGCTGGGCACGCCCTACTTCGGCGAGGGATGGGCGCTCTATGCCGAGCGGATGATGTATCAGGAGGGCTTCTTCACCGACCCGCGGCACGTGCTCGCCCACCTCGACGCCCGGATCTTCCGGGCCGCCCGGATCGTCGTCGACACCGCCCTGCACGCCGGCGACATGAGCGTCGAGGAGGCGGTCGACACGATGGCGACCAAGGCCTCGCTGTCCCGGGACACCGCCGAGGTCGAGATCCGGCGCTACTGCGCCTGGCCGACCCAGGCGGCGTCGTACCTCACCGGGGCCCTCGAGATCGAAGCGATCCGGGAACGTTGGCGGGCTGCCAATCCGGCAGCCCCGTTGGCCGATTTCCACGCGGCGATCGCCGGGAGTGGCAACCTGCCGCTGGGGCTCGCGGGCCGCGCGGTCCTCGGCGACGCCTGACCCGCACCGCCTCGCCCGCCCCGCCGTCCGGGGTCGGCCGCCCCTCCATTCGGCTTGAACGTCACGTTGATGCCAAATGGGGAGCGGCCGATTCCGCTTGAACGTCACGTTCAGGCGGTCTAGCCGCATCAACGTCACGTTGACGCGGAATGAGAACCCGGGGCGACGCGCCGGGGCGCCGGACGCGGCTTCTCAGCCGACCTTCAGCCCGTCGCGGCACACTGGCCGGGTGCGGATCTTGGTAGTCGACGACGACCGGCCGGTGCGCGAGTCGCTGCGCCGGTCGCTGACCTTCAACGGGTACGACGTCGAGCTGGCGGCGGACGGATTCGAGGCGCTGCGCGCGGTCGCGGCCAACCGGCCCGACGCCATGGTGCTCGACGTGATGATGCCCGGCATGGACGGGCTGGCGACCTGCCGCCGGCTGCGGTCGGTCGGCGACGACCTACCGGTCCTGGTGCTCACCGCGCGCGACGCCGTCTCCGACCGGGTCGCCGGGCTCGATGCCGGCGCCGATGACTACCTGCCCAAGCCGTTCGCCCTCGAAGAGTTGCTGGCCCGGCTCCGGGCCCTGCTGCGCCGTACCCATGGCGACGTGACCGACGACGAGTCGCTGACCTTCGCCGACCTCTCCCTCGACCCGGGCACCCGGGAGGTCCGCCGCGGCGACCGGCAGATCCGGCTCACCCGGACCGAGTTCAGCCTGCTCGAACTGCTGCTGCGCAATCCGCGCCAGGTGCTCAGCCGGGCCCGCATCCTCGAGGAGGTATGGGGCTACGACTTCCCCACCACCGAGAACTCGCTCGAGGTCTACATCGGCTACCTACGTCGCAAGACCGAGGCCGAGGGCGAGAACCGACTCATCCACACCGTGCGCGGCGTCGGCTACGCGCTCCGTGAGACGCCGCCGTGAGCGGACCGTCCCGGATCGGCATGGCCTGGACCCGGCTCAACCTGCGCACCCGGATCACCGTGCTGGTCGCCGTCGCAGTCGGCCTCGCGGTGGCGATGGCGTCGGTCGCCGGCTACCTCACCGTGCGGCATGAGCTGCGCAGCCGCCTCGACAGCAACCTCGAGCAGCGGGCCACCGCCGCTGCCCAGACCCAGCTCGTCAACGACATCACGAGGTTCGGCCGGATCCCCGACGTCGTCCTCGCCCTGGCCACCGACGTCCGGGTCGCGCTGGTCACCTCCGGCGGCGACCGGATCGTCTTCTCCGGCGCACCGGTGCCGCCGATCGGCTCGCCGGAGACCGCCGTCGCCAACGGCATCGTCCACACGTCGCTGCGCAGCGCGACCGAGGACGGCGTCAGCTACCGCGTGGTGGCCGTTCCGGTGCGACCCGGTCTCGCGCTGGTGCTGGCCCAGTCCACCACCGCGACCGACCACGAACTCGGCCGGCTGGCCCTCGTCCTGCTGATCGTCGGACTGGCCGGGATCGTGGTGGCTGCCTGTGCGGGCCTGGCCGTCGCCCGCGCCGGCTTACGCCCGGTCGAGCGGCTCACGGCCGCGACCGAACACGTCGCCCGCACCCAGGAGCTGACCTCGATCCCGGTGCAGGGCGACGACGAGCTGGCCCGGCTGACCGGGAGCTTCAACCTGATGCTGGAGGCGCTCGAGCAGTCCCGCGAGCGGCAGCGCCAATTGGTCGCCGACGCCGGTCACGAGCTGCGTACGCCGCTCACCAGCCTGCGCACCAACCTCGACCTGCTCGCCCAGAGCGCCCGCCCCGGCGGGCCGACGCTCGACCCGGCCGACCGCGACGAACTCCTCGCCGATGTCCGCGCCCAGGCCCAGGAGCTCACCGTGCTGGTCGGCGACCTGGTCGAGTTGGCACGCACCGACTCCCCCGCGATCCGGCCCGAACCGATCGACCTCCGCGCCGTCATCGACCGGGCGATCGACCGGGTACGCCGGCGTGCCCCCGGACTGGCCTACGCGGTGGCGGCCGACCCATGGATCGTGATCGGCGATCCGACGGCGCTGGAGCGCGCGGTGACCAACCTGCTCGACAACGCGGCCAAGTGGAGCCCGCCCGGGGCCACCGTGACTGTCACGCTGCGCGACGGCGTGCTGCAGGTCGCCGACCAAGGCCCGGGGATCGCCCCCGCGGACCTGCCGCACGTCTTCGACCGCTTCTACCGCGCCGTCGACGCGCGGGGACTGCCCGGCTCGGGTCTCGGGCTGGCCATCGTCCGGCAGGCCGCGGACCGGCACGGCGGAGTGGTCGCCGCCGGTACGGCGCCGGGCGGCGGGGCGCTGTTCACCCTGCGGCTGCCCGGCCACGCGCCGGCGCGGACCTGACCGCTGCCGTTCGCAAAGTCTTCTGCATAGTTCAGCCCACTTTCAGGGTCCTCTCAGGCTGGCGGGCCACGCTGTGGCCATGACAGACGATCATCGTCCGGACGACCCACGTCCGTATCCGCAGGACGACGGCACCACCCAGCCGGGCCCCGGTGGCCCCGCGCCCCACTCCGACTGGCCGTTCGCGGCCGGCGCCGGCGGCGCGGATGAGACCTCCCCGACCTCGGCTCTGCCGCCCGCTCCCCGCACCCCCGCGGAGGAACCGTCTCCGTGGTCGCCGGCCTGGCACCAGACCGGCCCCGGCTGGAGTCCGGCGGCACCGCCGCCGCCTCCGCCGTACGGCTACTCGAGCTACGGGCCGGCGGCCGGGGCTCCGCAGCCCCGCCGCCGCCGCATCGCTGCGGCCACCGTGGCGCTCCTCGTCGTCGCCCTGGTCGGCGGCGGCGTCGGCGCCGCGGTCGAAAACCACTTCGGCGGCGGCACCAAGACCGTGGTGAGCTCGCTGGCCGCACCGCCGGTCTCCAACAACGCGGCGAACAAGGCACCGGCCGGTTCCGTGCAGCAGGTCGCCGCCGGGGTGCTCCCCAGCGTCGTGTCGATCACCGTCGCCACCAGCAGCGGCGGCGACGAGGGATCCGGCATCATCCTGTCCTCGGACGGTCAGATCCTCACCAACAACCACGTCGTGGCCGCGGCCGCCGCCGCCAACAGCGGCAGCGGCGCGCTCGGCTCGCAGAACTCCGGGCCGGCCACGCTCACCGTCACCTTCAACAACGGCAAGACCGTGCCGGCGACCATCGTCGGACGCGATCCGACGACCGACCTCGCCGTGATCAAGGCCAAGGACGTGCAGGGACTGCACCCGGCCAGCCTCGGCAAGTCCACCGGCCTCGCGGTCGGCCAGCCGGTCGTGGCGATCGGCTCGCCGCTCGGCCTGTCCGGCACGGTGACGTCGGGCATCGTCAGCGCACTGGACCGCCCGGTGCAGACCAGTGACTCGTCGCAGCAGAGCCCGTCCAGCGGTTCGCCGCAGGCCACGGTCATCGACGCCATCCAGACCGACGCCGCCATCAACCCCGGCAACTCCGGCGGGGCGCTGGTCAACATGCAGGGTCAGGTCGTCGGCATCAACTCCGCGATCGCGAGTCTCGGCGGCAGCGACGCCAGCGGTAGCCAGCAGTCCGGTTCGATCGGCGTCGGCTTCGCCATCCCGATCGACGAGGCGCGGCCCATCGTCGACCAGCTGGTCAACTCCGGTACCGCGAGCCACGCACAGCTCGGCGTCAGCGTCAGCGACGCGAGCAGCAACGGCGCCACCCCGACCGGAGCGAAGCTCGCCTCGGTCAGCGGCAGCGGAGCGGCCGCGAAGGCCGGGCTGCAGCAGGGCGACGTCGTGACCAAGCTCGGCGACCGGGAGATCGACTCCGCCGACGCGCTGGTCGCCGCGGTCCGGGCCAACCGCCCGGGCGACGCGGTCACCGTCACCTACGAGCGGGGCGGAGCGACCCACACGGCCACCGTCACACTCGGTTCGGACAAGGGTCACTGATCAAGCCTCACTAACAGGGGTCAGCCTCTCCCCAGACGGCCCGGCCGTGGGCACCAACCCGCGGCCGGGCCGTGACACGTCCGAAGGCGAATCGGTCCGGGTCGAGTCAGTCCGTCGCCGGTCGGCCGACCGGAATGGCGTAGAGCGCGTGTTCGGTGAGCCCGTCGACGCGCAGGACGTCGTTGAGCACGTCGTCGAGGAATCCGCCGATCGGCACCGCGGCGAGGTCGAGCGCCGCCGCGGCGAGCAGCAGGTTCTGGCAGGCGTGCCCGCACTCGAGCAGCTCGAAGCGGTAGCCGCGCTCGCCGTACTTGAACGCGGTACGGCGCGGGACGCCGGACAGCACGATGCAGGCCGCCGCCGTGTCGGCGATGTCGGGCAGGCTCAGCGCCGTATCCAGCGCGGCCCGGGTCGAGCCCGGGTAGAGCTGCGCGATCTGATGGGAGGCGGGCAGGTAGCCGTAGACGCCGTTCGGCAGACCGGCCACATCGAGTGCGCAGCAGTAGACCTCGACCGGGTAGAGCCCGCCGCCGGACGGGGTGGTCCGCAGCCCCCACGTGGTGCCGTCCGCCGGATCGGTCGAATGCGTCACGACGCCGGCGGCGGCGTACAGCAGCGTCGCGATCTCGTCGAGGCCCACCGCCTGCCCGCTCATCTCCCGCCGCGACCGCCGGCGTCGAATCGCCTCTCCGACGGAGACGTCCGCGAGCCCGGCGGGGGCGGGCAGGTCGATCGCCGGCAGGCCGGTGCAGCGCGCCGCCGGACGGGAGATCACCCGGCGGATGTCGGGCGACCCGCTGACCATCCGGATGGTGAGGAAGAGGTCGATGTCGGTCGGTTGGAGCTTGGAGGCTTCGTGGAAGACCTCGGCGGGTGAGAAGAGATCGGCCGGGGCCTCGTCGAGCAGCGGTGCCCGGGTCTCGTCCATCGGCGACCTCACGGGTAGGGGTGCGGATACGGGTTGAGCTCGGCAGGTTCGCGTTCCCGATCGAGGAGACCGAGTTCGACCGGGAGTCGCCGCCACCGCCGGCCGCCCAGGAACGGTGCGGTGTGGTCGCCCTCCATCGTCGTCAGGCCCGGCACCAGCGTCTTCACCACCACGACCCCGCACTCGGCGAGGTCGTCGGTCGTGATGTCGACGGCGATGACCTCGAGGTCGCGGTCGGCCAGCCCGGCGACGAGGCGGCCGAGGACGTCGATGGTCGGCTCACCGGAGCGCGCCACCGAACTGAGGTCGAGCGACGCCGGCGAGGACTGCAGGAACGCGAACGCCTCGCTCAGGTCGTTGCCGGAGTAGAGCCGCATCCGGTCCTCGAAGGTGCGGATGTTGGCGAACCCGGGGAGCGGCTCGACGGTGCGCCCGGTCGTCTGGTCACCCCACCGCAGACCCTGCACCAGCTCCACCAGCGTCTTGCGCACCGCCGTCTCCGGATCCGGGTGTGCGGCACCGGCGGCGAACACGGCCGGCGGGTTGCGGCGCTCGTCGGTGAGCGTGCCGAACACCGCAGTGACGGGCAGATCCAGGGAGACGTCGTAGAGCTCGTAGTGCAGGCCCGGCCGCGCGAAGACATCGGTGTAGTCGCCGGCGAGCGCGCAGGTCGGGTCGATCCGCAGCCGGCGCGGCGTGATGCGGTTGCGCCAGTGGATCAGCACTGCGTCCCGCTCGATCAGCTCGAGCAGCCCGCGCACCGTCGCGCCGGTCGACGTGCTGTCACAGGCGGCTCCGGTGGACACCGCCGGGGCGATCGTGACGCAGCCGTCGGGACGCAGATCGGCGTCCGGCCCGAAATAGACGAGACAGGCCGGGACGAGCCGGGCCCGCTGCCGCGTCAGGCTCCACCCGGTCACCCAGGTCAGCGGAGTCTGCTCGTCGAAGTGCGGGAAGGGAACCTGCTGATCCCGCTCGAACAGTGCCCACCGTCCCGGCTCCACGGGATCGGCGTCCGCCCGGTCCCTCAGGTCGGCGTAGCTCCCCACGATCAGGCCGCCAGAAGGCGGGAAGCAGCACGCGTAGCGCTCGAAGGACTCCCCCACCGCGGCACTCGTCGCCTCGGCGAGCGTCATCCCCGCGCCGCTGCCGTTGATCTCGGCGGTGACGTCGACGCCGTAGCACCCCAGGTCCGCGACCCGGCCGCCGACCACGTGCACGGCCGGATCGGCCGCGCCGACCGGCACCTGGACGAGGTCGGTGACCAGGCCGACGTAACCGTCGACCAGGTCGGCGGGGCGGCGCGCGGCGGTCACGGCCCGGCGTCGGCGGCGGACCACAGCCGACGTACCGGCGCGGCCGGCCCGGCCCCGCAGGCCGGGCACCGCGGCAGCCGGAGCACGGGATGCACGCTGGGTACGCCGACCCGCAGGTCGAACCGCACGACCCGGCCCCTCGTCGCGGGCAACGCCGCCTCGCTGAGGAACTTCACCACGTCGAGTGCGAGCAGATCCGTGCCGACCGGAAACCGGAGCAACGGTGGCGGCATCGGCTCGCCGGCCGGCGCCCACCCGCTGCGGGCCGCCGCGCGGCGCAACTCGACGCACTCGACGCACGCCGTCTGGCCCGGATAGACGAACGGACCGACCACGATGTCGCCCTGGTCGCGGTGATAGAACACCGCGGGTACGCCGGCCCGGGTCAGCGACCGGCCGATCTGCAACCGACGGTCCGGGCGGGGATCGTCGCTGACGTGGACGACGAGGTCGCACCGCTCGGGCACCGTCAGGTCGGCGTCGTCGACCGGGGACAGCGTGCCGACCCCGGCCACCTCGAGATCCTCGGCGACCCGGCGCCACGCGCTGCCGGCACCGGCGACGACGACGGCGGCGGCAGCCAGCCGTTTCTGCAGCTCGCCGCCGGCGCGCTGCCACGCACTGGCCTCCGCGTCCCGTTCGGCGTAGGCGAGGACCGCCAGCGTGCGCGCCTGGTCGGCGTAGTCGGCCCACCTCGGATCGATGGGGGTCGGGTCCGGGCCTTCGCGCAGCGCCCCGGCCGCGACGAGCCGCCCCCACGCCTCGGCCACCGCCGCTGGTTCGAGCCCGCCGGTCAGCGCCGCCCCGAGCGCGTCGCCGCCGGGCCGATGGCCGTCGAGCAGCTGGTCGAGGAGCCGGACCGCATCCGCCGTCGCCGCGGGCAGATCCGGCCCGGCCAGCACCCGGTCGCGGGCGGCCCGGTCGACGACCGGGTGGTGGGACGGCGGATCCGTCTCGGCGCTCACTGCACGCTGGTGGCTTTGCCGATGGTGATGCTGCACGACGTCGACGTACACGCGTTGCAACTGGTGGAGCAGCTGCACGCGCCGCGGATTGTCCGGGCCGCCGCCGGGTCGGCGATGCCCAGCACGACCTGGCGCACGGCCTCGCCCTGCTGCAGGGCGTTGACGGTGGCGAACTTCTGCACCAGCGGGGTCTGCGCCAGCAGCGCCTCGATCGCCGACGCGGGATACATCGGCCGGGTCTGCGGATCGTCGAGCAGCTCACGGAACAGCATCGATGACAGTGCGCTGAGGTCGGGCAGGTCGAGCGTGGCGGGAGCCGGTCGCGGGTCGAGCACGCGGATCGAATGCGGGCCGAGCCGCGAGGCGATCTCGAGCGCGGACAACGACCCGAGCTCCTCGGCGCCGACCGAGTGCTCGACCGGCCGCTCGCCCTCCCCGGCGGGGATGACGGTGGCGAACCTGGTCAGCCGGTACGGGTTGTGCTCGACGTCGACCATCCCGGCGATGGCCGATCCGCTGTGGTGCACGCCGATCGACACGGCCTGGTGGCCGGGGTCGGTCGCGAACGCGACGCCGTAGCTCGGCAGGATGCCCAGCACGTGGGCCGTCGGGACATCACCGTCGACCGAGTCGGCGACATAGACGAAGACGCGCACGCGGTCCACGTCGAAGCGGAAGCCGCGCTCCTCGAAGTGGACCAGCAGATCACGGAAGTCCGGACTGCTCGCGCGCATCCGGGTGACGTAGGCCGCAGCGCGGTCGCCCGGGAGCTGCATGATGTGTGACCGGGCAATGCCGGTCCCGTCGAAATCCACCGCCATGACCCACACTCCTGCGGGAAACCGGAACCGCGTCTACAGGAATGGTGGGCCCCGCGGACCCCCGGGTCAACACACTCGCCGTAATGCGGCTAGTGCAGCACCAGAGCGTCGACGGCCAGGGCGAGGAAGAGCAGCGACAGATAGGTGTTGGACCAGCGGAACAGCCGGAGCGACGTGATGCGCCCACCGGCCCGTGCCTGCGCGCGCAACTGGTAGGCATGCCAGAGGAAGATCACGCCGAGCACGATCGCGGAGCCGCCGTAGATCCAGGACGTGGCGAGCGGCCAGAGCACCACCGACGTCACCACCAGCACCCAGGTGTAGATGACGATGCGCCGGGCGACGACCTCGGGTGAGGCCACGACCGGCAGCATCGGGACGCCGGCGGCAGCGTAGTCGTCGCGGAACCGCATGCCGAGCGCCCAGAAGTGCGGCGGGGTCCAGAAGAAGATCACCAGAAACAGCGTCGCGGCCGCCCACGAGACCGTGCCGGTCACCGTCGACCAGCCGATCAACACCGGCGTGCAGCCGGCGGCCCCGCCCCAGACGATGTTCTGCGGCGTACGCCGCTTCAGGCCGAGCGAGTAGACGAAAACGTAGAAGAGGATCGCCGCGTCGGCGAGTGCCGCCGACAGGACGTTGGTCGTCAGGGCGAGCCACACCGTGGCGAGCACGCCGAGCGTCACGCCGAAGGCAAGCGCGTTGCGCGGCGGAACGAGATGGCGGGCCAACGGACGACGCTCGGTACGGCGCATCAGCTGGTCGATGTCGCGGTCGATGTAGCAGTTGAGCGCGTTGGCACTGCCCGCGGCGAGCGCGCCACCGAGCAGCGTCGCACCGACGGTCGTCCAGGACGGCAGCCCGCGGGCGGCGAGCATCATCGTCGGGACGGTGGTGACCAGCAGCAGTTCGATGATCCGCGGCTTGGTCAGGGCCAGATAGGCCCGAAGTACCGAGCCGACCGTGCGCTGCGGTGGCAACGACCCCGCATAGGCGGTCACCCGGTGCCCCTCATCGCGGTGCTGCCTGTGACGGCGGGGCGGGACACGGGAACGGCACCTCATGGACTCGGTGGTTGACCCGATCACTGTAATCCGGGCAACCGACCCTCCGGGGTGCGGGTCGGGGCTGCACGACCCGTCGACCGGCGCGCCGGATTGGGAGGTTTCGTCCACAGCCCGGACGGCAAACAAGACGGCAACAGGGAGGTGCAGGCACTCGGGCCGTCGGAGGGCGACGGGACTAGGGTGGTAGGTGATCATCACGCACGGTCCTTGAGGGCCTCCGACCCCCTCGGGACCGTCCCGTCACCGCAAGGGAGCGCGACCGCGTGGCCACGAAATCCGACAAGCACGAGACCATCCTTCCCCGCGACTGGGACGACATCGACCGCAAGGCCATCGACACGATCCGGCTCCTCGCGATGGATGCCGTGCAGAAGGCCGGCAACGGCCATCCCGGCACCGCGATGAGCCTGGCGCCCGCGGCATACCTGCTGTTCCAGAAGATCATGCGCCACGATCCGACCGACGCGTCGTGGCCCGGCCGGGACCGATTCGTGCTGTCGTGCGGGCACTCGAGCCTGACGCTGTACATCCAGCTCTACCTCTCCGGCTACGGGCTCGAGCTCGACGACCTCAAGTCTCTGCGCACCTGGGGGTCGTTGACGCCGGGGCACCCTGAGCACGGCCACACGGTGGGCGTCGAGACCACGACCGGACCGCTCGGCCAGGGTGTGGGCAACGCCGTGGGCATGGCGATGGCCGCCCGGCGTGAGCGCGGGCTGTTCGACCCGGACGCCGCGCCCGGCGAGAGCCCGTTCGACCACCACATCTACTGCATCGCCTCCGACGGCGACCTCGAGGAGGGCGTGTCCGGAGAGGCCAGCTCGCTCGCCGGCCACCAGCAGCTCGGCAACCTGACGTTGCTCTATGACGACAACCACATTTCGATCGAGGACGACACCAACATCGCGTTCAGCGAGGACGTCCTGCGTCGTTACGCTGCTTACGGCTGGCACACCCAGCACGTCGACTTCCTGCTCGACGACGGCGCCTACGTGGAGAACATCGCGGCGCTCGAACGCGCCTACGCCGCCGCCCGGCGCGAGACCAGCCGCCCGTCGATCATCAAGCTCCGGACCATCATCGCCTGGCCGGCACCCAACAAGCAGAACACCGGGAAGGCGCACGGATCGGCACTCGGCGCCGACGAGGTGGCCGCCACCAAGAAGGTCATGGGCTACGACCCGCAGAAGTCCTTCGACGTCGACCCGGAGGTGCTGACCCACGCCCGCAAAGTCGTCGACCGCGGGCGGGCGGCGCACGCCGACTGGCAGCCGAAGTTCGACGAGTGGGCCAAGGCCAACCCCGACCGCTTCGCGCTCTTCGATCGGATGGCCACCCGGACGCTGCCGGAGGGCTGGGCCGATCTGCTGCCCACCTTCCCGCCCGACGACAAGGGGATCGCCACCCGCAAGGCGTCCAACGCGGTCCTCGACTCCCTCATCCCGGTGCCCGAGATCTGGGGCGGCTCGGCGGATCTCGCCGAGTCCAACAACACCACGATGAAGGGCGAGCCGTCGTTCGTCCCGTCCGAACACCAGACCAAGGAGTTCCCGGGCGGTCCTTACGGCCGCACGCTGCACTTCGGCATCCGCGAGCACTCCATGGGCTCCATCCTCAACGGGATCGTGCTGCACGGAGGCACCCGGCCCTATGGCGGCACGTTCCTCGTCTTCAGTGACTACATGCGCCCGGCGGTGCGCCTCGCCGCGCTGATGCAGCTGCCGGTCACCTACGTCTGGACCCACGACTCGATCGGCCTCGGCGAGGACGGGCCGACGCACCAGCCGGTGGAGCAGCTGGCGGCGCTGCGGGCGATCCCCGGGCTGGACGTGGTCCGGCCGGGCGACGCGAACGAGACGAGCGTGGCCTGGCGGACCGTGCTCGAGCACACCGACCGGCCGGCCGGCCTGTGCCTGACCCGGCAGAACATCCCGGTCTTCGACCGCGAGGCCTACGCCTCCGCGGAGGGGACCGCGAAGGGCGGTTACGTACTCGCCGAGGCGGGGCACGGCACCGCGCAGGTGATCTTGATCGCCACCGGTTCCGAGGTCGGCCTCGCGGTCGAGGCGCGGAAGAGGCTCGAGGCAGACGGTGTTGCGACCCGTGTGGTCTCCATGCCGTGCGTCGAGTGGTTCCGTGAGCAGCCCCCGGCATATCAGCAGCAGGTGCTCCCACCCGCCGTCAAGGCTCGGGTGAGCATCGAGGCCGCCGTGGCGCAGGGGTGGCGGGACTTCGTCGGCGATGCCGGCGAGATCGTCAGCCTGGAGCATTACGGCGCCAGCGCGGCATATACGGCGTTGTTCGAACAGTTCGGCTTCACCCCGGACCGGGTCGTCGCGGCCGCACACGCCAGCCTCGAGAAGGTCGGCGCCATCACCGGAACGACCACCGGCACCTGACCGCTGTCACCACCACCCGCAACGGGAGGCACCATGAGCGACCATCTCGCCGATCTCTCCGCCCAAGGCGTAGCGATCTGGCTCGACGACCTGTCACGGGAGCGACTGACGACCGGCAACCTGGCCGCGTTGTCCAAGGACAAGCACATCGTCGGCGTGACCACCAACCCGACGATCTTCGCGAAGGCCCTGGAGAAGGGCGACGCCTACAACGAGCAGCTGAAGGACCTCGCGCTGCGCGGGGTCGAGGTCGAGGAAGCGTCCCGGGCGATCACCGCCTACGACGTCCGCTGGGCCTGCGACGTGCTCCGCCCGGCATACGACGCCAGCGACGGCCGCGACGGCCGGGTGTCGATCGAGGTCGACCCGCGCATCGCGCACGACTCCGACGCGACGGCCGCCGAGGCCAAGGCGCTGTGGTGGGCCGTCGACCGGCCCAACCTCTTCATCAAGATCCCGGCCACCCGCGAGGGCGTCCCCGCCATCACCCAGACGCTGGCCGAGGGGATCAGCGTCAACGTGACCTTGATCTTCTCCCTCGCCCGCTACGACGAGGTGATGGACGCCTTCCTCGCCGGGATGGAGCAAGCAAAGGCCGCCGGCCACGATCTGTCGTCGATGGCGTCCGTCGCCTCGTTCTTCGTGTCCCGGGTGGACACCGAGGTCGACGCCCGGCTGGACAAGCTCGGCAGCGCGGAGGCGAAGAAGCTGCGGGGCACGGCGGCGATCGCCAACGCGCGGCTCGCCTACCAGCACTTCGAGCGCATGCTCGCCTCCGACCGCTGGAAGGCCCTGGCCGCGGCCGGCGCGAAGACCCAGCGTCCGCTGTGGGCGTCGACCGGTGTGAAGGACCCGAGCTACGACGACACCCGTTACGTCGTCGAGCTGGTCGCCCCCGACGTGGTGAACACGATGCCCGAGGCGACCCTGGTGGCCGTCGCGGACCACGGCAAGATCCGCGGCGACACGGTGCACGGCACCTACGAACAATCGAAGGCCGAGCTCGACGCCCTCGCGGCGATCGGTATCGAGTACGACGATGTGGTCAAGGTGCTCGAGGAGGAGGGCGTGAAGAAGTTCGACGACTCGTGGAAGGGTCTGCTCGACACCCTGGCCGGCCAGCTGAGGGCGGCCCGGTGACGGCACCGGTGCAGGTCGACCTCGACGGCTTCACCGAGGCGGCGGCGACCGTCGCCGCCGAGGCGATCGCCGCCGACGTCCCCGCGAAGCTCGCCGCCGGCGACCCCGACCTGTGGGGCCCCGACGCCCGATCCGAGGCGGCCATCCGGCTCGGCTGGCTGAGGCTGCATGAGTCGTCCCGGGAGCTGCTTCCCCGGCTGGCCGCCCTGCGGGCCGACCTCGAGGCCGAGGGCATCGATCGGATCGTGCTGGCCGGGATGGGCGGCTCGTCGCTGGCTCCGGAGGTGATCACCCGCACCGCGGGCGTCGACCTCGTCGTCCTCGACACCACCGACCCCGGGCAGATCCGGGCGGCGCTGACCGATCTGGACCGCACCCTCCTGGTGGTGTCGTCGAAGTCCGGCGGCACGGTCGAGACCGACAGCCACCGGCGTGCCTTCGCCGACGCCTTCGCCAAGGCAGGCCTGTCCGCGGAAGAGGTCGGCCGGCGCTTCGTCGCGGTCACCGACGCCGGCTCGCCGCTGGAACGGCTCGCCAAGGACAGCGGCTTCCGAGAGGTCTTCCTGGCCGACCCCAACGTCGGGGGGCGCTACAGCGCCCTGACCGCATTCGGCCTGGTCCCCTCGGCGCTCGCCGGCGCCGACGTCACAAGTCTGCTCGACGACGCCGCGGCGGTCTTCCCCTCGCTCGCCGCCGGCGAGAACAACCCGGGCCTCGACCTCGGTGCCGCGATCGGCGCGGGCTACGCCGCCGGCCGGGACAAGGTGTCCATCGCCCCCACACCGACCGCGGACGCGGTGGGCCTCGGCGACTGGGCCGAGCAGCTGATCGCCGAGTCCACCGGCAAGAACGGCCGCGGCGTACTGCCCGTCGTCGTCGAGTCCGTCGACGCCGCCGGCGCCACCGGACCGGACCTCCTTCCCGTAGCGGTCGGCCAGGCCACCGGACCCCGGGTCGCGATCAGCGGTCCGCTCGGTGCTCAGTTCCTGGTCTGGGAATACGCCACCGCGCTCGCGGGCCGGGTGATCGGGATCAACCCGTTCGACCAGCCCAACGTCACCGAGTCCAAGGACAACACGAAGCGGATCCTCGCCGACGGAATCCCGCCGACGAAACCGGCCGCGACCCACGGCGCCATCGAGGTCTACGCCGACGACTCGCTCGCCGAGGGCACGCACGACGTCCGCGGAGTGATCCACCGGCTGCTCGCCACCGTGCCGGACCGCGGTTACCTCGCCGTCATGGCCTACCTCGACCGCCTGGCCGACGCGTCGGCCGCCAACACCCGGGCGATACTGGCGGGGACGACCCCGCACTCGGTCACCTTCGGGTGGGGACCGCGCTTCCTGCACTCGACCGGGCAGTACCACAAGGGCGGCCCGCAGGTCGGGGTGTTCCTGCAGATCACCGGCGCGGTCCAAGAGGACCTCGACATACCCGGCGAGCCCTACACTTTCGGCCAGCTGCAGGCCGCGCAGGTCGCCGGCGACAGCCAAGCGCTGGCCGGCCGCGGACGTCCCGTTGTACGACTGCATCTGACCGACCGTCGGGCCGGTCTGGGCCAGCTCATGGAGGCCATCGCGTGAGTGAGGCAATAACCGTCGCCGAGCGACCGGACAACCCGCTCCGCGACACGCGGGACCGCCGGCTCCCCCGGGTCCCGGAGCCATGCGCCCTGGTCGTCTTCGGCGTCACCGGGGACCTGGCGCGCAACAAGCTGATGCCGGCCGTCTACGACCTCGCCAACCGGGGGTTGCTGCCGACCGACTTCGTGCTGCTGGGTTTCGCCCGCCGCGACTGGGACCACGGCGACTTCGAGCAGTTGGCGAAGAACGCCGCCAAGCAACACGCGCGCACACCGTGGCAGGAAGAGACGTGGAACCGGCTCTACGGCAACATCAAGTTCGTCTCCGGGTCGTTCGACGACGACGACGCGTTCGACCTGCTGGCGCAGACGCTGCGCGACCTCAGCGAGTCGCACGGCATCCAGGGCAACGCGGCGTTCTACCTGTCGATCCCCCCGGCGATGTTCCCCACGGTGCTCAAGCAGATGGACCGCACCGGCCTGTCGGACAACAAGCGGTCCGGCGGCTGGCGCCGGGTCGTGGTGGAGAAACCGTTCGGCCACGATCTGGCCAGTGCCCGTGACCTCAACCGGCTGGTCGACGAGGTCTTCACCGCCAAAGACGTCTTCCGGATCGACCACTACCTCGGCAAGGAAACCGTCCAGAACCTGCTGGCGCTGCGGTTCGCCAACATGCTCTTCGAGCCGGTGTGGAACTCCAACTACGTCGACTCCGTGCAGATCACGATGGCCGAGGACGTCGGCATCGGCACCCGCGCCGCGTTCTACGACCGGACCGGTGCGGCACGCGACGTCATGCAGAACCACCTCTTCCAGCTACTGGCGCTGACGGCCATGGAGGAGCCGGTCGAGTTCTCCGCCGACGCCATCCGCACCGAGAAGCTCAAGGTGCTGCGTGCGGTGAGCCTGCCCACGGACATGGAGCGCTACGCCGTACGCGGCCAGTACGACCAGGGCTGGCTGGCCGGTGAGCGCGCGGTCGGCTACCGGCAGGAGAAGGACGTCCCGCCGGACTCGACGACCGAGAGCTACGCCGCGGTCCGGTTCGGGGTCGAAACCCGACGCTGGGCGGGCGTCCCGTTCTACCTGCGCACCGGGAAACGCCTGCCGCGCCGGGTGACCGAGATCGCGCTGTCCTTCCGCCGGGCGCCGCACCTGCCCTTCGACGCCACAGACACCGAGGAGCTCGGCCATAACCAGCTCGTGGTCCGGGTGCAGCCCGACGAGGGCGTCACGCTGAAGTTCGGCTCGAAGGTGCCGGGCAGCACGATGGAGGTCCGCGACGTCGCGATGGACTTCCTCTACGGCGAGGCGTTCACCGAGTCCAGCCCGGAGGCCTATGAGCGGCTGGTGCTCGACGTGCTCCTCGGCGACGCCACGCTCTTCCCGCGCAACGACGAGGTCGAGGAGTCCTGGCGGGCGATCGACCCGCTCGAGGCCTTCTGGCAGGACCATCCGCCGGCGCCCTACCGGGCCGGCGAGTGGGGGCCGCGGGAGGCCGACGAGATGCTCGCCGGCGACGGCCGGCAGTGGAGACGACCATGACGCGAACTTCCGCATTGCGATCAGGGAATCGGCGATGACCACACTTTGGGACACCACCGGCACCCAGGTCGTCAAGGCGCTCGCCGCCGAACGACGCACCGGCGGCGCCATGACTTCCGGCTGTGCGCTCACCCTGATCGTCGTCGTCGGGGAGCGCGACGTCGCCGAGGCCGAGGCCGCCGCCACGACCGCGGCGTCACACCATCCGTGCCGGCTGCTGGTGGTCGTCCGGCGCGAGATCGACGCGCCGGTCCCGCGGCTCGACGCGGAGGTGCTGATGGGCGGCCGGCTGGGTCCCGGCGAGGCCGTGGTCATGCGCATGTACGGCCGGCTGGCACTGCACGCGGAGTCGGTGGCCCTGCCGCTGCTCGCCCCCGACGTCCCGGTCGTGACCTGGTGGCACGCCCCGCCTCCTGACCTCATCGCCCACGACCCGCTCGGCGTACTCGCCGACCGACGCATCACCGACTCGTCGCGGGCCGTCGACCCGATCGCCGCCCTGCGGCGACGCGCCGCCGACTACGCGCCCGGCGACACCGACCTGGGCTGGACCCGGATCACCCCGTGGCGCGGTCAGCTCGCGTCGGCGGTCGACTCCTGCAACCACCGGCTCACCGGCGCGAGCGTCCTGGGTGAGCCGACCGATCCCAGTTCCGCCCTGCTCGCCGGATGGCTCGGCAGCCGGATCGGAACGGCGGTGCCGCTCACCGCCGACGGCGGTCCGGGCGTCACCGAGGTGGCCATCGACCTGGCCGACGGCGAGCAGATGACCATGCACCGCGGCCAGGACGGGCGCGGACTGCTGCGCCGCGAACGCGAGGCCGAAGGCAGCGTCGTGTCCCTGGCCGACCGCGGCATCGGCGAGCTGCTCGCCGAGGAGCTGCACCGCCTCGACGCCGACGAGATCTACGCCGACGCGCTCGGCGCGGCGACCGGCTCGGTCGGCCTGGGCGATCGGCCGGCCTTGCGTACCCACGTCTGGCGCGACCCGGCGGAGGCCCCCGAGCCGGCATCGGCCACCGGGCCGTGACCGCGCCGTCCGGCCAGGAGCGTCGGTGAGCAGCCCCGAGGTCGTCGTCCACCGCGACGCCGACCTGCTGGCGAAGGCGATCGCCGCCCGGGTCGTCACGAGGTTGGTCGACGCCCAGGCCGCCCGGGGTAGCGCGTCGGTCGTGCTCACCGGCGGTCGCCTCGGTACGGCGGTGCTCACCGAGCTGCGCACCAATCCGGCCCGCGACGCGGTGGACTGGCCGCGGGTCGACGTGTGGTGGGGCGACGAACGCTTCGTGCCGGCCGACGATCCCGAGCGCAACGACCGGCAGGCCCGCGAGGCCCTACTGGACTCGATTGCGCTCTCCCCCGAGCGGGTGCACCCGTTCCCCGCATCGGATGGACAGTGGGGCAACGACCCCGAGGCGGCCGCCGCGGCCTACGCCCGCGAGCTGGCCGCCGCGGCCCGGCCGGAGGACCACGGCGACGTGCCGCGGTTCGACGTGCTCATGCTCGGCGTCGGCGAGGAGGGCCACACCGCGTCGATCTTCCCCGAGTCACCGGCGGCGTACGACGAGCGCTCGGTCGTCGCCGTGCACGGCTCGCCCAAGCCGCCACCGATCCGGCTCACCCTCACGCTCCGGGCGATCAACACGGCCACTGAGGCGTGGCTCGCCACCACCGGTGCGGAGAAGGCCGCCGCCGTGGCGATGGCCCTCGGCGGCGCCGGTGCGGTGCAGGTGCCGGCGGCCGGGGTCCGGGCCCGGGCCCGCACCCTGTGGCTGCTCGACCGGGCGGCCGCCAGCCGGCTGCCCGCGTCGGTCGTCCGGCTGCCGCTCGCCTGACGCGAGCGTCGACCGGACTAGGCGGCCCGTGTCGTACGCACCGGGTGGCCGGAGACCAGCGTCGAGGCCTCGTCATACCTCGTCTTGGCGCGGGCGAGACGCTGCTCGTCCTCGGCGCAGAAGAAGGCGGCCGGATGGTCGGGATGCTCGGCGAAGTTGGGGTAGCTGAGCTCGGAGCGCCACGGGGCGACGGCATCCTGGATGGCCCGGATCCGAGTGAGAGCGGCCTGTTCCGCGGCACGGTCCATCGTCAGGGCCACGGCGAACCCTGCGTAGGCCCCCGGCATCGTGGCGAGCGCTCCGGCGTCGCGCGCCGCCCGGCCAAGCGCGCCGCCCACGTGGCGGAGCTCCACCGACAGCAGCGGCGAATCGGTGCCGGCTCCTGCGACCGCGAGAAGGGCGTCGAGTGCCTCAGGCGGGAACTCGCGGAGCTGGAAGCCGTCCCCGATGGCGGGCACCGGGAACTCCGGGTCCATGTGCATCTTGGCGAGCTCGGCCGCCGGAATCGTCGTCACGGTGTCCATCACGGGCCCCAGGGCGCGCAGCGGCGCGATCAGCTCGTCGCCGTCGTGGCTGTTCCCGAGGAAGGCGAACTCGAGGACGGCGAAGTTGCCGCCGCGAAGCGGCTCCGGGATCACCGGAAGCGGCGGCAGGCTCAGCAGCCGGCCGCACGACGTGACCTCCTCCGGCGCGTCCTGCGTCCAGGCCTGCCAGGCACCCAGGACCTCGCGGGCCCGCTCCATCGGCCAGAACAGTGTGCCGGCGTAGACCTCGGCGACCGGATAGAGCCGGAACTCCAGCGCGGTGACGACGGCCATGCTGCCGCCGCCGCCCCGGATGGCCCAGAACAACTCGGGGTGGTGCTCGGCGTCGATCCGCAGGACCTGCCCATCGCCGGTGACCACCTCGGCGGCAACCACCGAGTTGGTGGCCAGTCCATACTTGCGGCCCAGCCAGCTGAGCCCGCCCCCGAGGGTGTAGCCGGTCACGCCGACGTCGGGCGACGAGCCGGCCAGGGCGGCGAGACCGTGCTCGGCGGCCAGTTGGCTGACCTGCGACCACACCGCGCCGGCCTCGGCGCGGGCGGTGCCCGCGACCGGGTCGACCGTCACGCGGTCGAGCGCGCCGGTGCGGATCAGGATGGTCTGTTCGAGATTGGGGGCGAGGGTCGTCGCGCTGTGCCCGGTGCCCTGCGCGGCGACCCGGAAGCCGTTCGTGCGCGCGTAGCGGATCACCGCGGCGATGTCGGACGGACCCTTGACAGGTACGACGGCGGCGGGCCGCTGGTCGGCGTTGAGGATCCACCCCGTGCGGGCGTCGTCCCAGCGCGGATCCTGCGCGGTGATGACGTCACACTCGAGCCGGGCGGCCAGACTCGAGTGGTCGACCGGTCGGGCGGCGTGGCGCGCAGAAGAGGTCATGAGGAACGGTTCCTTCCGGTGGGCGATGCGGTCAGGCGGGGGTCCGGCGGACGATCGGTCGATCGCTGTCGAGGTAGGTCTCGAGATTGCCGAGCAATCGGTTCCACACGCCGTCGGCAGCCGGCCCGGCCGGGCACATCTCGTCGTGCAGGAGCGTCACCCGGGTCAGGCCGCAGCCGGCCGCCTCGAGCTCCCACGACAGCCAGCTCCGGCTGTCATCGCCGATCGTGTCGTCGCCGCCACAGCTGACCGGGCTGCCGACGCCGTAGCTGAGCCGGCGCGGCGGGTCGCAGACGAGCACGCTGCCGACGAGGCGGTCCGGTCCGGCACCGGTGATCGTGACGGCCGCGCCGGGTTCCCAGGTGGAGTCGATGCGCAGGCCGAAGAAGAACGCCGGAGTCCGGCACGGGTCGGTCAGGGCGCGCCACACCGTCGTCTGGTCCGCCGCGACGGAGATGCCAAAGCGTTCGGTGTGCATCGACCAACCCCCCTGGCCGCCGATCGTGGCAGCAGGCCGCCTGTCCTACCGGCGGTTCGGGGTTACTTGGGCACAGTGGCGGCGCACCGGTCCGCTAGTCGGCGGGGCCACCGATCGCCCGGTTGGGGCCACCTCACAGAGAGGTGTTCACACGTCACCCGATGGAGAAGGGTGCGGTCAGCCGCCGGTGCGCTTGTTGCGCAGCCGGGCCAGCGCCTCATCGAGGATGGCGGCGCCGTCGGCGTCGCTGCGCCGCTCCCGCACGTAGGCGAGGTGGGTCTTGTAGGGCTCGTTGCGCGGCACCGCGGGCGGGGTGTCCTTCGTCTGGCCGGCCGGCAGCCCGCACCGGGGACAGTCCCAGGTATCCGGGATCGCGGCCTCCTCGGCGAACGACGGCAGCGTCTCGTGCCCGTTCGCGCACCAGAACGAAATTCGCTGACGGGGTGCCGACTCGCCGCGCTCCGCCTCGCCCATAGGTCCGGCTCCGACGCGGCTGCCTCGGATCGCGTTGCCACCTGCCACGGTGTGGCTCTCCTTCGTACGACGGATGGAACGGACCCCCGGCTGCTCAGTCTAGTGCCGACTCGCGATACGCGACATGCCGGCAGCCGTTGACCGTCAGGTCAATTGTCGAGCGGCTCTCGTCGGGCGGTCATTTGTACAACAGGCCCAGGAGCACGATGCACACCGCCCAGATCAGACCGAGCACGACGGTCAGCCGGTCGAGGTTCTTCTCCACGACCGAGGAGCCCGACAGCGACGATGACATCCCGCCGCCGAACATCGACGAGAGCCCGCCGCCCTTGCCGCGGTGCAGCAGCACCAGCACCACCATGCCGAGGCTGGTGATGATCAACACGACGGACAGTGCAAGGATCATCGACGCTGCGTAGCCTTTCGTGGTCGATCCGGGAGGTTCTCCGCGTAACTCGAGGTTACCCGACGGCCTCGGCGGCGCGGCGACAGATGCCCGCGAACTCCTCGCCGTCCAGGCTCGCCCCGCCGACGAGGGCGCCGTCGATGTCGGGCTGCGCCACGATCGCGGCCGAGTTGTCGGCCTTCACCGATCCGCCGTAGAGGACGCGGACACCGTCGGCGAGGTCGCCGGTATAGAGGTCGGCGAGGGTGGTGCGCAGCTCGCCGCACACTTGCTGCGCGTCCTCCGGAGTGGCGACCTTGCCGGTGCCGATCGCCCAGACCGGCTCGTAGGCGAGGACGATCTCGCGCGCCTGCGCGGCGGGCACCTCCTGGAGCGCGGCCCGCAGCTGGGTGCAGCAGTGCTCGACGTGCCGGCCTTCCTCCCGCACGTCGAGACCTTCGCCCACGCACAGAATCGGGATCAGTCCGTGGGAAAAGGCGGCGCGCACCTTGGCGTTGACGAGGGCGTCGTCCTCGTGGTGGTACTGCCGGCGCTCGGAGTGGCCGACGACGACGTAGGAGCAGCCGAGCTTCGCGAGCATCGGTCCGCTGATGTCGCCGGTGTAGGCCCCGGCGGCGTGCGGCGAGAGGTCCTGGGCGCCGTACTCGAGCAGCAGCTTGTCGCCGTCGACGAGGGTCTGCACGCTGCGTAGCCCGATGAAGGGTGGCAGCACCACGACCTCGACGTCGGTGAACACCTCCTCGGTCAGGCTGAAGGCGATCTTCTGCACCAGCGCGATCGCCTCGAGGTGGGTGAGGTTCATCTTCCAGTTGCCGGCGATTAGGGGCTTGCGGCCCCCATCGCCGGGGGCACTCTTCGGCGCCACGATCAGTCCTCCAGAGCGGCGAGGCCGGGCAGCGTCTTGCCTTCGAGGTACTCGAGGCTCGCACCGCCGCCGGTCGAGATGTGAGAGAAGCCGTCTTCGGCCAGGCCGAGCTTTCGCACGGCCGCCGCCGAGTCACCGCCGCCCACGACGGTGAACGCGTCGGAGGCGATCAGCGCCTCGGCCACCGCGCGGGTGCCGCCGGCGAACGCGTCGAACTCGAACACGCCCATCGGGCCGTTCCAGAACACCGTGGCCGCGTCGGCGAGCTTGCTCGCGAACAGCTCACGGGTGGCCGGGCCGATGTCCAGGCCCTCACGGTCGGCCGGGATCCCGGTGGCCGGGACGACCTCGTGCTCGGCGTCGGCCGCGAAGCCGGTGGCCGCCAGCACGTCGACCGGCAGCACCAGCTCCACGTTCCGCTTCTCCGCCTCGGCGAGGAAGCCCTTCACCTGGTCCAGCTGGTCCGCCTGCAGCAGCGAGTTGCCGACCTCATGGCCCTGGGCCTTGAGGAAGGTGTACGCCATGCCGCCGCCCACGAGCAGGCGGTCGACCTTGGTCAGCAGGTTCGCGATCACGCCCAGCTTGTCCGACACCTTGGCGCCGCCGAGCACGACCACGTACGGCCGCGCGACGTCGTCGGTGAGCTTCTTCAGCACTTCCAGCTCGGCGAGCACGAGCCCGCCCGCGTACGCCGGCAGCACCGCGGCGACCTCGTAGACCGAGGCCTGCTTGCGGTGCACCACGCCGAACCCGTCGGAGACGAAGGCCCCGCCGGGGACGAGCGCGGCCAGCTCGGCGGCCAGCTCGGAGCGGTCCACGGCGTCCTTGCTGGTCTCGCGCGCATCGAAGCGGACGTTCTCCAGCAGGGCGACGCCGCCGTCGGCCAGGCCGGCGGTCAGCGCCTTCGCGGAGTCGCCGACGAGGTCACCGGCCAGCGGGACCTCGGCGCCGAGCAGCTCGGCGAGCCGCTCGGCGACCGGCGCGAGCGTGTACTTCGGGTCCGGCTCGCCCTTCGGGCGGCCGAGGTGCGCGGTGACGACGACCTTCGCGCCCGCCTCGGCGAGCTTCTTGATCGTCGGCAGCGCGGCACGGACCCGGCCGTCGTCGGTGATGCGGGCGCCGTCTGCGCTGTCGAGCGGGACGTTCAGGTCGGAGCGCACGAGTACGTACCGGCCCTGAACGCCCTCGCCCAGCAGATCGTCGAGAGTCTTGACCGTCATCGGGTTCAGGACAGCTTCGAGCCGACGAGCTTGATCAGGTCCGCGAGGCGGTTGGAGTAGCCCCACTCGTTGTCGTACCAGCCGACGACCTTGACCTGGTTGCCGATCACCTTGGTCAGCGGCGAGTCGTAGATGCACGACGCCGGGTCGGTGACGATGTCCGAGGACACGATCGGGTCGGTGCTGTAGCGCAGGTAGCCCTTGAGCGGGCCGTCCGCGGCGGCCTTGTAGGCGGCGTTGACCTCGTCCACGGTCGCGGCCTTCTTCAGGGTCACCGTGAGGTCGGTGGCCGAGCCTGTCGGCACCGGCACGCGCAGCGCGTAACCGTCCAGCTTGCCCAGCAGCTCCGGCAGCACCAGGCCGATCGCCTTCGCGGCGCCGGTCGAGGCGGGCACCACGTTCAGCGCGGCGGCGCGGGCGCGGCGCAGGTCCTTGTGCGGCCCGTCCTGCAGGTTCTGGTCCTGCGTGTACGCGTGGATCGTGGTCATCAGGCCCTGCTCGATGCCGAAGGCGTCGTTGAGGACCTTGGCCAGCGGGCCGAGGCAGTTGGTGGTGCACGAGGCGTTCGAGATGATGTTCTGCGAGCCGTCGTACTTCTCGTCGTTGACGCCCAGCACCACGGTCAGGTCCTCGCCCTTGGCGGGCGCGGAGATGATGACCTTCTTCGCGCCGCCGGCGATGTGCGCCTTGGCGGCGTCGGCGTTGGTGAAGAAGCCGGTCGACTCGACGACGACGTCCACGCCCAGCTCGCCCCAGGGCAGGTTGGCCGGGTCGCGCTCGGCCAGTGCCTTGATGGTCTTGCCGTCCACGACGATGCCCTCGTCGCTGACGCTGACCTCGCCCGGGAAACGGCCGAGGATGGAGTCGTACTTGAGCAGGTGCGCCATCGTGTTGACGTCGCCGAGGTCGTTGAAGGCGACAACTTCGATGTCGTGACCGCTCGCCTTCACGGCGCGGAAGAAGTTGCGGCCGATCCGGCCGAAGCCGTTGACACCTACGCGAACGGTCACTGCTGCCACTCCTCTGAATATCTCAGTACAAGTATCTTCGGTTCAGCTGTCTCGGTGCGGTCCGCAGCCGCGGACGGCGGCGAGCCGGAACCGGGGCGGGACCCCGGAAGACTTTCGGACTTCGGCGCCACCCTAGCGTGCGGGCGGGCGCGGCCCGGACTGCCCCAACGAGACTTCCACCACTGCGCGAACACGTCAAGAATCGATTAAGAAGCCAGCTCACGCGCTTGCGACACCGGAACGTGATCTGTCACCGCGCCGTGGACGGACCACTCGCTGGATCGGTATTGGTGCCCCGGCTCACCCGGCCAGGTCACGCTCGGCCGGGGTCCGGAACCGGGGGATCACGCGCACCTCCCCCAGCCACTCGGTGAGCGCGGCGGCCTCTCGCCCGACAGCCGCCGACTTGTCCGCGCCGATATCTTCGAGCAGCCGGGTCACGACCTCACCCGACGCGCGCTGGGCCCACGCCCCGACCACCCGCCCGTCGCTCCACACGGTGGGGCCGATGTTGCCGCTGCGGTCGAACAGGGCTTCGCGGTGCCCGCCGACGTACCAGTCGCGCGCCGCCCAGCCCATGGCCGTGGGATCGAGCGCGGGCAGCAGCGCGACCCACGGCGCGGGCTCGGCGACGGGCTCGAGGTCGTCGGCGAGGACCACCCCCGGTTCACCGTCGAGGTCGACCTCCACGGGCCGCACGGCGGCGAGCGCCTTTTTCGTCTGGCCGGCCGTCCACCCAGTCCACCAGCGCAGGTCGGCGACGGGCGCCGGGCCGAACGCGCGCAGCCAGCGGCGGGCCAGCTCCGCCCTCGCCTCGTCGGCCGGCCACGCGGCGAGCCCACCGGGCAGCCACCCGTCGAGCGGCGCCCACTGGTACTGGGTGCTCAGCCAGCTGCCGCGCGGCCGGCCGCGCACGATCCGCCCGTCGGCCGCGAGCTGGAAGAGCACGCGGCTGGTGATGTTGCCGATCGCCGCGTACGGCTTGCCCTTGGCCATATGCAGCTGCTGACGCAGGCGTGGCTCGTCTTCCACGAGTTGCTGCGCGGTGGCGGAACCGCGGGCGCGCAGCGCGGTTTCGACGCTCTGCTCGACCTCCCGCAGCCACGGCCCCGGATCCGGCAGGTTCTCCGGGTGGCCCTGGTTCGCGAGGTGCTGTTCGAGCAGTTTCCGTTGCCTGGCGGCGATTTCGGCCGAACAGCCCGCCTGCACGAGCGCTGCGGTGTCCACCCCGGTGACGAAAACCGTGCGGCGCATACCGAGGATCCGCAGCAGCGTGCGGTCTTCGTACAGCGCGCGCTCGACCCCGGCCACGGTGCCGGTGGCCGTCCGCGCCCGCACGGCCAGGTACACCGACGCCGGATCGGTGGCATGCAGCGCGACGACACCCTCGGCCGCCTGTTCGGCCGAGGCGGCGGGTGCCGCGAGATGGTGCCGCACGCCGAGCCGGGCCCGGCGCTGGTCTGGGGTGATCTTCACAAGAGAAGTTCTTACCAGCGGGGTACGACAAAACTGCGTGGTCGGCAGGCCGGGCCAAGGACTTCAAGGTCGAGCTGCAGACGTTTTCCACGATCACCGGGGGCACCGAGGACACGGTCTCCCGCTCGATGGTCAGCACACCGAAGTCCAAGACGAAGATCGATGTGTCGGTAACCTCGGTCAGCTGCCACAAATAGCCGGTTCGGCCGTCGTGCGCCGACCGTTGCCCACCGGGCCGATGCGCAGCTTCCGGGCTACGACAAAAATGCGTGGTCGGCGGGCCGGGCCGGTTCTACTCTCTGGCGCATGGTCACCACCGCTCACCTCGTGGCGTTCGCCGCGCTCACCTTCGTCATGGTCGTCGTCCCCGGGCCCAGCGTGCTGTTCACGATCAGCCGCGCGCTGACCGTCGGCCGGCGCGAGGCGCTGCTGACCGTGGTCGGCAACGCGACCGGGGTGTACACGCAGGTGGTCGCGGTGGCGTTCGGGCTGGGCGTGCTCGTCACGACGTCCGCCGCGGTGTTCACCGCGATCAAGCTGGCGGGCGCGGTGTACCTGGTCTACCTGGGCGTGCAGGCGATCCGGAAACGGCGCAAGCTCACCGAGGCGATGGCGTCCACCGTGCGCGCCGCCCCGGGCCGCACCTGGGCCGTGCTGCGCGACGGTTTCGTGGTCGGCTTCGCGAACCCCAAGTCGATCGTGTTCCTGGCCGCGATCCTCCCCCAGTTCGTCGACGCGGGCGCGGGCTCGGTGCCGGCGCAGATGCTGCTGCTCGGCATCTGCCTGCCGGTGATCGCGCTGGCCACCGACAGCGTCTGGGCCGTGGCGGCCGGCACGGCCCGCTCGTGGTTCGCCCGCTCCCCCCGGCGGCTGGAACTGATCGGCGGCACCGGTGGGCTGGTGATGATCGGCCTGGGCACGACCCTCGCGTTCACCGGCCGCAAGGACTGAATCAGCCCAGCGCCGAAACCAGCTCCGCGGGCCAGGACGGCGGCAGGCCGTCGAGGTGGATCACGACCTGGTCGGCGCCCGCCGCGAGGTAGGCGCGCAGCCCGGCGACCACCGTGTCGAGGTCACCCCACACCGTGAGCGCGTCGACCAGGCGGTCGGACAGGCCGGTGATGTCGGCGTCGGTGAAGCCCATGCGGCGGAAGCTCGCCACGTAACCCGGAACCCCGGCCAGGAAGCGCAGCGAGCCGCCGCGCACGGTTTCACGGGCTCGCTCCACGTCGGTCTCGGCGACGATCGATACGCCCACTACCAGCTGCGTGTCCGGGCCGACGATTTCCCGCGCGGACGCGACATAGCCCGGCGTGACGAGGTACGGGTACGCCGCCGCGGCGCGGTCGCGCGCCAGCTGCAGCATCTTCGGGCCCAACGCCGAAAGGACCCGCTCGGACGGCGGGACCACCGGGTCGATCTCGTCGAAGTAGGCGTTCAGTGTGGCCAGCGGGCGGGCGCCGTGCGCGCCGCCGAGGCCCGGCACGTACCGGCCCGGATGCGACTCGGCCAGCTCGCCGTACACCACCGCCAGCTCCGCCGCGGGCACATGGTCGACCGGCAGGATCCCGTTGCCCACGGTGATCCGCTTCGTCGCCTTCACGACGGCGGGCACGATCGGCAGGTTGTTGTCCTGACCGCCCGGCAGCCACAAGGTCGAAAAGCCGAGTTCTTCCAGCTCGACAGCTTTCTCCGCCGCGGCCGCGGAATCCGCCGGGCCGAACGCGGGACTGGCGACGCCCAGTGGGCCGAGTTTGTCCATGCCGCAGGCAACCCGGCGCGCCCCGCCGTTGTTCCCCGTCAGGCCGGGCGATCGACGGGAACCAGGTGAAGCTGCGAGTCCAGCCCGGCGAAGTCCTGGGGATTGGTGGTGTACAACGGAAGCCGCCACGCGATGGCCGTGCTGGCGATCATCAGGTCGGCGATCCGCCTCCGCGGCGTCCGGCCCGCGGCCAGGACTCCGGCGACCAGGCTGCCGTACACCCGCGCGGCGTCGGTGTCGAACGGCAACGGATCGAACTCGGCCTCGACCTGCTGCAGGAGGACGACCCGGCGCGCCCGTTCCGCCGGTACGCCGGCGTGATGCGGCCCCGCGGAAAGCTCGGCGAGAGTCACCGCACTGATCGACAGCACGTCCGGCAGCTGGGCATGGTCGAGCCGGCGGCGCAGGATCAGGATGTTCGTGTCCAGCAGCCCGTGAACCTCACCGCTCATACGGGTCGGACACCCCACCGTCGAGGCTCGCGTCGGCCTCCGCCCGGAAGCTCTCCAGGTCCACCACGGGCGCGCGCTCGGAGCCCCGGGCGAACTGCGCACGGGTGACCGCCTGGCGCCGGCGAAGCGGGACGAGCTCTCCGATCGGCGCCCCGCTTCGGGTGACCACGAACGTGCTGCCGTGTTCGACAGCGTCCATGATCTCGCCGGATCTGCTGCGCAGGTCCCGCTGGGTGATCTCGTGGTGGAGGCTCATGGGGCCATTCTAGCGGGGCCGTGGCACCTGGTGCTACCCCGTGCCACCCCGCTTACGCCGTCTGTTCGTCCTGCGTGGATTCCTCGGCATCGACAGCGCCGCGGGTGAACATCCGCGTCGCCGAGAGGCGGGCGACGCCGTCGGGCTCGCCGAGGTCGTCGAGCGAGGTCCGGATGGTCGAGTCCACCGACAGGTACTTGCGGCCCGCGCGCAGGTCCGCGTCGTTGCGCAGCCGGACGATCAGCGGGAACTCCGCGAGCGCGCCGGCGTCGAACAGGCCCGTCGTGTAGATCAGCTGGACGCCCAGTGCCTCCGCGACGGCGCGCTGCAGCTCCAGCAGATAACCCGCCGACGCGCGGCCGATCGGGTTGTCCAGGAACAGCACGCCGGAGTGCCGGTTGCGCGCCTTGCCGCGGTTGTTCGCGCGCAGCGCCGCGAGCGTGCAGTACAGGATGATCGCCGCGGTCAGCTGCTGGCCGCCGGAGAACACGTCGCGGATCTCCGAAACGCGCTGGCGTTCGGTGCGCAGCACGGAGTCCGGCTTGAGCATGTCGACGCGGAAGCCCTTCGGCGCCGACACCTGGACCCCGCGCAGCACCAGGGAAAGCCCGTCGCGCTTGACGTCGCGGCCGTCGGCGGTCTTGCCGGCCGCGGCCTCGTCGACGACCTCGCCGAGCTTCTCCGCCAGCACGTTCTCCTCCAGTTCGGTGAACCGGATCCGCAGGAACTCCTGGCCCGACCAGTCGCCGAGCCCGTCCGGCAGCCGTGAGACGCGCTGGGCCGCGCGCAACGTCCGCAACGCACCGTCGACCATGCCCTGCAGGCGCGTGATGATGCCGCCGCGGTGCCGGTCGATCTGGGCGAGGTCGTCGGTCAGCGTGCGCAGCCGCGGCCGCAGCGCCTCGGCCCACTCGGCCGCGTGCACCGGCAACTGGTCCCGCTTCACCGAGATCACCTGCTGGCGTACGGGCGTGCTCAGTTTCTCGAACCGCTTCTCCGTGGCGTACTGGGCCAGCTGGTCGGCCGCTTCGCGTACGCGCCGGTCGCCGGTGTCAGCGGCTTCCTGCGCTTCACTCAGTACGGCGTTGAGCTGCGTGTGCTTCGCACGCGCAGAGTCGACGTCGCCGTCGTACGCCGCCTCCGCGGCTTCAGGCTGCAAGTGCGCGAGCGACTCCGCGAGCAGCGCGAAGCCGGACGCCGACGCCTTCGCCGAGTCCAGCGTCGCCTCTGCCACCGCGCGCCGCTCCTGCAGTTCCTCCCATTTTCGGGCCGCTGCCGAGACTTCCAGCGACGCGGCGTCGATCAGCTCGAGGCCGTGCTCGATGTCGCGCGGGCGGTCGGCGGGGGTCGCGCCGTTCTGCAACGGCAGCACGTCCAGCTCTGCCCGCCGAGTGGAGACCAGCCCGATCGCCTCGGTGCGCTCCTCCTCCAGCGCATCGACCACACGCCGGGCCCGGGCCAGCGCCGCCGCGCGAGCCGAGGCGTCGGAGCCGTCCGGCGTCTCCAGCAGCTCCGCCGAACGAAGGCGCACGGCCTCGTCCAGCGACTCCAGCGCGGAGGCCGCCACGGCCTCGGCCGATTCGGCCTGGTCCAGCTCGGCGCGCAGGTCGCTGCCGACCTCCACCTTCGCGTAGGCCTCCGACGCCGACGCGAAGGTCCGCCTCAGCGCGTCCACCGGCTCGGCCGGGGCTTCGGCGTCCTCGCCCAGCTCTCCGGCGCCCGGCACCTCGGCCAGCTCGGCGCGGGCGGTGGTCGCGGTGCGGCGGTGCCCGTCGGCGGTCCGCTGCTCCTCGCCCGCCTGCTCACGCAGCCGCGCGGCCTTCGCCGCCGCATCGGAGGCGTTGGCCTCCGCGCGCTCCGCGATCTCGCTCGCACGCTCGACTTCTTCGGTCCATTCGGCGACACGCACCGCGCGCGTCGACAGCTCCGCGAGCCGTCGCGCCTTGTCCTCGGCCTCGGCCAGCGCAACGCGCAGCGCCGGCACGCGCTCGCGCAGCGCCCCCGCCTTCTCGCTCAGCCGCGCGAACTCCGTCTCCGCCTGGGTGAGCGCCGTCTGCGCGGTTTCCCTTGCGGTACGGGCGGTCTGGGCCTGCTCGGCCAGCGTCGCGATCGCGCCCGGCGGGTAGTCCTCCCGCCAGGTGGTGAGCTTCCAGGTCAGCGCGCCGTCGGCGGACAGCGACTCGGCCAGCCGCTCCAGGCGCCGCTGCCGCTCGGTGTTGCGCTGCGCCACGGCCTCACGCTCGGTGTCGGCCGCTTCCTCGTCGTACATCGCCGGGTTCGGCGGGACGATGAATTCAACACAGGACGCGACACCTGAAATCTCCGCCGCGTCCGCGGCCTGGAACGCGTCGGTCGTGCCCACCGCGATGACCGCGCTCGGCAGCAGCCGGCTGTTCGCCAGCACCTCACGCGCCCGCGGCACCTGCGCGACGTCGTTCAGCAGCACCCCGGCGACCAGCTGCGGCAGCCGCTCCAGCACCTCGTCCCGGCGGACGGAGTCCAGTTTGGACAGATAGCGCCAGCCGGACCAGGCCGTGATCCCGGCCTGCTCCAGCGCGTCGAGGGCGGCCTGCACGTCCTGTGGCGGCGGCAGCAGCCCGCCCGAGCCGAGCGCGGCCAGCGCCCGTTCGTCGGCGGACTCGGCCATCCGCAGCTCGGTCTGCTCCCGCTCGACGGTCGCGCTCGCCTCACGAAGCCGTTGCAGCAGAACGGGAAGGTCGCTCTCCAAGCTCACGTCGTCGGCACCGAGCAACTCGACCAGACGGGGCTCCGCAGCGAGCGCGTCAGTACGCCGGTGCGCCCGGTCGAGGTCTTCGATCGCCCGCACCTGACGGTCCTGTGTGGACCCGGAGAGCTGATGTGCCTCGTTCACGGCCCGTTGCGCCGCTTGGAGATCCTCGCCGACGCGCTCCAGCTCCTGCTCACGCCGGGCGAACTCGGCGGAGGCGGCCTCGGCCGCGGCCCGGGCCGCGCGGGCGGCCTCGGCGACGTCGGTGCCCGCGCTCAGCAGTCCACTTCGGACGGAACCGGAGATCTCCTCGCGCAGCTCGGCGATCCGGGCGGACAGCCCGCGCGCCTCGGCGCGGCGCCCGGCGGCCAGGTTCGCGGCCTCGTCCCGGTCGGCCTGCGCCTTCTCCGCCTCCGCGCGCAACGCGTCGGCATGGGCCTCGGCCTTGTCGGCCTGCCGCTGCGCGTCGCGAGCCAGCGCGAGCAGGCCCCGGCCGAGCGCGGACGCCGCCGCGTTGCGGGCTTCGAGCGCGGGCTTGGCCTTCTCCTCGCGGTTGCCGACCAGCTCGCGCAGGTCTTTCGCCTTGCGGCCGGCGTTCAGCTGGTTCAGCACGGTGGCGGTCTCGCGCCACGCCTCGGCCTCGGTCTTGGCCTCGGCCAGCTCGGCGTCCACGCGCTTGCGGGCGGCCTGGGCCTCGTCGAGGCGCAGCACCGCGACCAGGCGGCGCAGCTCGGTGACCCCGGCGGCGAGCCGGCGGTGGTCGCCCTCCGCGAGCTTCTCCGCCGTCTTCACCTCTTCGACGTGGTCGTCCAGGCCGTCCAGCCGCGCGTTCTCCAGCTCGTTGCGGGCATGGATCCGCCCGGCCAGCTCCTGCAGGTCGGCCCGCGCGACGGCGGCGATCCGGCGTGATGCGGCGGCGACGCCCTCCTCTTCGGCCAGCGGGCCGAGGAGTTCGAGCGCACCGGACACGAAGTCCTTCTCCGCCAACAGGTCCCCGCGCTGGGCCAGGTTGTGCGAGTAGGTCGAGACGACCTGCGCGAGGTCCTTCGGCTCCTCCTCCGAGAGCACCGCGCGCAGCAGGAACTCGACGAAGGCCTCGTCGGTGGAGAACTGGAACGCGTCCGCGGCCTCGCCCTCGCCGGCGTTCATCGCGCGCTGGTAGCGGAACAGCTCGGTGTCCAGGCCGAGGCCGTCGAGCCGGCCGGTCCACTCGTGGTGGCGCCGCGTCCAGAACAGCTCCAGTTCCGGCTCGGCCAGCGCCGAGGCGGCGATCCGGTCGTGGAAGCCGGACATCGTGAGCAGCCGCGACTCCTCCGTCAGCGGCAGGGAATCCAGGCCCAGCGCGGGCGTCGGGCGGAAGCAGTACCAGGAGTCGACCAGGTTCTCCGAGTCCGCGGACGTCACGTGCCCGCGCCACTCCGAGACCTTGCCGGTGATCACCCGCTGGCCGGTCTCCACGTGCAGCCACTCCAGCGCCACGTGCGAGACGTCCTTGGCCGCCACGAACTTCTCCAGCACCTTGGTGCTCGTAGTGCCGACCACCTGGCGGCGGCCCGGCAGCATCACCGAGAAGATCAGCTTGATCAGCACCGACTTGCCGCCGCCGTTCTCCAGGAACAGCACGCTGGCGGGCGAGGGGCGGCGCACCGGCCCCCCGGCGTGGATCCCGGCGCTGAACAGCGCGTCCTGTTTGGGCGCGGTGATGGTGGCGCCGACGCCGCTGAAGTCCAGCACCACGTCCTGGTAGCGGGCGCCCGCGGGGCCCACCGAGTGCAGGCGGACCCGCGAAAGCTCGTACATCGAAGTCCCCTCTTACTGCAGCGTGTCCGTCGTGGCCGCGCGCAGCGTGCCCCCGGCACCCGCGACCGCGACGACGTCGAGTGCCAGCAGGTCGTCGAACGCCGCGTCGGCGGCCAGCTCGCGCACCTGGATCTGATAACGGCCGGTGGTGCGGTAGGTGCCGCCCTGCTCGTCGCTCACCGGCACCAGGAAGCCCTGGTCGGCGAGGAACCGCAGGGCGCGCGCGACCATGCCCCGGGTGGTGTCGGCGGCCATCCGGCCGTCCTTGGTGGCCGCGGCGGCGGGACGCCGGGCGTACGCGCGCCAGGCCTGTTCCAGCTCCGGCGCGTCGGCCAGCGGGTCGTTGTTGGCCTCGGCCTGCTGCGCGCGCTCGTCGAGGATGCGCGCGGCCTCGCGGACCATCGCGTCCACCAGCTCGACGCTGACGCGGCCGATGTAGGTGTCGTTGGCCAGGTCGTCCGGGCGCGGGTAACCGAGCGCCGCGGTGGCCAGGTGGATCAGCCCGTGCAGCACCTTCTCGGTCTCGCGGCGCTCGCGGATCTTGCTCTGCCGCGCGTAACTGTCCATCTTGATCTCGAAGATCGACTCGTCGGTGGCCGCGAGCACCGCGCCCGCCTGCTGGTTGACCTCCAGCACCATCAGCCCGAGGCCGGACGCGACGGCGTGTGTCAGCGCCTTGAACGCGTTGTCCTCGGCGTACCGGCGGACCAGCTCGCCGTAGACGACGTCGCGGGCCGGCAGCTGCTTCGGCCGCATGCCGAACGCGACCAGCCGGGCGGCGGCCTCGGCGTCGACGCTCGTGTGGGTCACGGCCATCTCAGGCGACCTCCTCGGTCTCGTCGGTCTCATCGGCGCGCTCGACGCCGGCGGTGGACAGCAGCAGGTCCGCGCCGCCGAAGTCCGGGTCGTCGAGCAGGGTCCCGTCGTCGACGGCCAGCAGCACCTGGCGTTCCCCCTGGCGGCGCGCGGCGCCGACCTCGGGACTGTAGGCGTGCAGGGCGCGCAGCGCGACCAGCGCGGGCAGCCCCGGCTGCTTCGTCCGGCGCGCGTCGTCCAGCAGGCCGGACAGCCGGCGCGGCACCTCGGGCAGGTCGAGCAGGTCGTCGGCGAGGCGCCAGACGTCGTCGCCGAAGCGGTCGGTGACGTCGGCGGGCATCAGCTCCGGCTCGGGCACCTCGCCCACCAGCTGATCGCGCTCCGGCACGGGCCGCAGCAGCATCGAGACGAGCGAGGACAGCGACGGCACCACCGGCGGGGCGATCCCGGCCACGGCGTGGAAGAAGTGCTCGGCGGGCGCGACGGCGTCGGCCAGCGGCAACCCCAGCGTCGGCACCAGCAGCTGGCCGAACAGGTCGATGGTGGCGCGCTGCGGCGGGCCGGAGAACTGCTGGCGGTCCTGCTCGGCGCGGAACACCGCGCCCGCGTCGGCCAGCCGCGACTGCAGCCGGGTGTGCCGCCGGATGCAGTCCGCGACGATGTCGACCAGCTCGGCCGCGCGGCGCTTGTGGTCGACGTCCTCCGACTCGTCCCGCGCGGTGGTGATGTTCTTGAGGATCGCGTTCTCCGCCCGGAAGCGGGACTCGATGTGGCCCAGCGCGGAGTCGATCAGGTCCGGCACCTCGCGCTCCCAGTCCACGGCGCGCACGTCGCGGCGGGTGGCGTCCAGCTTCGCGCGCAGCGTCTCGCCGTACTGCACGGTGCGGTAGCGCGCCTGCTCGGCGGCGAGCTTGGCGTCGGCCAGCCGGCCGCGGTTGATCAGGTTCTCCAGCTTCACCTCGGCCGCGATCTGCGCCGATTCGACGTCGGTGTCCAGCGCGCCGACCAGCACGTTGATCGCCTCGTCGGTGGCACGCAGGTAGACCTCGCCGTCGGGGGCGGCCAGCTCGACGAGCAGCTTGAAGTCGAACTGGCGGCGCTGGTAGCCGCCCGGGCCCATGGAGCCGTAGACGCGCCGGAAGCCACGGTCGGTGGTGCCGACGTTGATCAGGTTGTCCAGCACCCACTTCGCCACGCGCACGTGCTCGTCCGGCATCCGCGACCGCGCCTGCTGCGCGATGAACGGCAGCAGCCGGTCGATCACCTGGTCGTGGCCCGCGCCGGTGTCGAAGTCCATCGCGATGGTGACCTGGTCAATCGTGTGCAGCGCGATCTCGGCCATCTGGTAGACCGTGGCGTCGGCCCAGTCCAGCTTCGCCTTGCGCGCGTCCAGGTCGTGCAGCGGCGCGGTGCAGGCGAGCGCCTTCAACCGGCGGGTCAGCCCTTCGTCGGCCAGGCCCGCGGCGCCCATCTCGTCGTCTCGCACAGCAGGCCAGGCTAGTCGGCCTCCCCCGGCGCCCGCACGGGTGACGGGCTAACGTCCACCCCATGCGGGAGATGATCAAGGACGAATGGTGGCAGTTCGCGAGTTCCGGCACCCGGACCGGCATGCTGGGGCTGGTGCGCGCGAACGGCGCCCCGATCGTGACGCCGGTGTGGTTCCTGCTGGACGAGACCCCCTCCGGGGACGAGATCGTCTTCACCACGGGCACCGACACCCTCAAGGGCAAGGCCATCCGCCGGGACGGGCGGATCTCGCTGGCCGTGGACGACCAGCGGCCGCCGTACTCCTACGTCCAGTTCACCGCCGAGGCGCGGCTGACCCAGGATTTCGACGAGATGCTGAAGTGGGCCACCCGCCTGGGCGAGCGGTACATGGGCGCCGAGCGGGCGGAGGAGTACGGGCGGCGCAACGCGGTGCCGGAGGAATCCCTCGTCCGGGCGAAGATCACGAAGGTGATCGCACGGGCCGACATCGCTGGGTGAGGTTGGTCGCGAAGTTCTTCGCGGGGTGAGCGGGCCGGGTCCTGGTGGGGCCCGGCCTTTCTTCTGTGCTTTTTACGGGTTTTCCGGCCACGGAACGTGAGGACGGGGTTCGGTATTGACATCGCCCGGTCGGAGATGGTGTGATCTCACCCATAGATAGGAAAGTTTCCTAACTATATCTCTCGAGTCCCGGCCGAAGTCCTCTCGCGGACCTCGCGGCCGACGCCGGTGTCCCCCGCTTTCCGGTGCTGGAGGAGGTTTTCGTGGCGATCCGCTTGACCTGGCGCACCGCGTCCGGCTCCACGAGCCCCGGCTTCGCGGACGTGCCCGCACCGCCGCGATGGCACGAGGGACATCGGCACTCCGCCCGGTTCACCGGGCCCACGGACTGCGGCCGGGGTGACCGGAGCGGCGCCGGTCACCCCGGCCGCACACCACTCGCCGATGCTTTGCCGACCGGCTCGCTCGACAGAGCTGCGCCACCGCCCACAGGAGACCCCGCACCACCTCCGCCGACGGAGCACGTGCCACGGCTGGCTGACGGCAGGCCACTCCCCCGTTCCTGAACGGAACACCCTCCCCGCCCT
>DASXYL010000015.1:0-47128 GCA_036502575.1 Jatrophihabitantaceae bacterium | reverse complement strand
TTCCACATCCGCGATCACCCGAAGCCGAAGCTCCACGACATCCATCACCTTCAGCGGCATGACCCGAGCAGGCCAGTACCACGCTCAGGTGTCCGGGATGTCTCCGGAACGGAGTGTCCGGGATCTACCCGGCACGCACACACCGCTGATGGTCACATCGGCAGAAATGATCATCGGGCGACGATGTTGCCGTCGCACGGACGATGTCCGGCCCGGAGCTCGTGCACGGCGTCCCTGCAGGTTGTTCGACCGCAGGCGGGCTGGGGCCGGCTCGGGGTCGGACAACTCGAGGAGCTGGGTCGCCGACCGATCAACGTCAGGACCCGGTGAGCGCGCCGAGCGTCGAGGTGGGAACGTGGATCCACCCCTCGGTCGCCGCGTGGCGGATCTCGGCGCCGGAGCGGGCGCGCCGGGCGGCGCTACTGCAGGTAGCCCTCGACGTCGTTGACCGATCGTTCCTGGGCGACGTCCGGATCGTCGCCGAATTCCTCGCGGGCCCGGCGCTGTCGCAGCAGGTCCCAGAGTTGATCGAGTTGCCGCTCGATCAACTCGAGGCGCCGCCGGTCGTCGCCGACGAGGCCCTGACCCCGGTGCGCGGCCCGCAGCTTCTTCTCCTCGTCGACCAACTCGTCGATGTGCGCCAGAACTATCGAATCGTCCACAGCCTCATCCTGCCTCATCCGGAGTTTCCTGGTGCAGCGCCCGAGCCGGAATGCGCACAGTCACTGCCACGACGAGCGCAGCGATGGCGAGCAGCACCGCGCAGCTGACCGCGACGACACGGTAGCCGTGGGCCATGACGCTCGCCTGCTGATAGGCCTCGCCGTGCAGCCCGGCGAGCGGCGGCAACACCGCCACGGCCAGCAGCGACGCCGCCCGGGCGACCGCGTTGTTCACACCGGAGGCGACACCGACCTGATCCGGCGGGGCGGTGCCCATCACCGTGGCGGTCAGCGGGGCGACGAACGCCGTGAGGCCCAACGCGAAGACGAGGATGCCGGGCAGTACGTCGGTGATGTAGGAGTGGTGATGCGCGTCGATGCGCATCGTCAGCAGCAGGCCGACCGCGCAGATCAGGGGTCCGACTGTCATCTGCAGCCGCGGGCCGATCCGGGCCGCCAGCGCCCCGGATCGCGCCGACAGGAACATCATGAAGATCGTGATCGGCAACAAGGCCGTGCCGGCGGCCAGGGCCCCGTAGCCGGCGGAGATCTGCAGGTTCAGCGTGAGGACGAACAGCACCGCCCCCAGAGCGCCGTAGGTCATGAACGTCATGAGGTTGGAGCCGCTGAACGCGCGGTCGGCGAACAGCTTGAGCGGGACGATCGGTTGCTTCTCGCGCTGTTCGACGATCACGAACCCGGCGAGCAGGCCGACGCCCGCAGCCGTGATGACGGTGGCCAGCGCGTCCCAGCCGCCGGAACCCGCGCTGGTGGTGCCGTAGGTCAGCGCGCCCAGGCCACCGCCCACGAGCAACGTGCCGGGCAGGTCGAGGCTGGTCGCTCGGTGCTCGGCGCGGCTCTCCGGCACGTACTTGATGCCCAGGATGATGACGGCGACCGCGAACGGAACGTTGATGCCGAACGCCCACCGCCACGAGACGTCCTGCACCAGCCAGCCGCCCAGGAACGGGCCGATCGCCGTCGCGACGCCGCCGAGCCCCGACCAGGCGCCGACCGCCGCGGCGCGGTCCTCCGGTGCGAACGTCGCCGAGATGATCGCCAGGCTGCCCGGTGTGAGCAGCGCGCCGCCGATGCCCTGCAGGGCGCGGGCCGCGATCAGCGTCTCGACGTTCGGCGATATGGCGCACAGCAGCGATGCGATGGCGAACCACGCGACGCCGAGCAGGTACATGCGCCGGCGGCCGAGCCGATCACCCAGTGCGCCGCCGAGCAGGATCAAGCTGGCCAGCGGCAGCAGGTATCCGTTCTGCACCCACTGCAGCGCGCCGAAACTGGCGTGGAAGTCCTGACCGATCTTCTTGGTGGCGACGTTCGCAATCGTGCTGTCCAGGAAGGCCATGCCGCTGCCGAGGATCGTCGTGGCGAGCACGCCACGACCGGCCGCGGTACGCAGGCGAACTGGGCTCATCCGCCGGAGTGTGCCATCCTCAGTCGGCGAAGGTGGTCAGTGCTCGTATGGACAGCCACGTCAGCGCCACTCCTGTCGCGGCAATCGTCAACACGCAGGCGCCGAGCGAGCCCCAATGGATGTCGTGGAACAGCACGAGATCGCGCAGACCGGTGATCACGTAGGTGACCGGATTGATCCTGGCGATCGCCTTCAACGGCCCGGCGAGCAGGTCCATCGGCACGAAGTTCGGCGTCAGGAACAGCAGCGGGAAGAAGATCAGGAACGACGCGTTGGTCGTCTGCACGTTCTTGGTCTTCAACGCGATGGCGATCGCTATGCCCGCATAGGCGACGCCCCACAACGCCGACAGCACGATCAGCAGGATGATGCCTATAGCGCCGGACTTGACCCGGGCCCCGAAGGCGTAGCCCACCGCCAGCACGATCACCGATACAGCGAGGCCGCGGGCGAGGTCGGCCGCCAGGCGTCCCCACACGATCGCCGTCCGGCGGATAGGTGCCGCGAGCAGCTTGTCCAGGTAGCCGATGTCGATGTCGGTGACCATCGCCAGCCCGGACGTCGCCGAGCTCACCGCGAACACCAGCGACACCGGGATCTGGAAGGCGACGTAGTGCTGCCCGTGCAGGAACGGCGTGTGCGCCGGGTTGAAGATCTTGTTGACCTGGCCCAGGTTGACGACCAGGAAGAACACCGGAATGAACAGCGCCGGGATCGTCGCTGCCGGGATCCGCCACACCTCGCGCACGGCCCGGCGTCCGAGCAGAACCGTCTCGTTCACTGTCCCAACCTGCCTGAGTCGGTTGTCGACGCACAGGTGTGCCGCGGCGCGGCGCCGACCCCGGGTTTGGCCGCGGAAAGGACAGTCGCGGCGGCGGGGCTCTTCGCGCAAGCGCTCATCGCGCGCCTGCCGTCTCTGCGGGGGTGGGGGCGCCGCCTTCGATGCGGCGTCCGGTCGCGGCGAGGAACACGTCGTCGAGGCTCGGCCGCGACAGCGTGATCGCGCCCGGACGGATGCCGGCCCCGCTGAGCAACTGCACGATGTCCGGGACGGCGGCGGCCCCGTCGTCGACGTAGACGGCCAGCCCCTCCGCGGCGTCGGTGATGTGGCCCAGGTTCGGCACCTGCGCGAGCGCCGACCGCGCGGCCTCGTGGTGGTCGGCGTCGAGCCCGACCGTGACCACGTCGCTGCCCAGCTCGGACTTCAGCGAGTCCGGCGTGCCCTGCGCCACGATCGTCCCCTCATCGATGATCGCGACCCGCTCGCAGAGCTGGTCGGCCTCCTCCAGGTACTGCGTGGTCAGGAACACCGTCGTGCCGGACGCGTTGATGCGGCGCACCTCGTCCCAGATCGTGACCCGGCTGGCCGGGTCGAGCCCGGTCGTGGGCTCGTCGAGGAACAGCACCTCCGGCGCGTGGACCAGCGCGGTGGCGAGATCCAGCCGGCGCTTCATGCCGCCGGAGTAGGCGCGCACGAGTCGGTCGCCGGCCTCGGTCAGCCCGACCAGTTCGAGCAGCTCGGTCGTCCGCGCCGCCGGATCGGGCACCTTGTACAAACCGCACTGCAGCTCGAGCAGCTCGCGCCCGGTCTGCGTCGTGTCGAGCCCCACTTCCTGCAGGGCGACGCCGATGCGCCGGCGTACCTCCGCCGGGTCGCGGCGCACATCGACGCCTGCGACCGTCGCCGTGCCGTCGCTGATCGGCAGGAGCGTGCACAGCATCCGCACCGTGGTCGTCTTGCCGGCCCCGTTCGGCCCCAGGAACCCGAAGACCTCACCGCGGGCGACGTGCAGATCGATGCCGCGGACCGCCTCGACGTCGGGCTGGCCCCGCGACCCGCGATATCGCTTCGACAGCCCGCTCACCTCGATCGCGTGCTCGTCGCTCACTGAGTCTCCTTCGCAAATGCCGCTGCGGCCGGTGTCACCCTAGAGGCAGTCACCGACAGATCCGACCGAATACTCTCTGCCGATCTTGAGCCAGTGGGCCTTCGTCTCGATGGACTACCACCAACCAGACCGGCGCCACCCTGTCCGCCGGATACACCTGCCCGTCGTTCCTCGTCGGAGTTACCGCCTTCTACAAGTGACTCCACTCGAGCCGCTACGCTCGACGCATCCAGGAGGGCTCGCCTAGTGGCCGATGGCGGCGGTCTTGAAAACCGCTATGGGGTGGAAGCCTCATCGTGGGTTCGAATCCCACGCCCTCCGCTCCGTGGGTGCCGAAACCTCCCACTGGATGGGGGATTCGCGGCGAACCAGTGCGAGTCCTTGCCGCTCGCTGAGGCTCACTACAGTCCACCGATGTCGGCACTGTCTCGCTATCTGTGGGCCCCTCGTGGGCTAGGCAAGACCACCGACCGGCTAGGTGTCGCCCGAGCTACATCGCCGGACGCCCGCTGCATGGATATTGCGAGCTGAGTCAGTATGTGCGATCCTGACTCAGGATAGACGATCCTGACTCAGGAAGGTGCGATATGGCGGACGAGGATCCTGACCATTTGATCGAACGCGAACGCGAAGTGCGTGCCGCGTTCAGCCCATCTGCGCCAATCACGCGGAAGGCTCTATTTGCTGGCCGTATCGAACAACTCATCCAGTTGATCGAGGCGGTGGATGAGCCTGGCCAACATGTAGTTATCTACGGCGAACGTGGTGTAGGCAAGACCTCTCTGGCTACCGTTTGCAAAGAGGCGACCGGAGGGGGCACCAGCGCTATCAAGATCAACTGCCAGACGAACGACACCTTCTCGTCGACATGGCGTAAGGCCTTCAACGAATTTCGGATTGTTTCCGAGGCGCCCGGGTTTGGATTTTCAACCGAGACCCGCCAGAGCATTGTCACGGCCGCCGACTACTTCAGCGGTGTAGATCCGTTGACGCCAGATCATGTCAGAGTCGGGCTGACCCTACTCACGCGTGATACACCAGCAACAATCTTCTTTGATGAATTCGATCGGCTGGAGCAATCAACTCATCGTCTGATGGCCGACACTTTAAAGACACTCTCGGATGACGTCGTGCCTGCGACGGTTGTTATCGTAGGAGTCGCTGACGATGTCGACGAGCTGGTATCGGAACACGCATCTATTGAGCGAGCACTTCAACAGATCTCGATGCCGCGGATGACCCGCTTCGAACTCGCAGAGATTGTCACCAACGGACTTGATTCCGTAAAGATGAAAATCGATAGCAAAATACTGACGCGACTGACGGGCCTCTCTCAAGGTTTGCCACACTACACGCATCTCCTGGCGCAGCAATCCGCCGCAAGTGCGGTGTGGCGCAGCTCGGACACTATACAAGACGTAGACTTCTCCCAAGGGATCACCAAGTCGCTGAAAAAAGCCCAGGAGAGCACTCACCAGATGTACTACCAAGCGACTTTTAGTCCAAGAGAAAATCTCTACAAGCAGGTGCTGCTGGCGTGCGCAGCTGCACGGGTGGATGATCGGGGATATTTCTCCGCATCTGCGGTGCGCGAGCCGCTTTCGTTAATCATGGGCCGGGCATACGATATTCCGCAGTTTGCTCTGCATTTAAATCAGCTTTCCAGTGAGCGCGGGCCAGTACTAAAGAAGGAAGGAACTCAAAAGAAGTTCCGGTACCGCTTTCTGAATCCACTTATGCAGCCCTTTGTCCTTATGCGAGGGCTGACCGACGAGTTGATTACCGTAAAGATGCTAGAGCAGCTTGAGGAAGATAAGCCGGTTCCTGCTGTCTCGTGAATATGCCGGGCGCGGTTCGCGCATGTCGCAAGATGCCGATCAGCTGACCTCCCCCGTCCATGGCATCACACTGATGCCTGCCCTCTGTAGCTGCCCGCTGTTCGGACGGCCGGGTGTGTCAAGGGTGGAGCGCCCGGAGCGGAGCGAGGACGAACGACCCTTGACGCGGCCGGGCGGCCGTACAAGATCGGGCTGCGGAGGGCAGGCATGCACCCACAGAGAGACCGGCTCGATCAGGTACAGCCACAGGCGAGACGCTGCCCGGCTGCGACCGAGGACGGTGCCGGAGGTGCCGCCCGCAGGTCGCTGGCCGGCGGCTGCGCGGCCGGAGGCCGCGCCTTGACCCAAGAGAGGTTAACTCAGCAGTACATGAGGTCGCGGCGCCTGTGCTCCGCCCACTGTGTGTCAGCGTCGCGGCCGCTCAGGCGGTTGCCTGATCATCGACTCCAGGTAGGCCGATCGGCTCCCCTGCAGCTTGACCCCGGTCAGGTCGCTGATCATCACCCAGGCGAACACGAAGTTGACCGCGATAAGCGGCCAGATCAGTCCCCAGACGGGCGACCACGGCGCGCCGGATGCGACCCACCACAGCCAGCCGTCGATCGCCGCGACGGTGACGACAAGAGCCCACGGCCGGCCGCGCTCATTTTTGGGACGGCCGGCGCGGCGTTGGCGCTCCCACAGAACTGCCGCGAGCACGGTGATCGGCGCCAGCACGACGTACCAGACAAAGCCCACGCGTCAATCATGCGCTGACTCGATCGCGAACGGAATACGTCCGCGCACTTTCTCCCGTCCTTCGAGGCAGCTACGGCCTACGAGTGACCCGTGTCCTCTGCCGCCCGTGCTGGACGCTGGAAGAAGGCGCCTGATCCTCGCCACGGCAGGCTGATCGTGCGTACGTCAGCGAAGCCGTGTCGCCGGTAGTAGTTGTGCAATCCGGTGTTGGTACGCCACGCATCGAGCCTCAACCACGCCTTGCCCGCGTGCGTGGCTTGGTCTGATGCCCAGTCCAGCATGGCGCCGCCGATGTCGTGGCCGGCTGCATCGCGGCTGACGACCATGCGGTGCACGTAGAGCGCCGACTTCGGCTCGTCCTCGTCTGTCCAGAACTCGGGGTCGGCATAGTCGTCGAGCGTGAGCGTGCCAACGACGGAGTCCCCGTCCTTGACGAGGCACACTTCGCCGCGCTTGATCTCATCGCGCAGGTTGCGCTCCTCGGCGCGTCTTTCGTCGCTCGATCATCGCGGCGGGTTGCCATTGATCGGTGCCCGTCTCGGCGAGCCAGCCGACCGCCTCGGCTTGTAGATCGCGGACGATCGGCTCGTCCTCGGGATGGGCCTGCTCGAAGGTGATCGTCATGACGGGTCACTGTCCGGCCGGGGGAAGCCTCGCCGGTCGTAGATGATCACGTGCCGGTTGCCCGGCAGGATGTTGAGAACGCAGCGCGCGGGCCGGTCGTCCTCGTCGTACCCGGTGATGATGTGCTCGGCGATGGGCCTGCCCGCTGTCAGATCCAGTCGCTTCGCCTCGTCTGGCGTCGGCATCCGAACGTAGATCATCGACTGCTCGGACCTGCACGTGACCGTGGTCGGCGAGGGTCCGCTTCGCACCCGGCGACAGGTTGTGCGGCGCCATGATCGGTGTGCCTTGCACGAACGACAGCGGGTAATAGCTGTCGTTGCTGTAGATCAACTCGCCGTCGAGAGAGCGCAGACTCGCCGGACGACGGCGAGCTCGTCGTCCTTGAGCTGTAAACGCTCCTTGACTGTCCTGACACCTGCCCAGGTCGCATCGCCGCTTGCTGCCCGGCCGTACGACTTGCGACACGCGGCCGTCACGTTGTGGCTGAACGGTGGGGTGCCGGCGCCGGAAGTGGCCGCGCGAGTAGGCCACGGTGTTGAGATACTACTTCGCGTCTACGCCGGATGCATCGACGGCGACGAATCAGCCGTCAACTCGCGGATCGACCAGGCGCTACAGGGCGGTGCGGGCCGTGGGCCAGCCGTGGGCCGGAAGTCGCGATGAGCGTGCATCGGTGCATGAATCCTTTGCTAAGTAAGGGGATTCTCGCCAAACGCTGCGTACTCTTGAAAACCGCTATGGGGTGGAAGCCTCATCGTGGGTTCGAATCCCACGCCCTCCGCTCGGTCATAGGCACTACCCCAGTTGGTCGCGGCGGCGGGTCAGGTAGACGGTCTCGGCGGTGTTGCCCGCCAGCTCGATGGCTTTGTCGTACGCCGCGCGCGACTGCTGGCTGCGGCCCAGCCGGCGCAGCAGGTCGGCGCGGGTCGCGTGGTAGGCGTGATAGCCGGCCAACGTGTCCTCAAGACGGTCGACGGCCGCCAGCGCCACCTCCGGGCCGTCGAGCTCGGCGACCGCGATGGCCCGGTTGAGGGCGACGATCGGCGAGGGGTCGAGGCGGACGAGCTGGTCGTAGAGGGCGACGACCTGCGACCAGTCGGTGTCGCGTACGTCGCGGGCGGAGGTGTGCACGGCGTTGATCGCGGCGAGGATCTGGTAGCGCCCCGGAGCCACTCCGGCGGCGGCAGCAGCCAGACGCTCGCGCACCAGCCGGTGACCCTCGGCGATCAGCGCTACGTCCCAGGCCCCGCGGTCCTGCTCGTCGAGGGTGACCAGTTCGCCACTCGCGGAAACCCGGGCAGTGCGGCGGGCCTCGGTGAGGAGCATCAGCGCCAGCAGCCCAGCCACCTCACCGTCCTCCGGCAGGAAGGCACGAATCAGGCGAGTGAGCCGGATCGCCTCGGCGGTCAGATCGTGACGCACCGGATCGGTGTCGGGGCCGGTCGCCAGGTAGCCCTCGTTGAAGACGAGGTATAGGACGGCGAGCACGCCGGAGACGCGTCCTGGGAGATCCTCCGCCGACGGCACCCGGTAAGGGATGCGAGCCGCCTTGATCTTGGCCTTCGCGCGGGTGATCCGCTGCCCCATGGCAGTCTCCTGGATCAGGAAGGCACGGCTGATCTCGGGCACCGTCAGACCGCCGACCATGCGCAGCGTCAGCGCCACCCGGGTCTCCATCGCGAGCGCCGGATGACAGCAGGTGAAGATCAGCCGGAGCCGCTCGTCGTCGATGGCCCCGAGAGGCTCGGGCGGGTCGTCGTCGGACACCATCTGCGCCTCCCTGTGCTTGTCGTCGCGCTTGTTCTCGCGCCGGATCCGGTCGATGGCCTTGCGGTTGGCGGCGGTGGTCAGCCAGCCGCCGGGGTTGGGAGGTACGCCGTCGGCCGGCCACCGCTCGACGGCGGTCGCGAACGCCTCGGCGGCGGCCTCCTCGGCGATGTCGAGATCACCGAACCGCCTGGTCAGGGCGGCGAGCACCCGGGCCCACTCCTCGTGGTGGGCTCGGGTGATCGCCTCCTGGACGTCGACCACGCTCACTCGCTCAGGAACGGCCGCACCTCGATCTTCCGGTTGCAGGCCTTCGACCCCTCGGTGGCGAGCTTGAGCGCCACGTCGAGGTCGGGGGCCTCGAGGATCCAGAAGCCGACAAGGAACTCCTTCGACTCCACGAAGGGCCCGTCGGTGAACACCGGTTCCCCGTCCCGGTTGTCGATGACGGTCGCCGCGCTGGGCGCCCCGAGGCCGCCGGCGAAAACCCAGTAACCATCAGCCACGAGCCGGTCGTTGAACACGTTGATGGCCGCCTGCTCCTCCGGGTTGGCGAGGCCGGACCGATCGTTGATCACGGAAACCAGGTACTGCATCTGAAGATCATCTCCTGTGGTTCGGGGCGCCCTTCGTGGGCGGCCGCTCACTCCTGCTACGAACGCCTCTGCCCCGATCCGACACCGCCTCCCGGACTTCCTTCGAGGATTTCTGCAACGCCGCTTGCGAGCGATCCGACAGCGACGGTATCCCGTCCGGTGATTCGCAGTCCGGCTTCAGGCGGTTGCATACTGCGGGCGCCCGGCCGGCCGGTAGACCTGGCTTGTTATGCCCTTCGGGAAGGCTCGCGATTCGACCAGGTCGAGCGCTGCGTCCGGGCCGGTGTCGGGGAACAGCCGTGTGCCCTCGCCGACAATCACGGGGCAGATGAGCAGGGTGATCTCGTCGACCAGCTGGTTGTCGAGGAGCCAGCGGACCAGGTTGCCGCTGCCGTGCACCTGCAGCTCGCCTCCTGGCTTGGCTTTCAGCTCGCCGATGGCCGCCGCGAGGTCACCGGAGAGGACGGTCGTGTCCGCCCAGCGCGCTTCGGTGAGCGTGTTGGATGCGACGTACTTCGGCAGCGCGTTCAGGGAATCCGCGACGGGGCCGCTGCCCGGACCCATTGCTCCCCAGTAGCCGGCGAAGAGGTCGTAGGTGCGCCGGCCGAACAGGAACGCGTCGGCCCGCTGGTACGTCTGGTCGACGAACGTCATGGCCTCGTTGTCGAACAGTGGCCTGGCCCATCCGCCGCGCTCGAATCCGGGATCGAGGTCCGGATGCCGTCCGCCGTTTCCCTGCATCACGCCGTCGACGGAAACCTGCGTGGTGGTGGTGAGCTTCATGATCGTCGGTCCTTTCTCGTCGGGATTTGTTCCTTTGCGGCGGCCCTTGTGGGCGGCCGCTCATCCCTTCTACGAACACCTCTGCCCCGATCCGACACCGCCTCCCGGACTTCTTTCGGATGAGTCTGGTGATGCTTTCACCCGGTTCTGGCAGGGTGGGTCGGTGACGGTTGCGGCGGCGGTGTTCGACATCGGCGGCGTCCTGGAGCGGGTGGGCCCTCCGGATTTCATGGACAAGTGGCGTCGGCGGTACGCCGATGCGTTGGGGCTGTTGCCGGATCAGGCTGATCGCTTCAGGGCCGATATGTGGGTCTGGTACTGCGGCGATCTCGACGAACCACTAGTGGATTACGTCCGCCTGCTGCGACCTCGCCTCAAGACCGGAATCCTGAGCAACTCGGCGGACGGTGCGCGGCGCGAAGAGGAGCGCCGATACAGATTCAGCGAGCTGGTGGACGACGTCGTGTACTCGCACGAAGTCGGTCTCGCCAAGCCGGACCCGGCGATCTTCGAGCTTGCCTGCCGGCGCCTCGACGTGCAGCCGCCCGAGGTCGTCTTCGTTGACGACGTGCCGGACAACGTCGAAGCGGCCGCGCGCTTCGGATTACAGGCGGTGCTTCACGAACGCACCGCCCACACCATCGCGACTATCGAGCGTCTCGTCTCGTAGCGAGCTATAGATCATCGCGTGGGTCGGCGAGGACGTCGTCGATCACGTGCTGGCTGATGGCACCCCATACGCCGGAGCCTCGCCGGGTCACGTTGATCGTGCCCTAGGGCTCCTCGGGGTGCGTGCTTGGATGGCGACATGAAATGGCGGCGCCGGAGTCGCGCAGATGCGCAGCGACCAGACGACGCGGCGCCGGTTGTCGACGGCGTGGCATGGGACTTGCTCGTTGCTGCGGTGGGTGCGGTGAGCCGTCGCGATCGAGCGGCGTTCCTGACGATATTGGACGACATCTCACGTGATCCCGATGTTCGTGAGCGCGTAGCGGTGTATTCGTTCATCGCGACGAACGAGTACGTGCACGCGGCGCTCGGGACTCCGCTGTCGGACTCCGGCATCGATTCGCTGAGCGACGATGCCGCAGCCAGGATGGAGGAGTTCCTGGAGCCGGAGGATCTCGACGGAGTCGATCCCGGCGGGTCGGTCTTCGACATTGCCCTCGGCGGCGATGCGATGGTCGTGGGCTTAGTCGCACTTGGCTTGTCATCGGAGGATCCGCAGACAGAGCTGACGAACATTCGTCAGCTGCTGCCAGGGCTCGTCGAAGACCTCGAGCCTGAACTTCGCGCCTACGGTGTCGTTGATGGTACGGCGATGGGCGATCCCGGTGCGACGCATCCGGCAGCCGTGGCGAACCTGCGAATGGCGCGTGAGGCGACGAGGCGTGGGTTGGTGGACGGAGCGGTTTACGCCTACGAACGGGCAATCAGTCTCGGCCCACCACAGGTCACCGCGAGTGCGGCCATCGAACTCGCCGCGCTGAAAGAGCAGAAGGGTGATCTTGTCGCAGCCATCGCCGCGCTTCGCACTGCTGCCGACGGCGGTGACTCAGACCTCGGGACGCTGGCGCTGAACAACCTGGGCGTGATTCTCGCCAAGCAAGGACGACACGAGCAGGCACGTGAGGCCTACCAGCAGGCCATCGCTGCGAATCACGCTGAGCATTCCGGCCTAGCGCAGTTGAATCTCGCCATCCTGTTCCACGAGCTCGGCGACCTGCCTGCTGCGCGGGTGTCCGCCGACCACGCGGTCGAGACCGCGACGCCGGAAACGGCACGACGCGCGGGAAAGATCCTCGGCGACTTGCTTGAGCGGGAGCAGGACGTGGAGGGCCTGCGCCGCGCGCACGAGCGCGCCGCCGAGCGTGGCGATCGCGCCCTTGCGGCTACGTTCGGATGTAGCCTCGGCAGCGTCCTGGAGGCGCAGGAGCGACCTGGCGAGGCCATCGGCTATTACCGGGATGTCATCGCCGCGGGTGAGCCCCGACAGGTCGCCTTTGCGGCTGTGCACCTCGGGCGCATCCAGGATCGCGGCGGGGAGCCCGAACAGGCGCTGGTGTCCTACCGCGTCGCCAGCGAGTCGGGCCTACCCGAGTACGCGCAGCGAGCTGATTTGCTGACCGGTGAGCTCCTATACCGCCAGGGGCGGGCCGCCGAAGCGCGGGCGGCCTGCCGCAGGGCCGCAGAGTCGCCTGATGGGCCGGTCGCCGACGCCGCCCGAACCCTGCTCAGGCGCCTGGATTCCTGATCTTGTCCGGTGATGTGATCAGTTCAGTCGACGGGCGTGTACTGCGCAGTTCAGATGTTCTCGCGCACCATGGGAGATCCGACCCGCCGGCAGGGTCGGCGGCGTGGGCGAGGACGTCGTCGATGACGCGCAGGTTGACGGCGGCCGAGGGCCCATCGAGGTCGTCGGCCAGGGTGATCAGCGCTTTCCACAGCGCCCAGCCGCGCGCTCGCGCCCACATGGCGGCGTCCTGACCGACGGCCTCGCGGAAAGCCGCCCGGCTCGATCCCGAGAAGAACGTCCAGGCGATGACGAGGTCGCAGGCGGGATCCCCGACGCCGGACGTGCCGAAGTCGATGACGCCGACCAGCGATCCGTCGCGCACGAGCAGGTTGCCGCTCGCGATGTCGCCGTGGAACCACCGAGGCGGGCCGTCCCAGGCGGCGGCGAGGGCCGCGTCCCACACGGCAGCTGCGGCGACCGCGTCGATGTGATCGCCGAGGACGGAGATGGCCCGGCGGGTCTCGTCGTCGTAGTACGCCGGCGGAGTGCCGCGATAGAAGCTGTGCGTACCGGCCAGTGGTCCATCGGCCGCGTCGATGGCTTGCAGGGCAAGGATGAAGTCGGCGATCGCGGCCGCGAACGCGCCCATGGAGACCCGTTGCGGCGTCGCTGTCTCACCGTCCATCCACCGGCGTATGGACCAGCGGAGCGGGTACCCGAACCCGGGCTCGCCCTTCGCCAGCGGCGTCGGTATCGGCACCGGCAGCAGCGGCGCCAGCACCGGCAGCCAGCGATCCTCCTTGTCGACCGCCGCCGCGTAGCTCTCGTGGGTGGGCAGGCGCACGGTCATGTCCTCGCCGAGACGGTAGGTGCGGTTGTCCCAGCCGTCGAGCTTCACCGGCGTGACCGGCAGGTCCCCCCACTGCGGGAACTGGCTGGCCACCAGGCGTCTGACCAGAGCCGCGTCGATCCCGGCCCGGCCGTCCAGCTGCATTCTCGACACGTTGTGAGAGTCTGCCGGGGCGCGTCAACCGAATTGCCGGGACCTAGGGGGAGCAGATGCCAGCGTTCGACGTCGACATCCGGATGGCCGACGCGGGCGGACCGGCGATCGAGCCCGGCGCCCTCACCTTCGAGCACCACCTGACCGAGCGCGCCCAGATCACGATCGGCACGCTGTCCGGCGGCCACCTGCTGCATCTCGCCGTCGCCGGATGCCTGTTCAACGACATCCTGCGCGAGGCCGGTAAGCGAGGCATCACGATCACCGGACTGCAGATCGCGGCCGACGGGGACTTCGCCGGCGATCCGCTGCTCTCGACCGGGGTCCGCTACGGCGTGACGATCGCCGGTGACGCCCCGGACGCCGAACTGCGCAGCCTGGTTGCCGATTGCCAGGAAGCGAGCACCGTTGCGGGATCGCTGCGCCGCGGTACCCCGGTCGAAGCCGGCGAGGTGCACCTACGCTGAGCACGTGGTGCCTCAGCTGAACGAGTACCGCCGCAAGCGTGATCCGAAGCGGACGAGCGAGCCGATGCCCAAGCGCGGCAGGAAGACACAGGGCAACTCGTTCGTCGTGCAGGAGCATCACGCGTCCGCGCTGCACTGGGACTTCCGCCTCGAGCGCGACGGCGTACTCGTCTCCTGGGCGGTGCCGAAGGGCATCCCGAACGACCCGAAGCGCAACCACCTGGCCGTCCACGTCGAGGACCATCCGCTGGAGTACGCCACGTTCGAGGGCACCATCGCGCACGGCGAGTACGGCGGCGGCGAGGTCACCGTCTGGGACCACGGCACCTACGAGGTGCAGAAGTGGACCGACCGCGAGGTCATGGTCGTCTTGGACGGCGAGCGTACGAAGGGCCGGTTCGTGCTGTTCCAAACGGGCGGCAAGAACTGGATGATCCATCGGATGGACGCGCCGTCGCGGCCGGACTGGCAGCCGCTGCCCGAGCACCTCAAGCCGATGCTGGCCACCCTCGGCGAGCTCCCACCAGACGACGAGCACTGGGCGTACGAGATGAAGTGGGACGGCGTGCGGGCGCTCGTCACCGTCGAGGGCGGACGCATCGCGATCACGTCCCGCAACGGCAATGACGTCACGGTCAGCTATCCCGAACTGCGCGGACTCGGCGAGCAGCTCGGCACCACGCAGGTGCTGCTCGACGGCGAGATCGTCAGCTTCGACGACGCCGGACGGCCCAGCTTCGAGCGACTGCAGCAGCGCATGCACATCGCGACAGCGGCCGCCGCCCGGCGCCTCGCCGAGAGCGTCCCGGCCGTATACCTCGTCTTCGACCTGCTGCATCTGGACGGACGCTCGCTGCTCGACCTTCCGTACACGGGCCGGCGGGAACTGCTGGACGATCTGGAGCTGGCCGGTGCGTCCTGGCAGACGCCGCCGGTGTTCGAGGGCGACGGCGCGCACGCGGTGCAGGCGAGCAAGCAGCAAGGCCTCGAGGGGGTGATGGCCAAGCGCCTCGAGTCGCGCTACCTCCCCGGACGCCGCACCCGCGACTGGGTGAAGGTGAAGAACATCCAGACCCAGGAAGTCGTCATCGGTGGCTGGCGGCCGGGCAAGGGGCGGCGGGCCGGCACGGTCGGGTCGCTGCTGATGGGACTGCCCACCGCCGACGGTCTGCGCTACGTCGGGCAGGTCGGCACCGGGTTCACCGACGCGGCGCTGGACGAGATGGCCGCCCAGCTCAAGCGCCTCGCCCGCAAGACCTCGCCGTTCTCGCCGGAGGTACCTCGCGCGGACGCCCGCGATGCGCAGTGGGTGACGCCCCGGCTGGTCGGCGAGGTGGCGTTCGGCGAGTGGACGAGCGATAGCCGGCTGCGCCACCCCTCGTGGCGGGGGCTTCGCCCGGACAAGTCGCCCGATGAGGTCGTCCGCGAGCAACCTGACCCGTCAGGCTGACGCGGCGTCAGGCTGAGGCGCGGAGGCCGAGATCGGAGAGCTTCGCGCGCACCTCGTCAGCCTCGGGCACCCCCACCTCCGCGTAGATGCCGAGTGCCTCGGACCAATGACGGTGGGCATCGTCGACGCGGCCGGTCTCGTGCGCGACCGCGCCCAGCCCGTCGTGAGCGCGGGCCACCTCGATCTGGTCGCCGACCCGGAGGGCGAGCGTCAACGCCTGCTCATGGCGCATCGTCCCTTCGTCGAACCGGCCGATCGAGCGCAGGGCGATACCGACGCTGTTGAGCGCGCCCATCTCGATCTCGATCGACCCCGTTTCCTGCGCGAGCGCGAGCGCTCGCGAGCCGTTCTCGAGCGCTAATCCGGGACGTCCCAGGCGCTGGTTGACGTTGCCGATGTTGTAGAAAACTTCGCCCTCGCCAGGCCGCCAACCGGCCTCGCGATACTTCTCCGAAGCCTGGCTGTAGAGCTCGAGCGCCTGCGGATACCGGCCGGCGTGCTCATGGCACAGGCCGAGGTTGCTCAACAGAGCGGCCTCCATCCGAGCGTCGTCGCCACGCGCCAATTCGAGCGCGTCGGTTAGCACCTGGCAACCCTCGTCATGCCGGCCCAGGGCGTCGTAGACGAGCCCCAGGCTGTTCAACACGCTGGGCATCTGTCGTTGATCCCCGAAGTCGGCAACAATGTCGCGCGCTTCGAGCAGATACACAACGGCGTCGCGCAGCGCACCGGTCTGACCGCAAGTCAGTCCGAGAAGTGCCAGCGCTTTGGCTTCGACCGCTCGATTCGAGACGCTGCGGGCGCAACGCAATGCCTGCGAGTGGAGCAGGTGCGCATCGGCCAAGTGCCCGCAGACATTGAGATAGCGCCCCAAGCCGTCGGAGAGAGCTATAACCCCTTCGGGCCACGGCGAGTCCAGGGCCACGGCTATCAGGTTGGTCCGCTCGGCATCGAGCCAGTCTCGGGCCGCTGTCGCGTCGCTCAGCGGCGGCAGGGGACTGGTAGGCGTCGGCCACACCTTTGCTACGGGCAACCGTGGATACGGATACACGGTGTCGCCCGCGGTGGAGGCTGTGTATGCGTAGTAGCTGAGTAGCCGTTCGATCGCGTCGGGGGACCCGCGATCGCCGTCAGCGAGCTCGACCGCGTACGCGTGCAGCAGATCGTGCATCGCGTGCCGTCCGCGGATGGGCTCGTCGAGCAGGTGTGCGCGGGTGAGCGTCCTGAGCAACGCCCGGGCCTCGCGGAGCGAGCAATCGGCCAGAGCTGCGAGTGCATACGCGTCGTACTCGCGACCCGGATGCATCCCGAGCAGACGGAAGGCCCGCGCGACACCGGCCGGCAGCCGCCCGTACGACCACGAGAAGACCGCACGCAAGGAACTGTGCTGATCGCCTCCGGTCTCCAGTTCGTCGAGCGGGTCGGCGCGGTCGAGGTCCTCGATCAACGTCCCGATGCTGGAGTCCGCGTTGCTGATCGCGAGCTCGGCCGCGAGCCGCAGCGCCAACGGCAGCCGGGCGCAACGCTCGGCCAGCGCGGTCGTCGCTTCGGGATCGGCGAGGGCGCGATCTCCGACGAGCCGGCCGAGCAGGTCAAGCGCGTCGCTCGCCGGCAGCGCGTCCAGGTCGATGCGCCGCGAGCCGTCTCGCGCCACGAGTCCGGCCATCGCATCGCGGCTCGTCACGAGTACGACGCTGTCGGTGCCCGCGGGCAGGAGCGGTCGGACGTCATCGGGAGTGGCGGCGTTGTCCAGGACGACCAGCAGGGAGCGATCGGCGCTCAGGCTGCGATACAGCGCGAGCTGCTCACGTGCTCCCGCCGGGACGGGCGCGCCCGGCGGCAGCAGGCTGTGCAGGAACGTGACGACGGCGTTCTCCGCAGTGACCGGTGGGTTGGCGTCGTAGCCGCACAGGTTGATGTAAAGCTGCCCGTCCGGGAATCGGTCGGCTACCCGGTGCGCCCAGTGCAGGGCCAGCGCCGTTTTGCCGACTCCCGCGGTACCGCAGATCGCGACCAGCTTCGGCGCGCCGTCCGGTGCGAATACCTCGTCGAGCGCGCGTACGGCGTCGAGGCGTCCGCAGAACGGGGCGACGTCGGGCGGCAGCTCGCGAGGGTCGATCGCCGGCCGCGCGGCCGTGCCGCTACTCGCCGCGGACTGGATGTCGCGCCAGGCTTGCTCCCACGCCTTGGTTGCCTCGCCGGTGACACCGCAGGCCGCGACGAAGGCGCGGACGACCTCGAGCCGGGGCAGGCCTGCGCGGTGCAGCTTGGCGGCATCGGCCAGCGTGCTGGTCGCTAGGCCGGAGCGCCGGGAAAGGTCTTGAAACGACGGATTGCCGACCCAGCCCTTCAAGCGGCGCAGTTCACGTGCGAAACCGGCGACATCTCGTGCGCTGGACGGATCCGGCCTGGTCGTCATCTATCCCCCCAGCCAGACCAGTGATGGCGCAGATCTACCGAACTGCGCCCAAAAGCGTGCGCACCCTACCCCATGATCACCTGTCGGCACTAGGCGCTGACAACAAGTGATCGCAGTACATCAGAGCGCGGGAGGTAGATCGAGATGACCATTGCGGGACGCGATCACGCCGGCCTGAAACCGGGAGGTCGCACCGACCTGGGCCATGTAGTCGGCGATGTGACGACGGCAGGTGCGGACCGAGATCGACAGGCGGCGCGAGATCGCTTCGTCCTTCTCCCCGTCGGACATGAGCCGCAAGATCGCGAGGCGAGTCTCGTCCACGTCGGCCTCGGTGTGCTGCTGATCGAGCAGTTCTTCCAACGGAGATGCCTCCGCCCACAGCTGCTCGAAATTGGCCACGATCCAGGCCACGATGTTGCGCTCTCGGACGATCGCGATCGCTGACGTGTTCTGCTCGAGGGTGGCGGTGGTGGTCGGCAAGATGGCGATTTCGCGGTCTATCACGAGGCTGCGCCCGGGGACCGAAGGTGCCAGCCGGATGCGAGCGCCGTGGTCGGCCAGATCGCGTAGATAGGACCGCGTCGCGCGATCACGCAGGGCCACGTGCTGGTACAGCGCGCGGGTCAGCACGCCGCGGCTCAGCGAATACAGGTTCGCCATGCGAGTCTGGGGGTCGGCTCGGCCGCCCGGCCCGCGCCCCGGTGCCACCGAGAGCAGCTCACGCTGGCAGTGCTCGGCGAAGTACATGAGCACGTTCTTCCTGGCCTCCGGATCGGTCACCAGCTCGACGGCTTCCTGGTTCACGTAGTCGCGCGCAGCGCTCGTCCATTCGGGGGTGACCTGGCGGATGGCCGCGCGACGAGCCTCGACGGCGATCCGGCGCGCGCTCAGTTCAAGCTCTTCGGCGCCGAGCGTTGAGACCTCGGCGAGTGATGGGTTGACGGCGCGGTACCGAGCGCCGTCCTCGGTGCTGATCAGACCGATCTCGGTCAGCTTGGCCAGTGGCTTGTCGAGCTCATCGATCGGGCAACCCAGCCGCTGCGCGATCTGCGGCAATTTGGCGTCCGGATGATCGAGAAGCGCTCGATAGAGCGCGATGTCGAGATCGCTGAGTTCGCCACCATCTGTCATGTCGCCCACCGAATCGCAGTTGGTGTCAGGCAGTTAGCTGCCACTATTAGCGTATGGAATTGCACGGACGCGCGACCGATCCTAGGGGTGGCATGGCGTGGGCCAGGCCCCACCGGGGATATTGGTTGTGACATCGGCGTCTCTAACCATGCGAAAGGGGTCATTTTGATTGCAACGCGCGCGAGGCGGCTAGCGCTGGCCGTCTTGGCGGGATTGCTATTCGGGTTGGTCGGGACAGCGGTCGCTTTGGCCGACACACCGGCAGGTGCAAGTTCGACGGTATCTTCGAGCGCGACGTCGTTAGTTCAGCCAGCCGGCTCGTCCGGAACGATGCAGGCGGACGACTGGTGGTGGTAGCACAGCTCGCACGTAACTGAATAGAAGACGTTGCGGCCGTTGTCCTGGCGGCCGCGACAGCAAGGCCCGACCCCGTTCGTGATGTTCGATCGGCATCGCGTCCGTCGGTGATGCCGACGTTCAGATCGGAACGGAGTCGGAGGCCGCCGTGGTGGGACTCGCCGACGTTGAGGACCGTCGTCCCCACCCCCCGGAGGATCGCGGAGAGGCTCGCAGACGCGAGTTCACCGCCACGGCGGCCGTTGCCTTTGCTCATCGATCAGCCAGTGCTTCCCCCGAGCGCTGGCTGATCGTCGTGTTATAGGTCACCTAGGGCTCTAATGGGCGCCTCGACGCAGTCGGCCACGAAGCGCAGGAAGCCACCGGCCACGCCGCCGTCGCAGGCCCGATGGTCGAAGGCCAACGTCAGCTGCGCGATCTTGCGGACGGCGAGTTGCCCGTCGACGGCCCAGGGCCGATCGATGATGCGGCCGATGCCGAGGATCGCCACCTCGGGGTGGTTGATGATCGCGGCCGAGCCGTCGACGCCGAACACGCCGTAGTTGTTCACGGTGAACGTTCCACCGCGTAGGGAGACCGGGGCAATCGCCCCCGAGCGGGCGTCGGCGGTGTGCACGCCGATCGCCCCGGCCAGCTGTCGGGTGGTCAACGTCTGCGCGTCGCGCACCACTGGGACGACCAGCCCGTGGTCGGTCTGCGCGGCGAAGCCGAGATGCACCTCGTCGAGCAGGACGACGGCGTTGTCGTCGATACGAGCGTTGAGTTCGGGGAACCGGCGCAGGCCCAGCACGGCGAAGCGCGCGACCAGGGCGAGGAGGCTGATCGGCTCGTCCGGCCGGGCGGCGTTCAGCGCGGCGCGGGCGTCGAGCAGGGGAGTGGCGTCGACGTCCACCCACACCGTCGCCTCGGGAATCTCGCGCCGGGAGCGGGTGAATAGCTCGGCGGCCGCGCCCCGGATTCCCGTGAGAGGCAGCAGTTTTCCCGATTGGGCAATTTCTGGCGGTGCCGGAACGCCAAGGTTTGCCCGATCGGTGAGGGCGGCCTGGACGTCGCGGCGCAGGACCGTGCCGTGGGGGCCGCTGCCGGGTAGGTCGGCGATGTCGATGGCGTGCTCGCGAGCCAGCCGGCGCACGAGGGGTGAGATCACCGGGCGGTTGCCGTTCGGCACCGCTGCCGCTGCCGCTGCCGCTGCCGCTGCTGCTGCCGACGCCGGCGCGGTCGCCCGGCCGCGCCGGTGGCGCCTGGTCGGGGTGGACGTGCCGTAGCCGACGAGCACGCGGCCCGACTCATCCGCGGGGGCGGTCACGACGCCCGGCTCAGCGAACGCCTCTGCCGGGTGCTGCGTAATGGTAAGCAGAGCAAAGCCCACCGGGACCGTGGCACCGACCTCGGCGTGCAGCTGGGCGACGACCCCCGCGAACGGGACCGGCACCTCGACTCGGGCCTTCGCCGTCTCGACCTCGACGATGGGCTGGTCGACGGTGATCGTTTCGCCAACCCCCACCAGCCACTCGACGATCGTGGCCTCAGTGAGCCCCTCGCCGAGGTCGGGCAGCGCGAACTGTGCCTCCCGCGAGCGCTCCGCGTCAGGCATCGGGCAGCACCGCCGTGTCGTCCCATTGCAGTTGTTCGATCGCGTCGAGGATGCGGTCGACGCTGGGCAGGTGGTGTTCCTCGAGCATCGGCGGCGGGTACGGGATGTCGAAGCCGGTCACTCGGGCGACCGGCGCGTGCAGGTAGTGGAAGCACTGCTCGGTGACGCGCGCCGCGACCTCGGCGCCGTAGCCGAGGAACCCCGGCGCCTCGTGCACCACCACCGCCCGGCCGGTACGCCGTACCGACGCGCACACCGTCTCGTCGTCGAACGGTGCCAGCGAACGCAGGTCGATCACCTCGACGTCGACCTCGGCGGCTTCGGCCGTCTCGAGGGCAGTGGCCACCATCGGCCCGTACGCGATGAGCGTGACGTCGCGGCCCGGTCGGCGCACGAGCGCCCGGTCGATCGGCGTGCCGGTGCTCAACGAAACAGAATCTTTCGCCCAGTACCGGCGCTTCGGCTCGAAGAAAATCACCGGATCGGGGCAGTCGACGGCAGCGCGCAGCAGGTCGTAGGCGTCGGCGGGCGTTCCGGGCGTAACGACCCGCAGCCCGGCTGTATGTACGAAGTACGCCTCGGACGAGTCGCTGTGGTGCTCGACCCCGCCGATGCCGCCGCCGTAAGGGATACGGATCACGACCGGCAGCTCGATACGTCCTTGCGTCCGGTTGCGCAGCTTGGCCAGGTGGCTGGTGATCTGCTCGAACGCCGGATACGCGAACGCGTCGAACTGCATCTCGACGACAGGGCGCAGGCCGTTCATCGCCATGCCGATCGCGGTGCCGACGATGCCCGCCTCGGCCAGCGGGGTGTCGAAGACGCGGGCCGCGCCGAATGAGGTGGCCAACCCGTCGGTCACCCGGAACACGCCGCCCAGCATCCCGACGTCCTCGCCGAAGACGAGCACCCGGTCGTCGGCCGCCAGCGCGTCGCCCAGCGCGCGATTGAGCGCGCGGGCCATGGTGACCGGTTCGGCCGCCACGACAGTCACCGGGCGAGCTCGGAAGCCAGCGCGGCGGCTTGGCGACGCAGGGCCGGCGTGGGCGTCGCGTACACGTGCTCGAACAACGTGGCCGGGTCGAGCACGGGGTCGGCGTTCATCCGCTCCCGCAACGACGATGCGAACGCCTCGGCCCCCTCCGCGATGCGCTGCCGCTCGGTGGCGTCGAGCAGGTCGCGAGCGCTCAGGTGCCGTTCCAGACGGTCGATCGGATCGCGGGCCAGCCAGTGCAGCACCTCGTCCTGGCCGCGGTAGCGGGTCGCGTCGTCGGCGTTGGTGTGCGCTTCGATGCGGTACGTGCGGGCTTCGATCAGCGTCGGCCCCTCGCCGGCACGCGCGGCGGCCGCGGCCTCGTGCACGGCCGTGTACACCATCGCCGGGTCGTTGCCGTCGATCAGCATCGACGGGATGCCGTAGCCGACACCCTTGTGCGCCAGGGACGGGGCGGCGTTCTGCTTCGACATCGGGACGCTGATCGCGTAGCCGTTGTTCTGGACGAGGAACACGACCGGGGCCTTCCACACGCCGGCGAAGTTCAGCGCCTCGTGGGTGTCGCCCTCGCTGGTGGCCCCGTCGCCGACGAAGACGAGGGCGACCGTGTCCTCACCCTTGAGCCGCGCGGCGTGTGCCAGGCCCACTGCGTGCAGCGCGTTCGTCGCGAGCGGCGTGCACTGCGGCGCCACGCGGTGCTCGTACGGGTCGTAGCCGAGGTGCTGGTCGCCCCGCAGCAGGCTCAGCGTCTCGACCGGGTCGACGCCGCGAGCGATGATCGCCACGCAGTCGCGATACGTCGGGAACAGCCAGTCCTGCTCGCGCAGGGCAACCACCGCACCGACCTCGCACGCCTCCTGCCCGTGCGACGACGGGTAGACGGCGAGCCGCCCCTGCTTGGTCAGCGCGGTGGCCTGGGCGTCGAACCGGCGTCCGACCACCATCCGGCGATACAGGTCGAGCAGGACGTCATCGGGTGGTAGCTGCGCGCCCGGCCCGGCATTGGAGGGATCGCCGGACGGCGTGAGCAACTGCAGCGGCTCGGCGCTGGGCAGCAGGTCCCGGGTGAGTTTCTGGCGCGGCGTTGCGACAGTGGACATGGCCTGATTGTCGAACCGGGCGAGCCAATGTTCCAGAATCTTGCCGGAAATCAAGACGATCGGCACGAATCTCGCTAGGATTCAGCCACATGACCGGATGGATCGGTGACGGCCGCCCCGCCGATGGACGATCGGCTGCCCTCAATGACACCGACCGGCACATCATCGCCGAGCTGCGCGCCGACGGACGCATGTCGATGCGCGCCCTGGCCGCGAAGCTGCACATCTCCCGCGCCGGCGCGTACGCCCGGGTCGAGCGGCTCCAGCGCGACGGCGTGATCACCGGTTACACCGCCGTTGTCGACCCCGAGCGGTACGGGTTCGACATCTCCGCCTACGTCCACCTCAAGATCAGCCAGCATTCCTGGAAGGAAGTGCGCCGACGCATCGCCGAGATCCCCGAGGTGTGGCACGGCGCGCTGGTGTCCGGCGAGAACGACCTGGTCCTGCTGGTGCGTACACACGACGCGGCCAGCCTGCGCGACCTGGTGCTGAACCGGCTGCAGACCATGCCGGACGTGCTCTCCACGCAGACGGTCTTCATCCTCGACGAGATGCAGCGCGCCCTGTAGCGGCCGGCCGCTATCCGATGCGCAGTGCCCAACCGACCCGGATCGCCCTGATATCGGCGCCGAGGCTGGGATACCGGTCGATATTGGCGGCGGCGATCGAATCCGCTGTGATGCCGTCTTCGGGGTAGCGTCGGGCAATTACCGCGAGGTTCTCTCCCGGTTGTACGACGTGGTCGGGATAATCCGTCCCATTCGTCAGCAGTGGCATGCATCAATCGTCGAGCCTGTGCATCCGACTTGACGGAAGTTGACGAACCTGGACAGTGATCTCTAACGCGGAATGAATGAGGGGGCTCCGTGAAGGCGTTGCCACGGCGGGCGCTGCCGGAGGGGCCCGTCCGTACGTTGTTCGATGAATTGCACGAATTGCACCATCGAGCTGGATGGCCGAGCCTGCGCGAAATGGCGGCTGAGGTCGGGTGCAGCCACACCACGATCTCGGTGGCGTTCACCGGTCCGCGACCGCCCCGCTGGGGGCTGCTCGAGCTGATCGTCGAGACCCTGGGCGGTGACACCGAGCGCTTTCACGACCTGTGGCTGGCGGCGAGCCGGGCTACGGACAGTGCACCGGCCGCAGCTACAGACGCTGCACCGGCCGCATCAGCGACCCCGACAACCCCCGCAGCGCCCGCGGCGGCAAGCTCGGAGGCGGTCGTCCCGGTCGCGAGCACGGCCGCGCCGCGGGAGCTGCCGGCCGACGTGGTCGGGTTCACCGGACGGGTCGAGCAGCTGGCCGAGCTGGACGAGCTGCTCGACGCCGAGGCCCGGGGCGTGATCATCGCCGAGGTATCTGGCACAGCCGGCGTCGGCAAGACCGCGCTCGCCGTGCACTGGGCGCACCGGGTGGCGCAGCGGTTCCCCGACGGCCAGCTCTACGTGAACCTGCGCGGCTATGACCCCGACAAACCCCTCGGCCCGGACGAGGCGCTGGAGGCGTTCCTGCGCGAGCTGGGCGTCGACGGGTCGGCGATCCCGCCCGAGGTGGCGCAACGAGCCGCCCGCTACCGGTCCCTGCTCGCCGGACGGCACATGCTCGTGCTGCTCGACAATGCCAACTCGGTCGACCAGATCCGCGACCTGCTGCCCGGCACGCCGTCCTGCCTCGTACTGGTCACCAGTCGGGACACCCTGCCCGGGTTGGTCGCCCGTTACGGCGCGCATCGCGTCGACCTCGACCTGCTGCCCATTGCCGACGCGACGGCGCTGCTCCGCCGGCTGATCGGCCGGCGCGTCAGCGTGGAACCGGATGCGGCCGAGGCGTTGGCGCAGCAGTGCGCCCGGCTGCCCCTCGCGCTGCGCATCGCGGCCGAGCTCGCCACGTCGCGACCGTCCGCGACGTTGGCCGAACTGGTCGCGGAGCTCGACGAGCAGAAGGGACGCCTGGACCTGTTCGCTGCCGGCGACGACGACTACACCGCGGTGCGGGCCGTCTTCTCCTGGTCCCAGCGCCAGCTCGACGACGACGCGGCGCGCGCGTTCGCCCTGCTCGGTCTGCATCCGGGGGCCGACATCGACGTGCACGCTGCCGCGGCCCTGTTCGACGTCCCGGCGCCCGAGGCCCGGCGGATGCTGGACGTGCTGGCGCGGGCGCACCTGCTCGACGTCCGAGGTCGGGCCCGATTCGGCATGCACGACCTGCTGCGGGCCTACGCCGCCGAGCTGGGTGCCCAGCTGGCCGAGCCGCAACGGCAGGCGGCCGGCTCCCGGCTGTTCGAGCACTATCTCGCCACGGCCAGCACCATCGTCGACTCCTCCGATCCTCGAGGCTGGATCGAGGCCGAACGCGCGAACCTGCTCGCCGTGTCGGCCGCGGCGACGAGCAGCCGGCCGTCGCTCACTGTCGGGCTCGCCGTCACGTTGATCCGCTACCTGGACGCTCGCGCGTACTACACCGAGGCGCAGGTCCTGGCCGGGTTGGCGCTCGACGCGGCCCGCGACATCGACGACCAGGCCAGCGAGGCGGTGGTGCTGAACCTGCTCGGCGGCGTGCACTACCGGATCGGCCACTACGGCGAGTCGCGCCAGCTGCACGAGAAGGCGCTGACGCTGCATCGGCGGCTCGGCGATCGGTCCGGCGAGGGACTCGCGCTGTACGGGCTCGGCATCGTCGCCTACCGCTCGGGTCAGTATCTCGATGCGCTGGACCGGGTCGAGCGGGCGTTGCAGCTGTTTCGCGAGGTCGGCGACCGGACGAGCGAAGGCCACGCGCTGTACAGCCTCGGAGTGGTCGAGCTGCGACTCGGACGGCACGCGGCGGCGCTCGAGCACGAACTGGAGGCGGTCGCGGTCAACCGCGAGACGGGCGATCGCACCGCGGAGGGGCGTTCGCTCAGCAACGCCGGGGAGGTGCTGCTGCGGCTTCGCCGATACGAGGAGGCCCGCAGTCAGTACCAGCAGTCGCTGCGGGTCGCCTACGAGGTCGGCAATCACGCGGGCCAGAGCGTCGCGCTGGAAAACCTCGGCACCGTGGCCGTGGAGCTCGGCGAGCTGGACGACGCGCTCGGGTACTACCACCAGGCGTTGGCGATCAGCACCGACGTCGGATACCGGCTCGGCCGAGCAGACGCGCTGCGTGGCATCGGACTCGCCTACGGCCGCCAGAAGCGCTACGACGAAGCCGTCGACTACCTGCGGCAAGCCGTTGAGGTGGCCGACGAGATCGGCGAGGCGGGCGGGCGCACGTTGTCGCTGAACGACCTGGGCGCCGTGCTCGTCGCGGCTGGGCGCTCTGACGACGCTGCTGAAACGTACCGCGCAGCGCTCGAGCTAGCCCGCACCAGCGCCGATCGATACGAGCAGGCCTGCGCGCATCGCGGGTTGGCTACCGTGCTTGACGAGCCGCAGGCCGCCGAGCACCGCAACGCGGCGATCGACATCTTCGACGAGCTCGGCCTGCCCGACGCCGAAGAGATCCGCCGCACCGCCAGCTAACCCGCGCTCGCGCGGCCCACCTCCGGTCCCACTTTGCATCTGAGTTCGACGTGATGCGTTGGGTTGGGGGCCTCTGTAGCGTCGATCTCGGGTGCAAAGTCGAACGGTTGGGCGGTTACCCCGCGCTGAGCGCCGTAGCGATGATCGCCTTCGCCTCGTCCTGGATCTGCGCGAGATGCTCGGGTCCGCGGAACGACTCGGCGTAGAGCTTGTAGACGTCCTCCGTACCGGACGGCCGAGCGGCGAACCACCCCGACTCGCTCACCACCTTGAGGCCGCCGATGGGCGCGTCGTTGCCCGGTGCGGTGGTCAGCTTGGCGGTGATCTTCTCGCCGGCCAACTCCGCGGCGCTCACCTGTTCCGGTGACAATTTGGCCAGCACCGCCTTCTGCTCGCGGGTCGCGGGTGCGTCGATGCGCGCGTACGCCGGCGTTCCGAAGCGCTCGGTCAGCTCGGCGTAGTGCTGCGACGGGGTCTGCCCGGTGGTCGCCGTTATCTCCGACGCCAGCAGGGCCAGGATGATGCCGTCCTTGTCGGTGGTCCACACCGAGCCGTCCCGGCGCAGGAACGACGCGCCGGCGCTCTCCTCGCCGCCGAAGGCCACCTCGCCGGAACGCAGGCCCGGCCCGAACCACTTGAAGCCCACCGGCACCTCGAGCAGCCGCCGTCCGACGCCGGCCGCGACGCGATCGATCATGGACGAGCTCACCAACGTCTTGCCGACGGCGGCGGCATCCGGCCAGGAGGGCCGATGCCGGAAGAGGTAGTCGATGGCGACGGCCAGGTAGTGGTTGGGGTTCATCAGCCCGCCGTCGGCGGTGATGATGCCGTGCCGGTCGGAGTCGGCGTCGTTGCCGGTGGCGATGGTGAAGTCATGCTGGCGGGCGATGAGCGAGGCCATGGCGTAGGGCGACGAGCAGTCCATGCGGATCTTGCCGTCCCAGTCCAGCGTCATGAACCGGAACGTCGCATCGACCAGCGGGTTCACCACGGTGAGGTCGAGCCCGTAGCGGGACGCGATCTCGGCCCAGTACGCGACGCTCGCGCCGCCGAGCGGGTCGGCACCGATCTTGACGCTCTTGACGGCGTCGAGATCTACGACGGTCGGCAGCGCCGCCACGTACTCGCCGAGGAAGTCGTACCGCCCTGGCCGTACCCTGGCGTACGGAACGCGGCGGACGCCGTCCAGCCCGGCGGCGAGCAGGGCGTTGGCCCGGTCCTGGATCCAGCCGGTGATGTCCGTGCCGGCCGGACCGCCGTCGGGCGGGTTGTACTTGAAACCGCCGTCGGACGGCGGGTTGTGCGACGGGGTGACGACCACTCCGTCCGACCCGGGGTTGGCCAGGATGGCCCGTGACACCGCCGGGGTGGGCGTGTAGCCGTCACGCGAGTCGACCAACACGGTCACGTCGTTCGCGGCGAAGACCTCCAGCGCTGAGACCTGGGCCGGCTCGGACAGCGCGTGCGTGTCCGCGCCGAGGAACAGCGGACCGCTGATGCCCTGCGCTGACCGGTAGTCACAGATCGCCTGGCTGGTGGCCAGGATGTGGTCTTCGTTGAACGTCGCGGTGAACGACGAGCCGCGATGCCCGGAGGTGCCGAACGCGACCCGCTGCTCGGGGACTCCCGGGTCGGGATGCGTCGTGTAGTAGGCGGTGACGAGCTTGGCGACATCGACCAGGTCGGCCGGAGTCGCCGGGGTGCCGGCGCGCGGATCGGTCATGCGCCGATCCTCGCATCCGCGCGCGCTCAGGTGCGCAGCGCGAAGTCCAGGGCTTCCTCGACGCCGGTGTAGAAGTCGCGCGGCTGATGCCCGCCGATGTACACGCGTCCCTTGGCGAGCACGCACTCGGCGTCCACTCGCTCGGCCGCCGGGACGTCGCCGCCGGAGCGCCAACCCGATGCCGGTGCCACCTCGGTGCCGGCGACGATCCAGGCCAGCCCGGCGATACGGCCGCGCTGATAGCCCGAGCCCGTCTCGTCCAGGCTCTCGCGCAGCCACTTGGACAGCGTCTCGACCAGGTCGCCCGTTCGGCGCAGAACCGGACGTGGGCGGGCGATGCCCAACGCCCGGACTGCTGATACTGGATCGCAGCCGGTCCGATCCAGTATCTCCGCGGCCAGACAGTCGGCCCAGCGCAGCGGTGGACCTTGCCGGCCCAGCTCGTACGCCTCGTCGCTGTCATCGCGCCGCAGCGTCGCGACGAAACTTTCCGTCGCGGCGTCGTACCCCCAGGTCGAGTGCGCTTCCCACCCAAGAAGGCGCACTCGAGCCTGGAAGGTCTCGCCCGGGGGGCGATCCCGGTTCTCCGACCAGTTGGTTCGAGTCATGGCAAGTCGGGTCATTGACCGCGCGGATGTAGACGTCCGGCCGGGTGGCGTTCTCGGCTGGCGGCAGCGAGTAGCGCGTCCAGCTCGTCGCTGAGATCGTCGGTGTATGCCTCCAGCGCGAGCGCCGGCACCCGGAACTGCGGTCCCTTGGCGATCGCCGAGGGCCGGGAGGCGCGGTGTACGCCGGAATGGCCAGTGACCAGGCGCAATCGCGCCCGCTTGCCTGCATCGAGGTGGCGTGGCTCAGACATCGTCTTCTACTCCCACCGTGACCGTGTCGCACGTACCGGCCAGTAATCGCCGGTCATGGAGTAGACGGAGCTGCACACCAATCGTGTCGCTGTTGTCGCGCAGCGATGCGTGACCAGGGTCACGAGCGGTGGCGCGAAGACCTCGGCCCCCGCGCTCGGCCTCATCAGCCAGGCGGCGGAGCCGGGTTACGTCAGCGGGTAGTCGCGCACTCGGCTGTACCAGAGCTCGGTGTAGACGGTGTGCAGCATCTGTGGCGGCGAGGTCCGCGGACCGGTAGCGGTCACCGAGAAATCGCGCTGCCGCTGCCCTAACCGGAGTCCGCTTACTACGGTGCAGACGGCCCTCGTCGGGCTGGTGATCGAGCAGCGGTTGTTGCTGAGCAGCCCCAGGTTCGTCGGGTGGACGCTGTTGATCCGCCACTGCGGCGGCACCGTGATGACCAGCCGGCCGGGGACTACGTCGAACCAGATGGACACGTGCACGTCAAGGATGCTCACGAAGATGGTCGGTGGGGGCGGCTCGCTCGGCGCCGGGGTGCTCGGCGGCGGCGTGGTCGGAGGAGTCGTCGGCGGGGTGCTCGGTGGCGACGGCTTGGGGCTCGGCGTGGGCGTCCGCGGCGGGGCCGCCTTGGTGGGCGGCGGAGTCGGCGTCGGCGTAGTCGGAGTCGGAGTCGGAGTGGGGGTCGGCGTCGGTGTTGGAGTCGTCGGCGGCGGCACGACGGGAGGCTTGGCCGCCGGCGGCTTCGGCTTGACCGGTGGCGGGTTGGGCGCGGCCGGCTGCTGCACGACCTGCGCCGGCGGTTTTGGCGGCGGCGGGGCCGCCTTCGAGTGCCCGCCCTGGTTGGCGGCCACGAGTCCGGCGGCGATACCGGCGACGGCGACCACCGTGGCCGCCCCGGCGAGCACGCTCGGGCGCACCAGCCGGCGCAGCTGCCCGAGCCCGACGAGGTGCAGTCCGGTCGAGGCGCCGGCCGCGTGCAGGTAGCCGACGGCCGCCGCACCCAGGATGACCGGAGCCACCAGGACCTTCAGCGACTGGTTCACGTCGGTGATCTCGGCCACCACGGCCTTGCACCGCTTGCAGTCCTTGAGGTGGACCTCGACGGCGTCGTGCTCGCGGTTGGACAGCGCACTGCGCACGTACTCGCCGATCCGCAGCCGCGTCCACTCGCACTGCTCGGCGTCGGCCAGCCGCACGTGCTGCTGCAGGAACGCCTGGCGCAGCCGCTCCTTGGCCCGGACGGCCCGCGACGAGACCCCGTTCGGCGTCGTGCCCATCAGCGGGGCGATCGCGGCCGGCGTCTCCTCCTCGACGAGCAGATGCCAGAGCAGGGTGCGCGAGCTGTCCGGCAGCGACGCCCACGCCTTCCAGGCCGCGGTCTGCTCGCCCTGCTCGATGGCGATGTCGGCGGCCGAGTCGCCGGGCGTGCCCTCGAGCTCGGTGTCGTCGTCGGTGAGGCTGACCCGCTGGTAGTAGCCGCGTCCGGTGTCGATATTGACCCGGCGCAGCGTGCTCAGCAGGTAGGGCCGGAACGCGCCGTCCGGACCGCCACCGCCGTCGAGCGCCCGCAGCACCCGGTAGAAGCTCTCGCTGACCAATTCGTCGACGTCGCTGGCCTTCGCGATCTGCCGAGCCAGGTTGCGCGCAGCCGTCTCGTGGCGGCCCCAGAGGACCCCGTACGCGTCGCGATCGCCCGCACGCACCGCCGTGATCAGCTCGGCGTCGCTGGGCTCGCTCGTCGTCGCAACCTGCTCGGCGTCCATCACCAACTCCGGGCTCCAGAATTGATCCGGACGCTACTCGGTCCGAGGTGGTCATGTCGCGACACGATCCGCCCCTTCGCTCGTCTCCACACTGGACAAGGCATGCCCAGCGGGGTGGGCATGTCGAAAAGATGTGGGGTGAGACATGGCGAGTCCGGGAGCGCTCCGGCGCACCTGGCGCGAGTCGAGCCTTACGTCGTCCTGGCCCGGGACCACCGAATGGTGGACATCGGGGGTCGACGCGGTAAGCGATGCGTTGACCCGTAAAGGGGGCGATGTTCGGGCTGCCGGGGAGGCGCTGGGCCGCCAGCGGGCAGAGGCAGGTGTCTACCTGGACGAGACACGTGCCGATGTCCGCGTGGCGGCCCGGGCCGCTTCGCTGCGGGCGGTGCCGACCGCCGAGCTCGTCGACGCCGTCACCGTCGGCTGGGTCAACCGCATCCTGGACGACCTGTTCGCAGCGCCCTGCATCGACCCGCTCACCGAGCTGGTGCCGGTGCAGTACCTCTCGACCCGGATCGGCGAGCTGTGGGCCGAGGCCCGGCTGCTGAACGAGCCGGTGCAGAACACCCACACCCTGGTGATCGTGAAGGCCGCGCCGGTGCGACATCCGATCGAGCGCGAGACCCACATGATCACCATCCAGACGGCGCTGCGCTCGGCGTTCCGCGGCGGCGAGACCCTCGCCCGGATGGGGCGCACCACGGCCGCCGCCCTATCGCTGCGCGCCGCCGAGCGGCTGCACCCGTCGCTGGCCGTGCTGCGCGCCGAGCTCGGCATCGCCATGGACGAGCGGCGACTGCCGCTGACCCGCTTCTGGCTGGAGTCGGTGCCGCGCGACCCGGATGCGCTGGCCGCCCTGCTGCGCGACCTAGCCGTCTGATCCGTCCAGCCGCGATCTGGCCCGGTTTCTGGCCGGTTTTGGTCAGTCAACCGGCTATGCGACGGCGGGTGACCAAAACCGGAGGGCATCTAGTTCGTTAGGACGGCCTGGATCTGGGTGACGTGGGCGATGTAGCGCCCGCTGTCGTCGGACATGTCGGTGCGGACGGCGATCGTGGTGCGCCCGACGTGCAGTGGCCGCGACGTCGCCGTCACCGACCCGGATCGCACCGCCCCGGTGAACACCGTGCTCGAGGAGATGGTGGACGTGCGCGCGCCGTCGGGCAGGTTGAGGAACGCGCACACGGCACCGGTGCTGTCGGCCAGGGTCATGATCGCGCCACCGTGCAGGACACCGCCGGCCGTCGTTCGTTCCGTGGCCCACTCGAGCTTGCCGACGACCTCGTCCTTGCGGGCCGCGATTAGCTCGATCCCCGTGGCCCGTGCGAATGGCATGAACGTAAGCATGTCGTCTGGGCCCATGAGGTGGAGTTTGCCGAATCTGGATCGTGCGCGCACCTGTGGCTGCTGCCCTTGGCATGATCGGGGCATGACCCTCGTCGCCGGCGTCGATTCGTCCACGCAGGCTTGCAAGATCGTCATCCGGGAGGCCGAGACCGGCGCGTTGGTGCGCCAGGGCCGGGCGCCGCATCCGGACGGCACCGAGGTCGATCCCGCCGCGTGGTGGACCGCGCTGCAGGCGGCGCTGCACGAGGCGGGCGGCCTGGACGACGTGGCCGCGATCTCGGTCGGCGGCCAGCAGCACGGCATGGTCTGCCTCGACGACGACGGGGCGGTCGTCCGGCCGGCGCTGCTGTGGAACGACACCCGCTCGGCGCGGTCCGGCACCGAGCTGGTCGCCGAGCTCGGCGGTCCGGAGGCGTGGGCGCGGGCGGTCGGGTCGGTGCCGCTCGCCGCGTTCACGGTGACGAAGCTGCGCTGGCTGGCCGAGCACGAACCGGCCAACGCCGCCCGCACGGCGACCGTCTGTCTGCCGCACGACTGGCTCAGCCTGCAGCTGGGCAGCGCGGATCTGATCACCGATCGCAGCGACGCCAGCGGCACCGGCTACTGGTCGCCGGCCACGGGTGAGTGGCGCCCCGACCTGCTGCGTCGAGCCCTGGGCCGCGACGCCGCCGTGCCCCGCGTGCTGGGACCCGCGGACCGGGCCGGCGAAACCGCGACCGGCACGCTGATCGGGCCGGGCGCGGGCGACAACGCCGCGGCGGCGCTCGGCATCGACGCGCGCCTCGGCGACGTCGTCGTCTCGATCGGGACGTCTGGCACGGTGTTCGCGACGACCGCCGCGCCGACCGCGGACGCGAGCGCCATCGTCGCGGGGTTCGCGTCGGCGACCGGTGACTTCCTGCCGCTGGTGTGCACGCTGAACGCCGCCCGCGTGCTGGACGCCGCCGCCACGATGCTCGGCGTCGACCACGCCCGGCTGGCCGAGCTGGCACTCAGTGCCCCGCCCGGTGCCGGCGGGCTGACCCTCGTGCCGTACTTCGAAGGTGAGCGCACGCCGGACCGCCCCGACTCCACGGCCGCACTGCACGGGATGCAGCTGTCCAACTCGACGCCGGCGCACCTCGCCCGAGCCGCCGTCGAGGGACTGCTGTGCGGGCTCGCGGACGGCCTCGACGCGCTGGTCGAGCAGGGCGTGCCGGTCGAGCGGGTGATCCTGGTCGGCGGCGGGGCCCGGTCGGACGCCGTGCGGCAGATCGCGCCGATGATCTTCGCTCGCCCGGTTACCGTCCCGGAGGCAGGCGAGTACGTCGCCGACGGCGCCGCCCGGCAAGCGGCCTGGGTCCACACCGGCACGCTGCCCACGTGGCAGCTGGCCGACCTCGCGACTTTCGAGGGCGAGCCCACCTCCGCCGTCCGGGCCCGCTACGCCGAGGTGCGCGACCTCACGTCCAAGCGGCCGAGGTTCCAGTAGCCCTTGACGTAGAGCTGGTCGTTGGCCAGCCCCAGGGCGTGCAGCCGCGGCCGCAGGGCTGCGACCGCCCGGCTCTCGCCGAGCAGGTAGCCGTGGCCGTCGCCGGGCGGCGCCGGGAACGCGTCGAGCGCCGCGCCGAGCAGGTCGGATCCGCCGGCCGGGGCATCACCCCGATGCAGCCAGCGAACCTCGGCGTCGACCGGCAACTCGTCGGAGGCGTCGCCGATCTCGATCAGCGCATAGGCCGGCGCGTCGACCGCCGCGGCCAGCGCGACGATCGCGGGCAGCGCCGACTCGTCCCCGACGAACAGGTGCCAGGCGGCGTCGCGCAGTTCGAGCCTGCCCCGTGGGCCGAAGAACTGGATCTCGTCGCCGGTCGCGGCGGTGGCCGCCCAGCGGGCGCCGGGGGCCTCGCCGTGTCGCAGTGCGTCCACGTCGAACCGACCGTCGCGGTAGTTCGTGATCGTGTAGCGGCGCTTGACCTTGCGGCCGGTGTCATCGGTGAGGACGACCTCGATGTCCTGCGCCGGGCGCGGCGCGTCGAGCGTGGGCACCTGCAGGGTGATCCGGCGCATCCGCGGGGTCAGGTCCCGGGTGGCGACGACGGTGGCCGTGTGCAGCGGGGTGCGCCGGATGACGGTCATGCCCCCAGTCTTGCGGAAGGGACGGACGGCTACGGTCGTTAGAAGTGGACGTCCCCCGATAAAGGAGCGAAATGCCGATCAAGTTGACCAAGGTCGCCTACACCACGTCTGCCTCCGCCAAGGGTGGCCGCGCCGGACACGTGCGCAGCGCGGACGGGGTCATCGACCTCGACACGGCCCAGCCCGGCACGACCCCGGAGCCGGCCGCCAACCCCGAGACGCTGTTCGCCGCGGGCTACTCGGCCTGCTTCCAGGGGGCGCTGCTCAACCGGGCCAAGACCCAGGGCGTCGACACGTCGGACTCGACGGTCACCGCCAACGTGTCCTTCGGGCCGAGCGAAGACGGCGGCTTCGGCATCGCCGTCGAGCTCGAGGTGAGCATCCCGGGCGTGGATGCCGCCAAGGCGCAGGAGCTGGTCGAGCTGGCCCACCAGTTCTGCCCGTACTCGAAGGCCACCCGCGACAACATTGAGGTCACCCTCACGGTCGTCTGACCCGATCGTGCAACTTGCTACGGCGTGAGACAGCGCGAAGTTGCACGATCGGCAAGAAGCGCATGATGGCCTGGTGGCAATCAGCGTGTTCGACCTGTTCTCTGTCGGCATCGGGCCGTCGTCGTCCCACACCGTCGGCCCGATGCGAGCGGCCCGCATGTTCGCGGTCGGCATCGCCGACGACGGCCTGCTCGACCAGGTGACGCGGGTCCGCGCCGAGCTGTTCGGATCGCTCGGCGCCACCGGGCACGGGCACGGCAGCGACCGGGCCGTCATCCTCGGCTTCGAGGGTGAACGCCCCGAGACCATCGACACGTCCACCGTCCTGGCCCGGGTTGCCGTGGTGCGCGAGCACGGCCGGGTGAGCCTGCTGGGCAAGCACGAGGTCGCGCTCGTCGACGACGACCTCGTGCTGCACCGGCGCACGTCGCTGCCGTTCCACCCGAACGGCATGCGATTCTACGCCTTCTCCGCGTCCGGCGAGGTGCTGCGCGAGCGGACGTACTACTCCGTCGGCGGCGGGTTCGTGGTGGACGAGGCGGCCGCTGGCGCCGATCGGATCAAGGCCGACGACACCCCGCTGCGCTACCCCTTCACCACCGGCGCCGCGCTGATGGCGCACTGCGACGCGTCCGGGTTGCCGGTCAGTGGCGTGATGCTCGCCAACGAACTGGCCTGGCGCAGCGAATCCGAGGTACGACAAGGGCTGCTCACCATCTGGGACGTCATGCAGCAATGCGTCCGCAACGGCTGGGCCCACGAGGGCACGCTGCCCGGTCGCCTCAAGGTCCGCCGGCGCGCTCCCGAGCTGTACCAGCGACTTTGCGACGAGCCCTACTCGACCGACCCGCTGCGCGTCATGGACTGGGTCAACCTGTTCGCCCTCGCCGTGAACGAGGAGAACGCCGGCGGCGGACGGGTGGTCACCGCGCCGACGAACGGGGCGGCCGGCGTCTTGCCGGCGGTGCTGCACTACTACTGGCGCTTCGTACCGGGCGCCTCCGAGGACGGCGTCGTCCGCTTCCTGCTCGCCGCCGGGGCGATCGGCGTCCTGTACAAGGAGAACGCCTCGATCTCCGGCGCCGAGGTGGGCTGCCAGGGCGAAGTCGGCTCGGCCTGCTCGATGGCGGCCGGCGCCCTGTGCGAGGTGCTCGGCGGGACGCCCGCGCAGGTCGAGAACGCCGCCGAGATCGGCATGGAACACAACCTCGGCCTGACCTGTGACCCGGTCGGCGGACTCGTCCAGGTGCCGTGCATCGAGCGCAACGCCATGGGCGCGGTGAAGGCGATCAACGCCGCCCGCATCGCGCTGCGCGGCGACGGCGAGCACATCGTCAGCCTGGACAAGGTGATCAAGACGATGCGCGAGACCGGCGCCGACATGAAGGTCAAGTACAAGGAGACGGCGCGCGGCGGTCTGGCCGTCAACGTCATCGAATGCTGAGCTAACCCGCCGGATTCGAATCCACGCGGCTCCTCGCGCCGCGGCTCAGGCCGGTGCCCGGCTTGGCCGCGGACAGGCAGTCGCGGCGGCGGGGCTCTTCACGCGAGCGCTCATCGCGTTCGTGGTTCCGTTTAGAACAACCGGCCTCAGCCGATCTGGCTAAGCGGCTACTGCCCCGGCCATCGTGTCGGCGGGCAGGTCGCTCTTGCGGATGTTGATCAGCAGGAACGCCGCGGCGACGGCGACGACGCCGAAGACCGCCGCGGTCAGGAAGCCCATGCCCGACGAATGGGCCTGGACGGCGTGCAGGGCCTGCACCGCGGTCGAGTCCTGCCAGGCGGCCGCCGGCGCTTTGGCCCCGCCGGCATTCTGGGCGCTGAGCTGCCTGAGGTGTTCCAGCACCTGCGGCTGGTTGGCCAGCTCGTGGGCTTTGGTATTGGCGGCATTGCGGCCGCTCGTCGCCGCCACGGTGGCCAGCACCGACAGCCCGATCGAGCCGCCGACCTGCTGCCCGACGTTCAGCAGCGCCGAGGCGATGCCGGCGTCGGTATCGGCCACCTTCGAGACGGCCACCACGGTCAGCGGAACGAAGATCATCGACATACCGGCGCCCAGCACGATCATGCCCGGCAGCAACTCGCCGGCGTAGCTCGTAGCCGGATCGACCCGCGCGAACCACAGCAGGGCCACGGTCAACAGGATGCTGCCGACGGTGATCAGGATCTTGGGGCCGACCCTCGGAAGGATCTGGGCGACGATGCCGGACCCGACCGCGATCATCGCCGGAACGACCAGGAACGCCACGCCGGCCTTGAGCGCGCTGTAGCCCATCACCTGCTGGATGAAGTAGGTGAGGAAGTAGAACATGCCGAACAGCCCGGCGCCGGCGATCAGCATGACCAGGTAGGCGCCGGAGCGGCTGCGATTCTCGAACAATCGCATGGGCATCATCGGGTCCTCGACCACGAACGCTTCGAGCAGCACGAACCCGATCAGCAGCACGGCGGCCAGCGGGAACAGGAAATAGGTCTGGCCGTTGTTCCAGCCGTCGCGGGCCGCGTGGACGAACGCGTACACCAGGGTGACCATGCCGGCGACGGACACCAGCGCGCCGACGAAGTCGAAGCGGCCCTTGAGCCGCTCGCTCTCGTGCAGGTAGAGGAACGAGCCACCGATGAGCAGGATCCCGATCGGCACGTTCACGTACAGCACCCACCGCCAGGTGAGGTACTCGGTCAGGACGCCGCCGAGCAGCAGGCCCAGTGCCGCGCCCGCACCGGAGACGGCGGCGTACACCGCGAACGCCCGGTTGCGCTCCTTGCCCTCGGGGAAGGACACCGTGACCAGCGACAGCGCGGTCGGCGAGGCGATCGCCCCGCCGAGGCCCTGGACGACCCGGCCACCCAGCAACAGGCCGTACGTGTTGGCGATGCCGCCGAGCAGGCTGCCCAGCGAGAACAGGGCGAGACCGACGATGAACATGCGACGCCGGCCGAGGATGTCGCCTGCCCGTCCGCCGAGCAGCAGCAGGCCACCGAACGCCAGCGTGTAGGCGTTGATCGCCCAGGTCATGTCCGTCTGGTTCTTGTGGAAGTAAGACCCCATCGACGGCAAGGCGATGTTCACGATCGTGGCGTCGAGCACCACCATCAACTGCGCGCCGGCGATGATCAACAGCACCAGCGCCGGGTGGGCTGTGCGCCGCGCGCCGGTCGGGGTCGCGAAGTCTGTCCCGGTCACGGGCCTGCTCCGTTCCAGTCTCGCGTTCTACTGGGTCGAACACGTCGACGTTTCCAAGGTGTAACGTAGGCAGACACCCATAAGAGACGCAACCGTGCTCTAGCGATAGGCCTCAGCCGATACACAGCCCATCGTCCATGAAGGATCTGACAACGATGACCGCGGCGCCAGTGAATTTCGCCCAGCGCGTGCAGGACCACGCGCCGGATACTCAACGCCCCGCCGGCCCCCGAGGGCAGCGACGCCGTGGCGTGACGCTGGAACGGGCCATCCACGCCGCCGTCATCGACGAGCTGGCCGAGGTCGGCTACGTCGGGTTCACCATCGAGTCCGTCGCGGCCCGGGCCCACACCGGTAAGGCCAGCATCTACCGGCGCTGGCCGACCAAGCAGCACCTCGTGATCGACTCGTACTGCGCCAAGTTCGGCGAGACGTTCGACCTGATCGAGGGCTGTCTCGGCGACACGACGACCACCCGGGACGCGCTGGTGCAGGTCGGTCGGCGCATGGTCCAGGTCGTGGGCGACGCCGGCGAGGCATTCCGGGCTGCCGCCTGCGAGATCAGCCGCGACGCCGAGTTCGCCGCAGAACTCGAGCAGCAGGTGAACTGCCCCAAGCGCGCGGCGATGCTCCAGTTGCTGCGACGCGGCGTCGCCCGGGGCGAGGTGCGCCCCGACGCCGCCTGTGAGCTCTACGGCGAGGTGCTTCCGGCGATGATCACGTCCCGGCTGATCGTGCAGAACCTGCCGATCGCGGACGACTACCTGGTGCGCATCGTCGACGACGTCATCATGCCGCTGCTGCGTCCAGCCTGATTGTGGGCCCGACTTTCGGTAACCATTTTCAGAACCATCGGCGGGTACCGGTGGCTTAGGGCAATGCGGCACCATGGTGGCCGAGCGCGCACGGAGCGCGTTCGGCCCAGCTGCAACGAAGGAGCCTGGCAAGGGTGCTGTCTACGCCGTCGCGAGAACGGGTGACCGTGGAGCCGACCCGCAGGCAGCGCTTCCGGGCCGGCTACCTGAGCCGTTCCCCGCGGATCATCTCGGCCTTCGCCGCCCTGGTCGGCCTGCTGACGCTCATCGGTGGGGTCCTGGCGTCCGAGCGCGAACGGGTTCGGGCGATCACCGACCCGTTGGGCATCCCCGCGACCGCGGCCGCCGCGGCCGTGAGCACCGTGGCCGGCTTGCTGCTCCTTCGGCTGGCCGCCAGCCTGCGCAAACGCAAGCGAGTGGCGTGGGTGGCCTCGGTGGCGGTCACCTCGGTCCTGGTCGTGGCGCACATCCTGAAGGGCCACAAGATCGTCGATGCGGTGGGGGCCTTCCTGCTGCTCGTCATGCTCTTGACGGCCCGCTCGCAGTTCCGGGCCAAGGCCGACCCCGCGTCGCGCTGGTTCGCCGTGCGCGTCTTCTTCCAGTTCCTCGCTGTCGCGATCGTCTACGGCATGGCGATGCTCTACGTCAACGCCGACAAGCACGTCATCGGCCATCCCTCGTTCGGCGCGCGGCTGCAGGAGGTCGTGTACGCGGTGGTGGGCGCGGACGGCCCGGTCGGCCTCACCAGCGAGCGCTTCAGCGACATCTTCCACGGCACGCTGCTCGGTTTCGGCCTGCTCACCGTCCTGGTTGTCGCGCTGCTGGCGCTTCGCCCGGCCGAGCCGCCGTGCTGGCTCTCGTCGAACGACGAGGGCCGGCTGCGCGGGTTGCTCGACCGGCAGGGCGCGCGTGACTCCCTCGGCTACTTCGCGCTGCGCCGCGACAAGTCGGTGGTGTGGTCGCCTACCGGCAAGGCGGCGATCACCTATCGGGTAGTGCAGGGCGTAGCTCTGGCCAGCGGCGATCCGATCGGCGATCCCGAGGCGTGGCCCGGCGCCATGGACGCATACCGGCAGTTGGTCGACGAGCACGGTTGGACGCCCGCGGTCATCGGCTGCAGCGAGCTCGGGGCGACGGTCTTCAAGCGCGAATGCGAGCTCGCCGCGATCGAGCTCGGGGACGAGGCGATCGTCGAGGTCGACGACTTCAGTCTGGACGGACGGCCGATGCGCGGCGTCCGGCAGGCCTGCACGCGCGTCGGGCGGGCCGGCTACGACGTGCAGGTGCGCCGCACCCGCGACATCGATCGGGACGAGTTCGCCGAACTGCTGCGGGTCGCTGCCGCCTGGCGCGGTGCCGCCGTCGAGCGGGGCTTCTCCATGGCGCTCTCGCGGCTGGGCGACGTCGCCGACAGCGACTGCGTGGTCGCCACCGCCCACCAGGACGGCGTCCTGCGCGGCATGCTGCACTTCGTCCCCTGGGGCCCGGACGGCCTGTCGCTCGACCTGATGCGTCGCGACCGAAGCGCCGACAACGGCCTCAACGAGCTGATGATCGTCCGCCTGATCGAGGGCTGCCCGGAGCTCGGGGTCCGGCGCATCTCGCTGAACTTCGCCGTGTTCCGCGACGCCATCGAGCGGGGTGAGAAGATCGGCGCCGGCCCGGTGCTGCGGGCCTGGCGGGGCGTGCTGATGTTCGCCTCCCGCTGGTGGCAGATCGAGTCGCTGTACCGGTTCAACGTGAAGTTCCGCCCGGATTGGGAACCACGCTTCCTCTCTTATCCGGCCACCCGCGACCTGCCCCGTATCGCGATCGCGGCGCTCGAGGCCGAGGCGTTCCTCGTCCGCCCTCACATGCTCAAGCGGCTCGTCGGTCGGGGCTGACCCATCCGGTCGGTGGTCGCGTTTCATCGAAGTTGTCCGCGCGTCGCGGTGTCATGCCGCATCGAAGCGCGGACAGGTCGTGGTCGGTCGCCGCGTCGACTGCATGGCGAGGATCGTCGCAACGTCTTGTACCCTGATGCGTCGGTGGCCCGGTGGCCGCTTGGAGGCTTCGCCTAGTCTGGTCTATGGCGCCGCACTGCTAATGCGGTTTGGGTCTAAAGCCCATCCCGGGTTCGAATCCCGGAGCCTCCGCTCAAGCTCAACGATTCCGGGGTCTCCGTCGATTTGGCGGGGGCCTTCGTTCGTCGCCGGAACTGCCTCCGAGGCCGGGTTGGTCACCGATTGGTCACCGGGCACCGTCGAGCGGTTGCGCGGGACCAACGCGGTCGCGCGTTCCGCGGCTTCCTTACCGACGCCCTCGAGCAGGTGCGAGTACGTGTCGACGGTGATGCTGAGCGAGCTGTGCCCGAGCAGCTTGGACACCAGCGCGATGTCCGTACCGGACGCCAGCAGCAGGGAGGCCCGCCCGTGGCGGAGGTCGTGCAGGCGTTGCCGCTGACGGACGTCCGCGGCCTTCACCAGCGTCTTGAACCGTCGGCTGACCCGATCTGGCGGTATGGGTGTGCCGTCCTCCTGGGCGAACACCAGGCCGTGGTCGACGTAGGCGTCGCCCCATTCCGCCTTCTCGATGTCCTGGCGCAGCTTGTGAGCTATCAGCACGCCGACCAGGCCGGCGTCGAGGTCGACACGGCGGTCCTCGCCGCTGCGGGTCTTGATCGGACCGAACGCGGCGCCGCGGTGCTCGCCGCCGCAGTAGGCGCACGGCTGCAGACCCGAGATGTGCAGCACCTGCTCGCGCAGCACGCCGCGGGCTTTCTCGAAGTCGACGTCGGCCCACCGCAGGCCGAGGACCTCGCCACGCCGCCCGGCGGTGCCGGCGATCGTCTCGTAGAGCGCGCCCCACATGTCCCGCACCGCAGTGTCGAGGAACTCGCCGAGGTCCTCGGGCTCCCACGGATGCACCTTGGGCCGGCTCGCCTTGGGTAGCTCGATGTCGATCGCGGGGTTGTAGCCGATCAGCCGCTGGCGCTTCGCGGTAGCCAGGGCGCTGCGCAGGGTCGCGTGGATACGCCGGATCGTCGCCGGGCTGATCGGGCGTCGCTCGCGCTTCGCGATGTCGAGCAGCATGTCCTCGATGTGTCCGGGCCGCAGATCCTTCAGCCGCAGGTGGCCGAGCGCCGGGACGAAATACTGGTCGATGTGCTGCCGGTAGCTGAGCACCGTCGTGCGGCGAAGTCCGTTCGCCTCCTTGCCGGTGATCCACTGCTCGAGGTAGGCCTGCACGGTCTGCCGCCCATCGTGAGTGACCCCGCCCGCCTTGCGCGACTGGACCAGCTCGGAGAGCGCATCCTCGGCCTCGTCCTTCGTCGCGAACCCGCCCTGCTTGATCTGGCGACGCTTTCGGGTGACCGGGTCGCGACCGGCATCGGCGACGTAGAACCACGAACCGTGCTTGATCTTGCAGGCCAGCCGCTCGCCCTTGGCGTTGCGCTGCACCGGGCACTGGCACCGCTTGTAGACGCTGCCCTTCATCGCTCGCCTGCCTTCCCTACGATCGCGGCGCCGAGCTCGCCGGCTTCCCGTGCGCGCGCTATCCACAGCTGCGCGGTGCGGTGCGTGTACCCGAACCGATCGACAACCGCCTCGACGCCCTTGCGGCCACCGGCTCGGTAGACCGCGGCCACCTCGCGCAGGTGCTCCGCCTTGCGTTCCGCGCTGGCGCGGTGCCGCGCCCGGGTAACGGCGGATCGCAGCATGGCGTAGGTCTCCGGCGCGTCCCGCTTCAGTTCCACCACCAAGCCGTCTGGGCCGTCGGTGTAGCCGGGCAGATTCGCCATGATCCACTCAACCAAGCTGTGAGCATGCTGCCGGGCGAAGATCCGGAGGTCATCGTCGGTGATCTGTGTCCGGGCGTCGTTCGCGTGCAGCCGGACCTCGGCGAGGTAGGGCTCGCCATTTTCGACGCGTACCGAGATGGTGATGTCAGGCTCGCCGCCGCCGGTCGCGGTGAACTCGCCGCCGGGGAAGGTCAGGTACCCGCCGGGGAAGGTCAGGTACCCGCCGACGTCGACGAGGGAAGGCGCCACGCCGCCGTGCCCGATCGGCGCGCCGCTCAGTTGGTATCGCCGCTCAGCCACGCGAAACTCCCTACGTAGGTTCGTGGCTAGCATACGTGGCTGTCCCGCATAGTCAAGGGCATGAGCGCACTAATCGAGACGACGCGGGATCCCGCGGTCGAGCAATGCAGGCTGGAAGAGCTCCGCGCTCTCGCTGAAAGCACCACCACGACCAACGTGCCGACGGCCAGCCGGTTCCTCGGAATCGGCGCCAACCTCGGCTACGAACTTGTCGCACGCGGCGAGTGGCCGACCCGCGTCCTCCGCCTCGGCAAGAAGATCCGGATCCCAACAGCGGACCTACTCGCCCTGCTCGAGCCAAGCGAAGCGGGTGCGCCGGCAGCTGGGCCGTGAACGGACGAAGGCCGCCCGAAGGCGGCCCTCGTGACCCACGACCTCCCCGACGGAAGCCAAGTTTGATGATAACTGAATCCCTTGCCGGTAAGGCGGTTCGTGCGCATCACGTGCCGCGGGTGCGCGATCTCGGCCGATACCGCCGACGCTGTGTCACGCGGGCGCTCGAGGCGCTACTGCGGGAGCTGTACCCACCCGAGCCTCCGCCGCCACCGGCCACCTATGGCTTGAGCCCCGCCGAGCTGCGCCACCACGCGAACGACCTCGCCGCCTCCGGGTGGTCCGTAGCCGAGATCTGCCAGGTCCTCGACGTCGAACCGGTGGGCACCCGATGACCGGCGCGGCCAAGCGGAAGGGGGACCGCGCCGAGCTCGAGATCGCGCGGCTAATCAGCGACGAGCTGGGCATCGCGGTCCGGCGCAAGCTCGGCGCCGGACGCACCGACGACACCGGCGACCTCGACGGCATCCCGAACACGACCGCGCAGGTCGCGAACTGGGCCGACGCGTTGCGTGCGATCCGGGAGAAGCCGCTCGCCGCCGAGGTCCAGCGCGGCAACGCCGGCGACCTGTTCGCCGTGTCATTCATCCGCACCCGCGGCGGCATCTGGCGCGCCGTCATGACCGTCGAGCAGTGGGCGACCTACGCCCGGGAGGTCCTGCGATGAGTCTGATCCCAACCGACGGCACGGTGCTGCAACTGATCCCCGCCACGGGCACCGTCGAGTTGGAATGTAGCGACGAGAAGTGGCAGTTGCCGCTGATCGCCTACGGCGTCGTCGTCAGCTACGTCGACGCAGCACCCGGTGCGACGCTGCCGGGTGATCATGTGGAGTACGAGGCCGACGTGCAGCCCGTCGTGCTGGTAGACGGCATGCCGACCGCTCTGCGGAGCTACATCCGGTACGACGTGGACGGACACCCGACCTGGCGCGTGGTGTAGTGACCGACACCTCGGCGATCACGCACCTCGGCGAGCAGCACCGCGGACAGGCGCGCATGGCCTACCGGCTTGCTGCCGCCCATGGAAACCGGCTGATGTACGTCCACCGCGTCGGTTGGCACGTGTGGGATGGCGCCAGATGGGCGGAAGACCAGCACGGCGCGGCGAAGCAGGCTGTACTCGAGGTGCTGCGTGCTGCGCTCGGCGAGTCCCTCGGCGACAAGGAGTTGCGCACCGACGTGCGCCGCTGCGAATCCGCGGCCGGCGTCGCCGGCGTGCTCGACCTCGCCGCCGCGCTCGAGCCGTTCGCGCACACCGTGGCCGACCTCGACGCCGATCCGTACCTGCTGAACTGCGCGAACGGCACCCTCGACCTGCGCACGATGCAGCTACGGACACAGGACCCGGCCGACCGGATCACCAAGGTCACCCGCGCCGCCTACCGCCCCGAACGCGGCAACGGCCAGACCTGGGCACAGTTCCTCGAGCGGGTGCTCCCCGATCCAGAGGTACGCGGCTTCCTGCAACGCCTCGCCGGCGTCGGCCTACTCGGCAAGGTCGTCGAACACGTCCTCGCGATCCTCACCGGCACCGGCGCCAACGGCAAGAGCGTCTTCTACAAGGCACTCGGCCACGCCCTCGGCGACTACGCCACCGTCGCCGAACCAGACCTGTTCATGCACCGCGACGGCGCCCACCCCACCGGCGAAATGGACCTCCGCGGCGTCCGCTGGGTAGTCGTCTCCGAGAGCGACAAGGACCGCCGCCTCGCCGAAGCCACCATGAAACGCCTCACCGGCGGCGACCCCATCCGCGCCCGCCGCATGCGCCAAGACTTCGTCCAATTCGACCCGTCACACACCGCCGCGCTCGTCACCAACCACCTACCCAAAGTCTCCGGCGACGACCCCGCCATATGGCGCCGCCTCCGCGTCGTCCCCTTCGGCGTCGTCATCCCCGAAGACGAACAGGACGTGCACCTCGACGAGCAGCTACAACTCGACGCCGACGCCGTGCTCACCTGGGCGGTCGCTGGATACCACGACTACACCCAGCACGGACTCGCCGAACCGGACGCCGTCAAGGCCGCCACAGCGAAGTACCAGACCGACTCCGACGCCATCGCCCGCTTTCTCGCTGACTGCTGCCTGATCAACCCGCACATGTACATCACCACCGGCGAAGCGTTCGAGCGATGGGTGACCTGGGCCGCCGACGACGGCACCGAACCAATCAGTTCCAAGGCATTCGGCGAAGCGCTCGACCGCCGTGGACACCCCACCACGAAGTCCAACGGCCGACGCGTTCGCCGAGGTCTGGGACTTCTCACCGACGACCAGGAAGAAGACCAGTGACCACCACAGGGACGCAAGGGACGCACCCACTTGTTCGCTCTACGCGCGCACGGGATTGGCGACATACAGAAGATGCGCCCCTTGCGCCCCTCACACCCACGGCGGGGCGCTCTTTGCGCGACGGCCGGCCGGGAAGCGCGACGGGTGGGGCAGCTCGTCGTGATGCCGCGCGTGGTGACCAACGTGTGACCAACGGCGCTGGAGGCCGCGGATTTACTGGGCTGCAGAGCGCGAGTCTGATAGGTAATGCGGCGCGGCCTGCCTCGGGGTCTCGCTATCGCTGCCGGAAGCACCCCGACGAGGCAGTGACCTGGCGCGGCAAGGGCTGCGCCGCGTGCGCGCCTCGCCCGCAGTCAGGCGACGAGTTGCCGTGGTGGTGGTACTCAGCCGGGCGGCAACGCTGATGCCCGGCGTGTGCTCGATCTGCAGCCATGCTGAGCGTCAGACGATCGATGAGGCGCTCGTCGGCGGCACGCCGTACCGCGATATAGCGGCACGCCACGGTGTCACACCGTCGTCGCTGACGCGGCATCGGAAGGGGCACCTGTCGCCGGCGATCGTCGCGGTACAGGCGGAACGTAACCGTGACGCGGCGGTGTCCGTCGCGGATCGCGTCGATGGCCTCTACGTCCGTGCGTCCGCGATCCTGCTGGCCGCTGAGTCCGGCAAGCAGGCGGGGCTGTCGCTGGCCGCGATCCGCGAGTTGCGCGCGCTGTGCGAGCTGTTGGCGCGGCTGACTGGTGAGCTCGACGAACGCCCGCAGACGCTCGTGGTGAACCTGCAGACGTCGGCGGAGTGGCTCGATGTCCGGACGAAGATCCTCGCCGCTCTGGCGGTGTTCCCGGACGCGCGTGCCGCGGTGGTGGCTGCGCTCGAGCCGGGTCGGGGCGTGATCGAGGGGGAGGTGGTTGAGCGATGAGCAGCCTTGCTGAGGATCTGAGGATCGCTGCTGACCCGGTGGTGTTGGCTCGGCGGCTGGGGGTCGAGCCTGACCCGTGGCAGGCCGGGGTGCTGCGTTCGAGTGAGGCACGGATCTGCCTGCTGTGCTCGAGGCAGGCGGGCAAGTCGACGGTGTCGGCGGTCGCTGCGTTGCACTGCGCGTTGTATGAGCCGGGGTCGCTGGTGTTGATCGCGGCGCCGTCGCAGCGGCAGTCGGTGGAGTTGTTCCGCACGATCACTCGGTTCTATCGGGTGTTGGGTCGGCCGGTGGCGGCGGAGGCGGAGAACACGATGAGCCTTGCGCTGGAGAACGGGTCGCGGATTGTGACGTTGCCGGGTGATGAGCGGACGACGCGTGGGTACGCCGCGGTTCGGCTGCTGATCATCGACGAGGGCGCGCGGGTGCCGGATGACTTCTATTCGTCGGTGCGGCCGATGCTCGCGGTCTCGGGTGGCCGGCTGATCGCGTTGTCGACGCCGTTCGGGCAGAGGGGTTGGTTCCATGCGGCGGCCACGTCCGAGCGTGGCTGGAAGGTGGTGCGGGTGCCGGCGGATCAGGTGCCGCGGATCACGGCCGCGTTCCTGGAG
>DASXYL010000014.1:0-46629 GCA_036502575.1 Jatrophihabitantaceae bacterium | reverse complement strand
CGGTCAGTTCGAGGACACCCAGCGACTTCCACTGCATGGCGGTCAGGCCACCCCACGGTGGCGTGCCGCTGACGAAGCCGCGCGCTGAGACCGGCCCACACATCGGGTGCCCCCATTGCGCCGTCGGGATGCAGAGGGCACGGGAGTCGGCGATCGGCTTGCCCAGCAGGTCGAGCAACGCATCATAGATGCTCGGGTTGGTGACGCCCCCGGACGTAAGAAGAAGCCTCACACTTGCCTCCTGTCCATATGGTCATGACGACCGCCACCTTGTCAGTGCCCGCGCCTACGGTCGCAGCGTGCCCTCTGATGAGAGTCGCCCAACTCCGGTGATCGTGATCCCCGAGCCGGGCTGCCATCGATGTGGCGCCAAGACGTTCGTCATGTTTATCTGTAGCTGCCGTTCGCGATCCCGCCTGGTTGCTTGGCTGATGGTGTGAGCGGTATGCCGCTCACACCTGGCTGGTGACCGACGCAGGTTTTGGGTGGTGCAGCCGTAAGGAGATCCGCGCGCGCAACTCGGCGACCCGAATCGATGCGCGCTAGAGGGCCATGCTACGAACGGAGGCTCCTTAGCCCGGTGTGGATTTCGCTGATCAGGATCTCGGGTTGCTCTGTGCCTGACGTCCAAGTGCATCCGTAGGCCTGGCCCGAATTCCGTTTGGGTTTCGCTCTCGGCTACGAATCCCGCCGCGCGATAGAACTCCAGTGCGTGGGGGTTGGCTGTCACCTCTATGCGAGTGATCGTTTCCTCGCACGCCTCTGCGGTGATTTGCTGCATGAGTCGCCGCGCGGCTCCCTGGCGCTGCCAGCCGGGATCGACGAATAGATCTTCGAGTTCGATCACGCCGATCTCGATCGGTCGCGTGCTGGCAAAGCCGACCATCGTTCCGTCTGCCAGCATCGCTACGCGCGCGTGGCCGCTACGGATCAGGTCGTCGGGCAGCTGCAGGGCGTGCGGGTGTGCCAACAGCGCCTCCCTGTCACCCGGGTTGGCCAGGGAGGCGTGTCGAAAGATGCGCGCCATGGCCGCGTAGTCATCGCTGCTCGCGTCGCGAATCAAGATTTCCGGCATGGACGAAGTATGGATTCGGTTCGGTGAAAGAATGTTCGGCCGTTGTCAGACGCCTTCTTGCACCTGAAAGATCTCGTCGGCGACGAGACCGTGTGCTTCGCGATGCACGGTCGACGCGATCTCTGCCGACGGTGCCTCAACCAGGCAGAACACCTTGCCGTGCTGCTCGTTCACCCAGTACCGCAGGTAGCGCACGTCGTAGCCGGCTTCGGTCTGCAGGTCGGCGGCGTGCGCCTTGGCGACGTCCTCTGCTGAGACGCCGCCGGTGATGTTGTGGATGTCCATGTAGAGGGGCATGGCTCGCTCGCTTTCGGTGGTTGGTGATTGCCGCAGCGAACGTATGCCGATGAGGTGGTTCGGGTGACCCGTGTTGAGCACCCATTTTCGGCGGGCGGGCACCTACTTCCGTGCAGCCGCCGGCCGATCGGGAGCGTCGATCAGGCCACGGCGGCTAGCTTCGGCGGCGACGAGCGTCCGTGATGCGACCCCGAGCTTGGCGAGGATCGCGGACACGTGGTGCTCGACGGTCCGGGGCGAGATCACCAATCGCGCGGAGATGGTCGCGTTCGACTGGCCGGCCGCGACCAACGCCAACACCTCGCGCTCGCGGCGGGTCATGCCGGCCGCATTGGCGCGGGTAGCGGGATGCGCGCCGGATGGGATCGCGCGCAGGCCGAGTCGGCGCATCCGTCGACGCGTCAGCCTGGCGGCTGCGGCGGCACCGACGGCGTCGAAGCGGCGGAGCGCTTCTCGCAGCCCCAGCTCCGAACCGCAGTCCAGAAGCGCCAGCGCGGCCTCGAAACGGTTGCCGATACCGTCCCAGAGTTCGGCAGCCCGCTCGAAGTCCCTCCTCACAGATCGGGCATGCGGCTCCGGGAGCCTGGCCAGCGACGGCGTGACGGCGGTGTCCAGACGTGCTTGCCAGGTCGCGATCTGGCCCTGGGCCCTGTCGTGTGCCCGGTCGATGTGGACACTGCCGACGGTGACGTCATGCAGCGCAGCGTCGAGATCCCCGGTGAGCCAGTGCGCTTCGGCCCGCGCAGATCGGGTGAGTCCGATGAGGTCCGGGCGCCCGTTCGCGTCGGCGCTGGTCACCGCTTCGTCCAGGTAGGGCCACGGATCGCCATCGCCTCGCCGGGCGAGGATCCGGCCGATCACAATCGCGGCGGGGAGCCGGTTGAACGGTGATGCGCCGCTCGCCAGAACCTGCTGGCACACCGTGACCGCCTCGTCCCAGCGGCCCATGGCCAGCAGGATCTCGCCCCACGTGGCGCGCAGGCAGATCCCGAACCGGACCATGTCGGTCTCGTCGCAGAACGCCGCACCTTGCGTGTAGTACGACTCGGCCTCGGTGAGCCGGCCGCAGTCGCACAGCGTGGTGCACAAGTTCGCGTAGGCACGCGCCGCCTGCTCGCGGACCTCCAGCTCCAGCGCGAGGTCCAGCGCGCGGCGCATCTGGGGCAGCCATTCGTCGCCGGACATCCACGCGACGACGGCTGCGGTGTTGGCCACATCGCTGCGGACATCGGGGAGGTCGAGCACCTCGACGAGGTCGCCCGCGCGGCGCAGCAATGTCGATGCCGCCTCGATCTGGCCGTGGTGACTGTGCAGTTGCGCGAGGTGCGCGTAGGCGCGGGCGAGTTCAGGGGTCGGGCCGCTCTCGCGGATGACGTCGACGGCCGCGACGCCGAGTTCCATGGATTCGCGGCCCCGGCACAGCCGCCACATCGTCGTGGACAGCGCCCGCATCGCGTCACTCTCCCGGGGCGGATCGGCCACCTCTCTCCAGAGCTCCAGGGCCCGCTGGCCCGCGTCGAGGGCAAGCTGCCAGCGTTCGATCATCGACGCCTCGGCGGCGAGACGGGAATGCAGGTCGGCAGCCGTGCGCGGCGCGACTTCGCCGGCGAAACGCAACGCCGCCTGGAAGTGCTCGACGGCCTCGCGGTGTGCGCCGAGGCCGGCCGCCCGCCGCCCGGCGGCCGGTGCATAACGCAAGACGGCGTCGCGGTCTCCGGCGCCGTCGGCGTGAAAGGCCAGCACCGCGTCGTCCGTGCCGCCGGCCCGCAGTAGCGCCGCGAGCAGCTGGGTGTGTAACGCCGCCTTGCGATGTTCGGGGATCTCGCTCGCCACGGCCCGCTGGTTGATCTCGTGGCGGAACCGCAGCGATCTCGAGTCGCTGACCAGCGCACCGGCAACGACCAGCTCGTCGAGATCGCGGCCCGTCGCGCCCAGCGACTCGAGCACGCCCGCATCGACACGGAGCCCGGCAACGGCCGCCAAGTCGAGCACCGCTCGGGCCGAATCGCCCAGCCGCGCGACGCGAGCGAGTACCGCGTCGCGTGCGGAGGCCGGCAGTGCGCTCGCGGACTGCACGACCTCAGTCACGAAGAACGCATTCCCGCCGGTCAGCCGATACACCTCCTCGGCCGCCAGCCCGCTACCCGCGGCAAGGATCGCGACCGCGTCCGCTGACAGCGCAGCAACGCCCACCCGACGCATCGCTCGTTCGCCGGCGAGTCCACCCAGGGTTATACGCAGCGCCTCGTCGGACCCGAGCGCGTCGTCGCGGAAGGTGACGAGGAGCAGCGCCCGCGTCGTGCGGATGCGACGGCCGAGGAAGCGCACGAGATCGAGCGTGGATTCATCGGCCCAATGCAGATCCTCGATCGAGACGACGACCGGCGGACCCGCGGCCGACAGGCGGCGCAGCAGGAGGGTGAACAGCACGTCGCGCCCCGCGTCGCTACGGCACGCCTCGAGCAGCTCACCGCCCAGCTGCTCGGCGATCTCGAACAACGGCCCGAGCGGCCGAGGCGTGAACAAGCCGTCGCACGTTCCGCTGGCCCAGCAGACATCAGCGAGATCCCCTTGGAGCTGTTCCAGCAGTGCGGACTTGCCAGCGCCGGCCTCGCCCGAGACCAGCACTACGCGCCCCTCGCCCGCCCGCGCCTGCGCTGCGTACTGCGTCAACGCCTCCAGAGCGCCGTCGCGCTCGAGTAGGGGCATGCAGTCAGTGTGGGGCCGGTTCTGGACTCACCGCAAACACCGGACACCGGAATAGGTAGCGCTGCCCGAAAGCGTAGGTGGATCGGTCGCGGAGATGGGCGCTCGATGCCGATGTGCGACGCCGACTGCGTCCTTAGCGTTTCGTTCGAAAGAGCGATTGTCGCTCGGCTACGGAAGGAACTCACGTTGCATCCCCACCTCAGCCAGGCGCTGGCGGAAGCCCGGCGAGACGAACTGCTCCGCCAAGCCGCGCACCATCGTCTCGTTCGTGAAGCGCTGTCCAGCCGGCAGTCCTGGCTCACGCGATGGCTGCATGCAGTGCGGGCCAGACAATTCTGGCGATCGGCTATGCGGCGGCCTCCCCAACTACGGCACCCCTGCCCGGACGCACACAACCCGTAAGCACCCCTGACCAGGCAAGTCAGATCAAACTCGATTTCACTCAGCTCGGCCCGCCAGCATCACTGCCCGCGCGAACACCAGCTCGGCATCGGCCAGGCCGGCACCACCACTGAGGAAGCCGAGGCACCTGGCGCACTCCGTCGGCCGCACCCCGCGCAATACCGACCCTCGTGCACGCCACGCCGCGTCCTACACACGGCGCGGATGCCACTACCGAATTCCAGGAATCCGGTCGGCGTACTTAGGCCCTCCGGTGAGCGCTAAGCCACGTCGAACGAGCGACGCCGTTTCCCGAACCACGATTCTTCGAAGGAGCAAGCACCCGTGATCAGCCCGTACATCCTCAAGGCCCTGGCGGTCGAGCGGCAGAACGCCCCGCTCGCGCAGGCAGAAACTGCCAAGCAGTCCAACCGGGCCTGGCGAGCGCGACCGCACTCGACCGCGCGGAGGCGGCCACCGCTGCTGCGATCCGTCCGCAGCTGGCCCTACCGGCCGTGCATCACCCGGGCCGGGCGAGCTGCGGCAGAAGGCTCGCAATGACGGCTCACCCGACTCGGTGCGCCCGGGCTGCAGAAGGGGAGCACGTCGTGTTGCGCGACGGCGCACACGTACTGATCCGGCAGGTCCAGCCCGCTGACGCCTCGCTGCTGGCCGACGGGTTCACCCGGCTGAGCGTTCAGTCGCGCCGGATGCGGTTTCTCACGGCCAAGCGGCACCTGTCACCGGCCGAACTGCGCTACCTCACCGACGTCGACCACCACGACCACGAGGCGATCGGGGCGCTCAGCTTCAGCGACCGGCGTGGTGTCGGCATCGCCCGCTACATCCGCGACGCCGAAGACCGGCAGGCTGCCGAATTGGCCGTCACGATTGTCGATGCGTGGCAAGGCCGCGGACTCGGCACCCAGCTGGTGACCCGGCTGACCGAACGCGCCCGCCGCGCAGGCATCTGTCGCTTTACCGCGCTGATCGCGGTCGACAACCACGCAATGCTCGCGCTGCTGCGCACCATCAACGGCGAAGTCGAGCTCGTCGGTCAAGAGTTCGACATCGCCGAGTACCAGATCGCGCTCACAGCCCACGCGTTGACGCGCTCGTGACGCAGCAGCGGTTCGGCAGCCGCGGCCTGAATCGCTCGCAACGTAGGTGGCCATCCGGCAAATCTGGGTGCTCGCCCCCGATCCCGCGCCGGCCCAGTCGCCATACCTTCAGCGCATCCAATCAACCAAACGAAAGGGCGATCATGCCGCTCTACATGGACATCCACTCCATCGACGGGGGAGTGGACGTCGAGGACGTCGTCCAGGCCCATCTGGCCGACCTGAAGATCCAGAACAAGTACGACGTGCAGTTCCTGCGCTACTGGGTCGATGACCAGCAGGGCAAGGTGTTCTGCCTGGTCGAAGCGCCCTCCGCGGACGCGACACGCACGGTCCACAGCAAGGCCCACGGCCTCCTCCCCGACGAGGTCTATCAGGTTCAGGAACGGGCGTGATCGTGATGCGACGATCATTCAGCCTGCTGCTGGTACCGCTGGCCGCGGTCGCCGTGCTGGGCATCAGCGCGGCGGCCAGCGCCGATAACGGCCACCACGACAAGGTGACCAGCCGCGACCTCGGCGCGTACCGCACCGCGACCGCCAAGTACCACAACATCGCCACCGCCCTGGCCGCCGGCTACGTGCCGCTCACCGACATCCACGGCATCTCGTGCATCACCGAGCCCGGCATGGGCGGCATGGGCGTGCACTTCGTCAACCCGGCGATCATCCAGGACCCCGCCATCCATCCCGGCCAACCCGAAGCGCTCGTCTACGCCCCGGACCGCGACGGCACCCTGCACCTGGCAGCACTGGAATTCCTCGTGGACAAGGCCGCGTGGAACTCGACGCACACGACACCGCCGGCGCTGTTCCGGGGCCACCCGTTCGACGAGACCGACGCTCCGAACCGATACGGGCTGGCCGACTTCTACTCCCAGCACGTGTGGGCATGGAAGGCGAACCCCGCCGGACCGCTCACGATGTGGAACCCCACCGTTCACTGCTGAAACACACCGGATCCGCGTCCACCCCTGCGGCGGATGCGGATCCGGCCGGTGTTGACGCCGCCCCGAGGAGACAAACAGATGCCCGTTCACACGCCCGTGCTGGTCCGGCAAGTAGCGGCCGCCGCGATCCTCGGCCTCGAGATCGCGATCCACGTCGGGCTCGCGCCGGCCCATCTGGACGAAGTGCCCTACATCGGCGTGCTGTTCGTGATCGCCTCCGTACTGCTGACCCTCGCTCTGGCCGCAATCCTTATCGCCCCACGCAACGCGCTGGGCTGGTACCTCGGCTCAGCCTTGTGCGCCGGAATGGCCGCCGCCTTCGTGATCAGCCGCGCCGTCGGATTGCCCGACTACCACGAAGCCTGGTCCAGCGACGCAGGACTAGGGCTGATATCCCTGCCACCAGAACTACTCTTCCTGATCATCGCCATCCGGCCACCCGCGCGCAGCAACCGGTTACTTCGGCCCGGCCCCGGGCCGAAGCCGCGTCGAACCCAAACACGTCGAACCGACCTCCTTCGCCAGATCGATCGCCACGCCTTGGCGGTGGAGATGGCCCTACCAATCGCACCGCCAACGACGCTGTCGGCCCACCCCGGCGAGACACCATCCGGCGGCCTCACACGCAGCGGCTAGTCATCCGATGCGCCTCGCACCGATCGAGGCCGTGGATGCTTCAGCCAATCGCTGCGTCACACAGGGATGTGCCGTCGCGGCTTCAAGGGGGGTTGATGCCACGGTCCGAGTAGGTTAGTAACCCCTGGCAGCCGCTTGCTGGGCTCGTCGAGTCGGGTCCAGGTCGCGGAAACCTCAAGGTCGTTCATCCCCCACCCCAAGTGGAATCAGAGTATCGGCTCCGAGGGGTGCTCGGCTCTGCAGTATCGCCGCCACCCTCTCCGTTGGCGGCTCGACCGTGGGCCCCAAAGTGGGCCCCGAACTCATGCGCACTGGTACCTCTGACGCCTAAGTCAGTGCCCGTAATGCCTGCTCTTGACGCCTGATCCTCCCTTTGCCTGCCTAGTAGTCTCACTGGCAGTGTGGTGATCTAGCCTCTCGGGTACGGGGGATTCCGCGTGCCGGCAGGGCATCTGAGGCCGCGCGAACGCCGAATCCGCGCGCCCGCAGGGTGAACTTTGAACCTTGAACTGGACTTGGCCGCGATCAGCGTCGTGCTCGTGGCCTTTGAGCGGCGTCGGGCCGACCGCGCTGACCCATACCCGGCTCGAGACATCCATCGCCGCGACCTTCGGCCACCTCACCGAAGTGCGCTATCAATGGCAAGGCGGCGCGAACCTGACCCCGGCGGCACGGCCCAGCACGCCGGACGGGCCAGGTGTCGTAAGCCGACTCGCGGGTGTCTCCCATCGGCGTTGGGGGCTGCCGGATCGGTTAAGACCCAGGGGTTAGGGATACGCCTCGATAGACGTCGCCGGCGGTCGCGGTCCGGAGGGTGGTGAAGGTCGGGCCGGCCGGTGGGGTCGAGGCCGTGGGGTTGTCGGTGATCGTGACGAGTTTGTTCGGATCGGCGCCGGGATCGGTGAGTCCGCCGATGGTGCTGGTGACACCGTAGAGGGTGACCGTCCCGTTGGCGTTGACGGTTCCCGTGAGGTTGTGGACTCCGTCGACGGCCGGCGCCCAGGGCAGGCCGGTGAGCGGGTTGATGCCGGTGGGCAGTCCGGCGACCTGGTAGGGCACGCCGAGGCCGAGCCCGGACTGCAGGGTGTAGTCGTAGGTCCAGGTGCCGTTGATCAGCGACCACTTCTGGATGCCGGCCAGCGTCTGCGCCGCCGCGGCGGAGTAGCGGGTGCCGTCGAAGGTGTCGGTGCCGTTGCCGGCGTCGGCGACGTAGAGGGTGCTGTCGTTGGCGAACCAGAGGCCGGCGAATGCGGTCGCGTTCTGCGGCCCGCCGACCTCGGGTGTTGTGATCGACTTGGCGAGCGCGGTCGGGAATCCGGCCAGCACGCACATGTTGTATGCCGGCTCGCCTGTGGTGGGGTTGACCGGGTCGGGGTTGGTGGGCATGGGCGCGCCGGACACGGGAGTGCCCACGCCGTGCGGGCAGGCGGTGCCGGTGGTGTCGATGAAGTAGACCGTGTCCACGCCGTTGGAGCCGCTGCCTTTGGTGTAGTAGACGACGCCGTCGTGGACGGTGACGCCGGCGAAGTTTGTGTCCTTGCCGAGCTTGTCGGGCTTGGTCACGCCGAGTTGGGTGACGTTGAACCCGCCGGCCGGGGTGGGTTGGCCCGGGTTTTGCGAGGCCTCAGGCTGGTGAGCCGGGGTGATCAGCTGGGCGCCGGTGCCATAGATGAGGCCGGTCACGCTCGTACCGCTGCCGTTGTTGGAGTTGCCGGCGGCGAAGTACCGGCTGGTGCTGTTGTCGAGGATCGCGGCTCGGCCGTTGTCGCCGCTGTAGGCGTTGGTCTCGGTGAACCACAACTTGGCGTTGCCGTCGAGCTCGGCGACCGATCGGTAGACCTGCTGGGCATCCGGGTTCGTGGGGTCGATGACGCCCGGGGTGTTGCCGTTGGACGCGTCCAGCACGTTGCTGCCGATCACGTAGCCCATGAACGTCACCGCGCTTCGGCCGGTGGACAGGCTCAGCGCGCCCTCGGACTTCGAGGAGAAGCTGCCCGACAGCACGTCATGCCCACGGCTGCTCGACCCCGGGCTCCCCGTAGGCACCGCGGTTGTGCTGACCGATGCCCCGCCGGGGGTGAGCTGGTCCAGGAAGATCGGTGCGCTCACGCCGAAGTTGTCGTCCACGCTCACGTTGTCCCACACGCGCGCGAAACTGCCGTCCGCGATCGCGATAGCGCCGGTCGGCAACACCGTTACTCCGGGCGTAATCATGCCGGGCGTCCCGGTGTAGTGCAGCCGGCTCACCAGCAGATCTCCCGGGACCAGCCCGGGTCGCGGGGCCGCGTCGGCCTCATGGACCGGTACGCAGACGGCTGCGCCGACGGCGGCACCCAGCGCGACGGCGACCACGGTGGAACGGCGAAAACTCAATCGGAGCATCGATCCTCTTCTCGCAGACGACGTGGCGCGGAGGTGCCAACCCCGGAATGGCAACACACGCCCAGCCCACACACTCGACGCCCCGACAAACATCCTGTGAAGACTGGGGAAACGAGCCGCACTCCGGTCGTGTCCACCGGGTGATCGCGGGTCCGGCGGAGACGGCCGGGGCTAGTGGTTGCTGGGCCGGGTGTCGAAGACGTCGGGGCCGAACGGGCGCAGCCCCGCCTGACCTGCGAAGCCGAGGTGGCCTCGCCCGTCCGATCCGCCGGTGGTGATGCCGAGCAGGTCCTCGTAGCTACGCAGTGCCGAGTAGTGGTTGTACGGCGTGTCGTTGACGCTGCCCGGAGCGATCCACTTCGAGCTCAGCAGCACTGCTCCGACGCGGCCACCACCCGGGTACTGCCCCGGGCCGGTCGGGGGCGGGTTGCTGCTGAACAGTGCAGACAGCGGCGGGTAGCCGGGGTTGTCGTTGTCGGGGCCGGGTTGCTCGTTGCAGCAGGCGGTGGCGTCGACGCCTGCCTCGTCGAAGGTCACGACCACGAGCATTTGCCCGGAGCGGTAGGCCGGCGAATTGAGGATGACCGGCATCCAGTGCTTCAGCCACAGGTCGGCGCCGACCAGGCCGCCGGCGTGACCGCCTTCGGCGTTGACGCCGATGCAGGTCGCGTCGTGGCCGTCGTTGCAGACGTTGGGCGTGACCATCGAGAACGCCGGGGTGGTCCGCTGCTGGGCGAGGTCCTGGGCCAGGTGGCCGCTGAACATGTCGCCGTGCGGGTCACTGGTGAGGGTGCCTAGCGGGACGACGTGCTGGGCGCAGTACGCGGTGTTGTCGGTCACCGAGTGGAAGAACAGGAAGGGCACGTGCCGGATGGCGTACTGGTCAGTCGTCGTGGCCGTGTTCGGGAAGGTGCCGCCGGTGGCCGGGTGGGCGCAGTCGGTGCCGCCGAGCGGGTCGAGCGTCCCCTGGTCGCGGGCCGGGTCGTTGCCCATGTCCTCGGCGTACTGACGCCAGGTCAGCGGCAGCGAGTGGGCGTGGCCCCTGTCAAGTGCGTCGAGCTGGTTGCCGATCGTGGCCACCGCGGCGGGATAGACACAGCCGCTGCCGTCGACCTGACCGGGGTAGCGCCTCTGTTCGGGGTCGAGCGTGCCGGGCGTGACGTCGGTGTACGTGGAGGCGAATGTGGTCGTGTTGGTGATGCAGTCATTGCCCGACACCTGGTTCGGCGCCTGGCCGGAGATCTGGGCCAGGTAGTTGTCGGTGCTGAAATGCCCGGTGGCGTAGTAGTTGGTGAGCAACTGGCCCTGCGGCACCAGCACGTCGTTCAGGTATTTCGCGGGCGAGGTCGGGCCGAACGAGTTGTTGAAGTCCTCGTTCTCCAGATCGATCACCATCACGTGTTTGATGGCACCGCCCGGAACGGGCCGCTGCGAACCGCCCTCAGCGGTGGCGAACGGAACGCCGAGGGACACCACGACCGTGGCCGCCGCTGCCGCCGCAGCGATCGACAGTCTCAGCACGCGCAACGGGTCCTCCAGAGGTCTGCGGGTCTCTCGGAGCGTAGGTTCCCGAATAGCCGAACCGAGATACGGCAAGCGAACCGCAGGCAGCGCGCGGGCGAACACATTGTCACCGAAGTACGGCAGGGCCCCGACCCGTCGGCCCCGCAGCGCCTTCACGCACGGAAGTTATTGCCGGGTGGTTAACCCGGAACAATAGTGACGCCGCAGAATCTGCCGCGTCGATCAAACGACCCAGCTGGCGGTGCCTAGGCTAGGGCGGCCCACCGTTGAGGGGTGGGCCGCCCTTGTTTCTTTGTGGTGCTCAGGCGGGGTCGGCGTGATGGGTCGACGCTGGTGCGCCGAGGGTGGTTAGCGCTGCCGGCTTGAATCCTTTGAAGGTGAGCCACGAGCCGAGGGAGAACTCCCATGCGGCGACCGGAAGGGCGAGTGCGGCTGCCGGACGCGAGACCTGGTCCCATAGCCCGAACATGGTGGCGGTGGACGAGGCGAGGATCAGAGGCGCGCCGATAAGGCCGATGGTCGGGATGATGCGCGGGACTAGCCGGGACCGGTACATCATGTAGCCGAGGAAGAGTCCGTTGATGCCGGCCATGACACCTGGGCCGAGCAGGAACGTCCATTGGCGCAGCTCGACCAGCGCGTGACCAGTGACGCGGAGTGCGTCCGCACGGGCGCCGGTGGCACCGGCGAGGTCTGCGCGCATTGTTACGACGGTAAGCAGGCTGACGACGCCGATGAGGATGAGGCCCGCCTCCACGACGCGGGAGGTGAGGAAGCCGATCGCTGCGGACTTGCTGACGCGCCGGGTAACGGGGTACAGCGCGACGGCGGTGCCGATGCCCGCGAGTGCGGTGATGACTTCGAGCCAGCTGCCCCAGAGCAACGCGGTGGTGCTGCCGTGGCCGGTGATGAAGCCCTCGGGGTCGTGGACGATGTTCGCGAACAGCTTCAGCTGCGGGATGGAGGCGGCGAACGTGAGTAGGTACAGCAAGCCGCCGGCGAGGGCGACCTTGCGCATCGGGTTCATCCTGCGACGTGAGGCGGGCTGCGCGGTGGCGGTCGTCGCTGGTGCGGTTGAAGTGATGGTGGTCATGTTGTGCTCCTTCTCAGGTGTGGGTCCTGCGGAACGGTTGATCAGCTGGGATCGGTGGTGCGTTCGGTTGGGTCTTCGGCTGCCGAAGGGGTGACGGAGACGAGCGGCAGGCCCAGGTCGCTGAGCTTTCGGAACAGTCCGTGCAGGGCCGACTGGTCGGCGACCGGGCCGTGGATGACGGTGGTGCCGTCGTTGTGCGCCGTGAGGGTCATGCCGTCGAAGAAGGCGGCCCACCGGGGAGCCAGGTGTCCGGTGACGCGGATCTCGTACCACTCGGTCCGCTCGGTGGGGATGGTCATGCTGGTCGCCTCCTTGCCTGCGCCCGGTCCTGCGGGCCGCCGTTGGCGGTCGGATGTCGGGCTACGAGCAAGGTGGCCCTCGATGTGGTGAGGGGTCATCACCACAAGTGGTGAGTGATGTGGCGATTCCCAACGTGCCGCTCGACGGCGGCACCCGAACCGTGCCAAGCGGGGCAACGCCCTGGTCAGCTGTGTCGGTGGTCGCCGGGGATCAGGTTGAGGTCGCGGGCCTGACGGACAGCGTCTCGGCGATTGGTCACGCCGAGCTTCGTGTAGATGTTCTTGGTGTGCGTGCGCACGGTGTTGAGCGAGACGGACAGCCGGCGCGCGATGTCCGGGCCGTTGAGGTCGCCGCCGAGCAGCCGCAGCACGTCGAGTTCGCGCGCGCTCAGCGGCTCGACCAGTTGCTGGGGGAGGGACGCGCGTGTCGTGATCGTGGTGGTCGAGGCGATCAGTTGGTTCACGTTCGCGGGGGCCGCCGGCTGCCTTCTCAGTGCTTTGAGCAGGGCGGCCATCTGCGGCCCCTCCTCGGTGAAGAGCCGCACGTAGCCTTCGGGCTGGGCGAGGGTCACGGCGCGGTGTAGCGCGGCGACCGCGGCCGCCGAATCCCCGCCCGCCTCGTGGGCGAGGGCCTGCAGGATGAGGACCTCGATGACGCTCGCGCCCCGTCCGCCGCGCTCGGCGGCTGCGAGTAGCCGATCGAGGAGAGCCAGCACGTCCCCGAGGTCGCGGGCGTCCGGCTCCACGCGGTGTTGGGCGATCAGGAGCCGCGCCAGGGTCAGGTGCTCGTACTCGCGCAGGTAGGACGGGCCGTCTTTGGAGGTCAACTGCCGCTCCCTGGCCCAGTCCTGCGCGTGTGACAACTCGTTGCGCCGGATCCGCAATCGTGCTCGCACCGCGGCGACTGGCTGCACGTTGGGGGCGAAATCGCCGACGTAGACGCGCTCTGCCTCCTCGAGCAGCGCGATCGCGGCGTCGAGGTCGCCTTCGGCTTCGCGCAGCCGGGCCGTGATGACCCGCCAGCGGTACGCGTTCTGCGGCAGGCCGTTGTGCTCACCGAGATGGTGGCTGATGGTCAGGTGTTCCATGGCGTTCGTGAGGTCGTTGCGCTCGAGCCACACCCCTGCCAGTCCGACGTGCATGTCGGCCGTTCCTCGCAGCGGCTCGGTGCTCGCCGCCGCGGTCATCTCGAGCGCTGCCTGATAGGTGCGCACGGCGGCAGCGAGCTGGGCCTGAGTGCGTCGGATGTCGCCGAGCGTGATGGTGCAGCCGAGGACGTCGGCGAGGAACCCAGCGCTGGTGAGGCCGGCCACGGATTCGGTATAGGCGGCGTGGGCACCGGAAAGGTCACCGCTACTCCAGGAGGCGAGCCCGGCGAGCGCGCCGGCTGCCGATCGGGTGAGGGGGTCGTCCGGTAGCGCAAGCGCCAGCGCTTCTCGCGCGTGTCCGATGGTGCCGTCGAGATCCGTATTCGCCAGCGCCAGTGCGGCTCGATACATCTCAATGTGGGCCGGAAGCGACCGGTAATTGTCCTGGTCGACGACGATCACGTGGGGCGGTGGCTGCTCGGGCCAGGCGCCGTCTGATGAGCGGACCAGAGCTTCGACCTGGTCGAGCCGCTCGGCCACGGTGTCGAATTTCCAGGCCTGGGCCAGAGCACCGACGAAGGCGACGCCGAGGACCGGCCGGGTCCGGAGCACGTCGTCAGGCAGGGCGCGCAGCCAGCGAGCGAGGTCGGCTTCCCGCCGTTCGCGGCGCATCCTCGGCATGGCGAGCTCCATGAGGTCCGCAGCCCGGCCGGTGTCACCGCCGGCCAGCGCGTGACTGATCGCCTGTGACGTGTCGTCGTGGGTCTCGAACCAGGCGCTGGCCCGCCGGTGCAACTCGGCCACCACCTCGGGCTGCTCGTCGAGTAGGTGTGCGTGCAGCACGTCCGCGAACAGATGGTGGTACCGGTACCACTGTCGACGGTCGTCGAGCGGGACGAGAAAGAGGTTGGCGCGCTCCAGCGCGACCAGCGTGGCCTTGCTACCTTCCAGTCCGGTGACGGCGTCGCAGAGCGGGCCGGCGAGGCGCTCGAGGATCGACGTCTGGAGCAGGAAGTCCCGTACTCCGACGGCCTGGCGGGCAAGGACCTCCTCGGCGAGGTAGTCCACGACGTAACGGTCGTCGCCGGCGAACCCAGCAATGAACGCGCTGGCGTCCTCGCGACCTTGCAGCGACAGTGCGGCCAATTGCAAGGCGGCGATCCAGCCTTCGGTGCGCCCCTCGAGCGCCGCGACGTCGTCGTCGCTCAGCCCGAGCCGCATTGAGTCATTGAGATACAGCGCTGCCTCGTCGGCGGTGAACCGCAGGTCGGCGGCTCGTATCTCGACCAGCTGACCGCGGGCCCGGATCTGCGCCATCGGCAGCGGCGGGTCGGCCCGGGTGGCGATGAACAGATGCAGCTGGGGCGGCTGGTGCTCGAGGACGAACGTCATTCTTTCGTGCACTTCCGGCGCCTCGATGACGTGGTAGTCGTCCAGCGCCAGCACCAGATTGTTCGACAGGCCTTCGACCTCGTTGAGCAATGCTGCGAGAGTGGCCTCAGTCGGGGGCGAGGACGACGCCAACAGCTGGAGCGCGGCGTCACCGAGCCCGGGCACGGCGGCCCGCATGGCGGTCACCACGTAGGTCCAGAACAGCACGGGGTCGTTGTCGCGCCGGTCCAACGCCAGCCAGGCAACCGCGGCTCCGTCCGCGGAAGCCCCGGCAAGCCATTCGGTGAGCAGGGTCGTCTTGCCGAAGCCAGCCGGCGCGGACAACACCGCGAGTGGCGCCCGGCTCGCGGCTCCGAGGCGTTCAGCCAGTCGACGCCGCGGGACCGCACCCGCCCGCTGAACCGGCAGGCGGTACTTGCTGCTCAGGAGCGGACCAACCACTCAGCGATTCTCCCGCCTGACGAGGCAGTCCTCGCCTGCAAGTCCTGTGCCATGGTGCCGCGCCGACGCGCCACGGCGTCACTTATTGCCGGGTGGTTAAACACGCGCAATCAGTACGCCGCAGGGGTCTCCTCGCCGATTCATCGACGCAGCTCGCGGTGGTAGCTGTTACTGGTCGGTGGTCGACCAGACGATTCCGGCGATAGCGGCTTTGGCGCGCGGGCATGGCTGAAGGGGTCTGGGTGCCGTGCACAACCGGGCCGCGGGTGGCGGCTGCGACGAGGTCCGCGAGCCTTCGTGGTCGCATACCGCTGGGTGGAGCGTGGGTGTCGGGTGTCATGAGGTGCGCCTGTCTTGGCGCAGCGCGGTTTGCTGGTGGGCGAGTTGGTGTCCTCGGACCCAGGCTTGGGCGGCGGTTTGGACGGCGTCCCAGGGGGAGCCGAGGGGTGGGGTGTAGGAGAGGTCGAGGTCGCTGAGCTGGTCGATGGTCATGCCGTGGTGCAGTGCGGTGGCGTAGGTGTCGACGCGTTTGGCGGTTTCGGTGCCGCGGGCGCCAGTGAGTTGCGCGCCCAGCAGGCGGCCGGTCGGGAGGTCGCCGGTGATGCGGATGCTGATCGGCTGCGCACCGGGGTAGTAGGCCTTGTGATCATCCGGCGCGGACTGCGTCGTTGCGGGTGTGTGCCCGGCGGCGACGGCTTCGTGGTCGCGGAGCCCGGTACGCGCCGCGACCAGGTCGAAGACTTTGACGACTTGGGTGCCAAGCGATCCGGCGAAACGCGCGTGTCCGCCGAGGGCGTTCTCGCCGGCGACGCGGCCTTGCTTGTGCGCGGTGGTGCCGAGGGGCAGGTAGGTGAGGCCGAGGAGGCGGTGGTGGGTGGCCACGCAGTCACCGGCGGCCCACACGTGGGGCAGGCCGGTGGCCATGGTCTCGTCGACCAGGACCGCGCCGCGGGGGCCGGTGTCGGCGCCGGCGGCGACGAGCAGCTCGGTGTTGGGGCGCACGCCGACCACGACCAGGACGAGGTCGACGTCCCAGCCGAGCGGCTCCTGGTCGGGTCCGATGCCCTGGACGTGTAGCCGCGCCGGTCCAGTCTCAGTGCGGGCGATTCGGGTGACGGTGGTGCCCGTGTGGACGTCGACGCCGTGTTTGCTGAGTTCGGCGTGGACGAGTTCGCCGAGCTCGGGATCGACGGTGGGCAGGACTTCGGGCAGCATCTCGACTTGGGTGACCTGGAGGCCGCGGGCGGTGAGCCCTTCGGCCATTTCCAGCCCGACGTAGCCGGCGCCGACGATCAACGCCGTCTTGGGCTGGATGGTGTCCAGGGTGTGGGTGAGGGCGAAGGTGTCGCCCATGGAGTGCAGCAGGTGCACCCCGTCGGGAGGGCCGAGCTGGTCCAGGCCGGTGATGGGTGGGCGGACCGGGACGGCGCCGGTGCCCACGACCAGCTCGTCGTACTCGAGCCAGGACCGCACCCCGTGCTGGTCGCGCACGCCGATGCGCTGGGCGGGGACGTCGATCGTGGTGGCGGTGGTATCCAGGCGTAGTTGCATGCCGGTGGCTTCGAGGTCGGCGTGGGTGCGGTGGGCGAGGTTGCGCCAGTGGGTGACTTCCCCGGAGATGTAGTACGGGATGCCGCAGATAGAGAAGTTGGGGTAGGCGTCGGCCACGACGACGGTGACGGTGCTACCGGGGTCGAGCTCGCGGGCGCGCAGCGCGGCGGAGATGCCGGCGTCGCTGCCGCCGATGGCAACCAGATGCATCAGGGAAGGGCCTTCACTGTCGGGCGGTCCGGTTCGGGGTGGGGGATGACGACATCGCCGGCCCGGTCGCCGATATCGGGATAGAGCACCAGCACGATGCCGGTGCCGACCGCGGCGCCGAGCAGCTGCATGCCGATAAAGCCCGGGGCGGAGGCCGGGGCGATGCCGGCGAAGGTGTCGGAGAACATCCGCCCCACGGTGACGGCCGGGTTGGCGAACGAGGTGGAGCTGGTGAACCAGTACGCGGCGCCGATGTAGGCCGCTACCGCCGGCGCGGCGAGCGGGCCGCGGCGGGTCCGGGCCAGGGCGAAGATCACCAGCAGCAGGCCGGCGGTCGCCACGACCTCGCCCACCAGGTGTGCGCCGCTGGCCCGGTGCTTGGCGGACAGGTGCGGATCGACGTTGAACATGACATTGGCCAGCAGCGCTCCGCCGATCCCGCCCGCACCTTGCGCGACCGTGTAGGCGCCGACCTCGGACATCGTCAATCCGGCGCCGGCGCGGCGACCGAGGAACCAATCCGCCAGCGAGACCACGGGGTTGAAATGTGCACCGGACACGGGGCCGAGGGTCAGGATCAGCACCGCGAGCCCGAACACGGTGGCAGTGCTGTTCTCCAGCAACTGCAACCCGACGTCATTCGGGGAGAGCTGTTGGGCGGCGATCCCGGATCCGACCACGACCGTGACGAGTAGCCCGGTGCCGAGGAACTCGGCGAACAACCTCCGAGGCAATGGCGCGGGCGGGTCGGCGGGTTCGGCGGTGTCGGTCACGGCCATATCTTGACGGATTGTATCTAGTTCAGTCAATATTGAGGCAATGAACATTGACCGAACATCCGAGCTGGCCCGGCGGGCCGCGCTGCACGCGGCGCTGGCCGATCCGGGCCGGCTGCGGATCGTGGACACCCTCACCGCCGGGGATGCGTCCCCGTCAGAGCTGGCCGCGATGCTGGCCATGCCGTCCAACCTGCTCGCCCACCACCTACGGGTGCTGGAAGGCGAGGGCCTGATCACCCGCACCCGTTCCGAAGGCGACAAGCGGCGCTCCTACCTGCAACTGGTGCCCGGCGTTCTCGACCAGCTGGCCCATACCTCGCCGCGCGCGGTGACGCGGGTGCTGTTCGTGTGCACGGCGAACTCGGCCCGCTCTCACCTGGCTGCGGCGCTGTGGCGCCTCGCCAGCACCATTCCCGCCACGTCGGCCGGCACCCACCCCGCCGAGCGGATCGACCCCGGCGCGATCTCTGCCGCCGAACGCCACCAGCTTCCGCTACGCCGCACCCGCCCCCAACGCCTCGACGACGTCCACGCCACCGGCGACCTGGTCATCACCGTCTGCGACCTGGCCCACGAAGAACTCGGCGACCGAGCCGACCTGCACTGGTCGATACCCGATCCCGTCCCGACGGCTCGCGCCGCCGCGTTCGACCGCGCCTACGAGCAGCTCGCCCGCCGCATTAGCGAGCTCGCGCCCCGCTTGGCCGCCGCGTCCTAACGCGGTCCCCAGCCGTCCCAGCCCCAAGGAGGCACAACGATGACCCAGACCTACCCCCGCCACGACATCACCCTCGACCAGCAAGTCGCGCTCAAACGGGCCGCGACCATGCTGGCCCGCGACTTCGACGGCACGTTCAACACCGAGACGATCGAACGGTTCCTGCACTCCTCCTACGACCAGTTCGCCGGCCGGGCCACGGTGGCGAACTTCCTGCCCTTGCTCGCCGAGCGTTTCGCCCGGCAACGCCTGCAGGCCCTGGCCAAGGTCGAGGGACTGTCCCACGATGGGCGGCCGACCGTGCTGTTCTTGTGCGTGCACAACGCCGGCCGCTCCCAGATGGCGATGGGGTTCTTCACCCACCACGCCGGCGACGCTGCGGTCGCCTGGTCGGGCGGATCCGAACCCGGCGAGCAGGTCAACCCGGCCGCGATCGCGGCGATGGCCGAGCGCGGCATCGACATCGCCGCCGAGTACCCCAAGCCGTGGACGGACGAAGTCGTCCGCGCTGCCGATGTCGTGATCACCATGGGCTGCGGGGACGCCTGCCCGGTGTTCCCCGGCAAGCGCTACGAGGAGTGGGTCCTCGACGATCCGGCCGGACGGGAGGTTGCCGACGTGCGCCCGATCCGCGACGAGGTCGAACGCCGCGTGATCGCCCTGCTCGGCGAGCTCGGGGTTCCCGCGCGCGCCTGGTGAGCCGTGCCGCGCGAGCACCCTCGACGTCAGGGCGAGGGCAGCGACGGACGTTAGGCGCGGTGGTGGGTGATCAGTTCTTGTCGGGCGGCTCGTTCGACGAGGATCGGCACGAAGTCGCGTACCGGGTGGCCGTCGAATGTCCCGTAGCGTCCGTGTACGGCGGACTCGATGACATCGGCGGACAGTTCAGGGAACTGTTGGCGTAGGCGGTCCACAACATGTGACATCGCCTCGGCTTCGCTGTGGGGCCGTTGTGCTGGGTGCTTGCTGGCTGCGTTCATGGTGGTCCTTCGCAGCGTGGGGTGCCGGGTGAATTGCCATGGTCGCATTCCGCGACCGTTGCGCATTCAAGCACCCCGGACGTCGTTGGATGTGTCACGGGCCGGCGACCGCGTGGATCGTCTCCAACTTTGCGGTGGGTTTGGACCAAGTGTTCAGGGCACAGCGTGGGACTGTTCTTGTGCTGGTCGATCACTGGGTGTTCACTGAGCGCCCGATCTCCGGCGTACCAGGGAGGCGTTGGCTGTGTTGACGAGCATGACTTGGAACGTCGAGAACTTCTTCGTGCCGAAGCCAGCTGACCAGGCAGCCTATGACGCCAAGCTGGCCGAACTCGCCGATGTGATCACCGCAGCCGCACCGGATCTGCTCGCCGTGCAGGAAGTGGGCGACGCGGCGTCGTTCGAGGCGTTACGGGCCAAGCTGGGCGCGGGCTGGACCGGAGTGCTGTCGACGCATTTCGCGACACCCCACACGATCCGGGTGGGCTGGCTCTCGCTCCCGGGTGGACGATTCGACACCTCAGATGAGACCGAACGTGCCCGCTACGGCGTCTACGCCCTGGACCGACGCGCCGCTGAAAGCGGCGGCCGTTCGGGACTGGGCCACGACCTCGTTGGCCGGCGCGTGGGCCGAGCAGCCTCCCGCATCAACCAAGGCCGCCACGAACTCATCGACCACATACTGGTCTCCCACGCCGTGGTCGGACACCTCACCGACGCGACGACCGTGCCGCTGGAGGTGCCCAGCATCGGCGTCCAACCCCACACCGCTCCGCGAACTGATCCACCGTCAGACCACCGGCCCGTACTGGCCCATTTCGACGTGTGACCCCGCGGCAGTGAACGCACCCGAGGTCGCGAGGAAACCGCGCCGGCCGTGTTCAGTCTGGGAGCAACGCCGAGGTGGCGACAGTGGCAGGGCTCAGGCCAGGCCCTGGCTGAAGTGGCGCTACGTCAGGTGATGTCATGCGCTCGCGCTGCCCGCGCCGGCCGCCCACCTACCGCGGGAGCAGGGCCGCCCCGGTCCCGCCGGTGAGCACCGAGACGAGCGTGAAGAACATGCCGGGATGGTTGCACGCCGCCGTGGTCACTCGGTCACTTCGAGACGGTGGGTGAACTATCCGGCGACGTCATCCCTACCGGCCGGCCCCGGGGTCGGGCACGTCGTGGAGCGCTCGCGAATTGCGCAACGCCGTCTTCCACATCTCACGGTCCTTCGGCCCCAGCGATGCCGAGCGAGTGGGGCGCAGCTTCCGCTAGCGGATGCCGGAGTGCATGAAGGCGTCGGTGACGCGGCGGGCGGCGAATAGGTAGCCGAGGAGGACGGGCAGGGTGGCCAGGGTGGATGCGGCGAGGAGGGGTCCGGGGTTGGCGCCTTCGGTGTTGCCGAACAGTGCGAGGCCGAGCTGGATGGTGCTGTGCGGTAGGCGTGGTGCGGCGAGCAGCGGCCAGAGGTATTCGTTCCAGGTGTTGATGAACACGAGGATGCCGACTGCGGCGAGGGCTGGGCGCAGCACGGGCAGCACGACGTGCCAGAGCGCCTGCCAGCTGTTCGCGCCGTCGAGCAGGGCGGCTTCGCCGAGGCTGTCCGGGATCGCGGCCACATGCTGGCGCAGCAGGAGCAGCGCCACCGCACAGCCCGACAATTGAGGGACGATCAGCCCTTGGTAGCTGTTCAGCCAGCCTAGGTGGGTGATCATCACGAACTGCGGGACGAGCAGCGCCTGCCCCGGGATGAGCACCGCGACGGTCCCTGCCAGTAACAGCACCCGCCCGAGGCGACCGCGGAAGCGGACCATCGCGTAGCCGGCCAGGGTGGCCACCGCGAGTTGCAGCAGCATCACGCCGGTCGAGGTCACCAGGGTATTGACCAGCAGCCGCTCGAGCGGGAAGTGCCCGAGCGAGACGCGGTAGTTGCCGAGCGTCGGGTGTAGTGGCAGTGGGTCGGCGTCGTAGAGGTCGTTCGGGCGCTTGAACGACGCGAGGACCGCGATCCCGACCGGCGCGAGCAACAGGATGGCGGTGGCGGCGAGCCCGGCGTGCCAGCGCAGCCGCCGGGGCAGCGAGTCAGCGGGCATCGCGGGTCCGGCGGAGCAGCCCGCCCAGCCCGAGCGGTATCGCGAGGGCGAGCACGACCAGCACCGCGCCGGCCGAGGCCTTGCCGACGTCGAAGTAGGTGAACCCGTAGGTGTAGAGGCGGTAGTAGACGTTGTCGGTGCTGTGCTGCGGGCCGCCCTGGGTGAGTACCGCGATGTTGGTGAACGACCATTGCCCGGCGTAGACGACGGTGAGCATGGCGAGCAGCACGATGCTGCGGGCGAGTTGCGGGACGACGACCCGCCAGGTGATCTGCCGCTGGCTCGCACCGTCGACGCGCGCCGCCTCGACGGTCGCGGGGTCGATGGCCGCGAGCGCCGCGCTGAACAGCAGGACGTTGAGCGCGATCATCTTGCCCGAGGTGATCACGTCCACGGTCCACAGTGCGGTGCGAGGATCGCCGAGCAGGTCGGGCGTCGAGGTCCCGAGCAGCCCCCGCAGAACGCCCTGCAGCGGGTTGAGCACGAATTGCCAGGAGATCGCGGTCGCCACCGGCGCCAGCACCATGGGTACGAACAGCAGACACCGATACACGCTCGCGGCGCGGCCGGGGCGTCCCCACAACGCGATCGCGAGAACGAGTGGCAGCCCGACCGCGAGCGGCAACATCCCGGCGGCGTAGAGCACGGTCTGCCCGGCCGCCGTGACGAACGCCGGATCGGCGAGCAGGGCCCGGTAGTTGGCCAGCCCGACGAAGGTCGCCGGTCCGGTCAGATCCCAGCGCACCAGCGACAGGACGCCGGTGGCGGCGAGCGGCCCGTACACCCAGATCAGCAGCGAGGCGAGCAGCGGCACCAGATACGGCACGTGCTGCAGGTGGCGGCGCCGGACTGCACGCCGAGCCGCCGCCACCTGCCCGGACTCGACGGCGAGGGCTGTCATTGCCCGGTCATGGACCGGATCTGCTTGGCCACCTTGGCCAGCGTGCTCGCCGGGTCGGCGCCGTGCAGGACGATCGGCTCGACGGCGTCGTCCTGCAGGGTGGCCACTGCCTGGGCGGCCTGGTTGCCGGCGAAGAACGTGTAGGGCGTGACCGAGTCCAGCTGGGTCAGCGCGGGACCGATGCGGGCATCCTTGCGGTAGTAGGGCGCGAGGTAGTTCGGGTCGCGGACCAGGTCCGGGCGCAGCGGCAGGTAGCCGATCTTGGACGTGATGATCGTGAAGCCCTGCGCGCTGGTGAGGAACTTGATGAACTGCCACGCAGCCTGGCGGCGGGCCTGATCCTTGGCGAGGACGATGAGCCCGGCGCCGGAGAACGTGGTGTGCGCCGGTTTGCCGGTGAAGCCGGGCATCGCCGCGGTGCGCAGGTCGAAGGAGCCCTGGGCGGCGGCCTCCAGGCTCGAGAGCAGCGCGGTGCTCGTGACGAGCATGCCGAGCTTGCCGGCCTTGAACGCCGCGATCGCGTCGTTCTCGCCGACCGCCGGCTGGGCACCGGACTTGGTGAGCTGCTGCATCGCGGTGAGCGCCTCGACGGCCGGTTGCTGGTCGAATGTCACCTTGCCGTCCATCGATACGAGGCTGCCGCCGTTGCTGGCGATCACCGATTGGGTGAGGAAGTCGGACTTCGAGGCGTTCGCGATGTCGAAGTAGACGCCGGACGTGCCGGTCTTGGCGATGGCGAGTCCGTCCGTCCGGGCTTCGTCGATCGTCGTCGGCGGACGTTTGGGGTCCAGGCCCGCCTTGGTGAACAGCGTGGCGTTGTAGAACAGGGTCGGTGTCGAGATCGTGTACGGCATCGCCGCGACCTTGCCGTCGTGCTCGACGGCCTTGAGCATCGGCTGCGACATGCCGGTGGTAGCCGAGTGCCACTCGGCCGCGGGCGGGATGTCCTGCACCGGCGTCAACGGCAGGGTGCCGTAGGCGGCGGCCAGCTTGCTCCATCCGACCTGGGCGACATCCGGTGGGCTGCCGGCCGCCGTATCGGTGCGCACCCGGGTCAGCGCGTCGGCGATCGCGACGCCCTCCGGCTTGATCTTGATGGTGGGGTTGGCCTTCTCGAAGGCGTCGATGAGGTCCTGGGTGCCCTGACCGCCGGTGTCCGGGGTGCCGTAGTTGTAGGACAGGAACGACAGGGTGATCGGCTTGCCGGCATCGGAGGCCGAGCCGGACGAGCTGCATGCGGTGGCCGTCACGAGGACGGCTGCGGTCGCAGCGGCGAGGGCGAGGCGGCGGCGCGTCAGACGCGTCATGACAATGCCTTTCTGGACGGCGTTCGAAGCGTGGCGGGAACGGGACGGACGTCGAAGGTTTCGCCCGGCTGGGCGAGGTGGACGGTGCCGGTGAACGCGCGAACGGCTTCGTCGCGGCGCGCCAGCAGCCAGGTGGGGTCAGCGGACGGGAAATGAGTGAGGACGAGCGACTTGGCGCCGGCCGTCTGCGCGGCCTGAGCCGCGTCGATCGCCGACAGGTGCCCGTGCGGGCCGTGGTCGGTCGCCGCCAGCGTCGCCTCGGCGAGTAGCACATCGACGCTGTCGGCCAGTGGCAGCAGCCCGGGTGTGACGCCGGTGTCGCCGGTGTAGGCGAGGCTGCCCGTCGGCGAGTCGATCCGGATACCGCAGTTGGGCGAGCTGTGCCGCAGCTCGTGCAGGCTGATCCGCATGTCGCCGACGGTCGTCGTGTCGCCCGGGCGGTACTCGTGAACGTCGAAGGCGAGGTCGAAAACGCGGTCGAGCACGGGCGCGGTCGCGACCGGAAATAGCGCAGCCAGGCTGTGCAGCCGCTGCTCGGCACCAGCCGGCACGTAGAGGGGGACCGCATCCAGGTCGGCCCATTGCTGCGGCGCCGCGCCGGGCTGCGGGTAGGCCGTCTTGCCTGCCAGCAACGCCTTACCCAGCGGCAGCACGTCGTAGCAGTGATCGACGTGCATATGACTGACGATCACAGCGCCGAGCTGATCAGGCGTGGTGACCGCGCTGAGCGCCGTCGCCACACCCGGACCGCAGTCCAGCAGCACCATCGCGGCGTCGGTAGCGACGAGATATCCAGAGCTGGCCTGGCCGTTGGCGGGCATCCCGGCCCGGCAACCCAAGATCGTCAGATGCATGGATCAAACCTGCTGCGCGGCCCGGGCATCGGCAACGGCGTTCTCGCTATGGCCAGATTGCCGTTGCCTATCGCCCGGTCGAGACGTACTCCGGCCCGGCCTCGTCGAGCAGGTCGAGGAACAGCGGCACCGCCGGGTTAGGGTCCTGGTCGCGCCAGATCGCATGGACGGTGACCTGCGGTACCGGATCGATCAGCGACAACGTCGCCAGCCCGGTCGCCTGCACCGACTCGGCCCGGGCGGCGGACGCGAAGATCACGATCGGCTCGCTCGCCACCATGACCACGGCGGCGTCCCCGTCGTCGAAGACCTCCGCGGTACTGAGATCCACACCGTTGAGCCGTGCCCCCGCGATCAGCGCGTCGTACATCGCCGGGCTGGTCGCCTGGCTGGGCAGCACGCACCGGTGGGTGGCCAGCTCGGGCCAGCGGACCTGCGCACCCGCGGCCAACGGGTGCCGCGTGGAGCAGATACCGACCACCGGCAGCGTCAGGATCGACCGCTGGCACAGGCCCTTCTCGTCCAACGCGCCGTAGATGAACGCGATATCGATCTGGCCGTCACGCAGCGCGGCCAGCTGGCCGCGCGTGTGCTTGGGAACGAGCGACGTCCGCACCTCCGGATGCCGGTCGTGCAACAGCGACAGCGTCGGCGCGAGGATCCGTTGCCCGGCCGGATAGTTGAAGCCGACCCGCACCTGGCCACTCCCACCGGAGTTCGCCCAGCGCGCCGCCTCGACAGCGAGATCGAGCTGACCGAGCAGGCGCCGGGCCTCACGGCGAAACGCCTCACCGGCCGGCGTGAGCCGCACACTGTGCGACGTCCGGGCCACCAACTGCACACCGATCCGCCGCTCGAGCTGCTGCAGCTGCTGGCTCAACGACGGCTGCGCCATGTGCAGCCGCGCCGCCGCCCGGCCGAAGTGCAGCTCCTCAGCCAGGACCAGGAACGAGGTGATGTGGCGCAATTCCATCAGCGAATCCCCTGACGCCTCCCGCAGTCACCCCGACGGTGGACGCCCCACATGCAGCCTTACTGAACGGCAGATGACATCCAGTCGTAGCCACGTCGGCGAACAGGCCACCCTTCACGCGCTCACCCGAATGGCGTCGATCCGCGATCGGCTTCTTTCCCGCCAAGTCGATCATTCCGTAGCACGTTGATCGTGGTGCGCAGCCCGATCAGCTTGTCGACTGGGTCAGCTGCCCGACCTGCGAACGATCTCCAATCCCCCGGGTGAACCGCGTCGAGCGTACTTATCGCCTCGCCGGCGGGTGCCGGTCGCGGGGTCGTCGTTTCGTGTGAAGCTGATGTTCACGATCGGGCCCTAGCGTCGTCACAATGACTGATCGGGCAACAGGATTCACCCGCCGTCGCTTCCTCGGGGCGGCTGCCGCGACGGGCGGCGCCACGATGGGGATGATGGCGTTGCCGCCGAATCTCCGGAAGGCTCTGGCCGCTCCGGCGCCGGGCAGGAATCCTTCGCTGCGCGACATCGAGCACGTCGTGCTGCTCATGCAGGAGAACCGCAGCTTCGACCACTACTTTGGGACGATGTCCGGCGTCGCCGGCTTCTCCGATCCGCACGCCATCCGGTTGCCCACCGGCCGCAGCGTGTTCTACCAGCCCACCGACACGACGCCCGACGGGTACCTGCTGCCGTTCCACCTCGACAGCCGCCACACGTCCGCGCAGTGGATCACCTCGGCCGGCGGCTACTCGTGGCCGATCTCGCACGCCGCCTGGAACGGCGGGAAGATGGATTCCTGGCTGCCGGCCAGCTACGCGATGGCCCAGGGCGACAAGATGAGCATCCCTTTGATGATGGGCTATTTCGAGGAGGAGGACGTCCCATTCCATCGAGCCCTGGCTGACGCGTTCACGATCTGCGACCACTACCACTGCTCGCTGCTCGGGCCTACGTCCCCGAACCGGATCATGTGGGAGACAGGCACGGTCGATCCGAACGGCGCAGCCGGCGGGCCGATCCTCGGTAACGAGAACGTCGTCAAGACCTGGAAGACCTACGCCGAGAGCCTGACCGACGCCGGCGTGAGCTGGAAGTTCTATCAGGTCGAGGGTGGCATGGCGAGTGCCACCCACCTGTTCAAGGCGTTCCGCGAAGCGCCGACGAGCTCGCCGCTGTACCAGAACTCGCAGCTCGTGCCGACTGGACAGTTCGAGTACGACGCCCTGCACGACCGGCTGCCAACGGTGAGCTGGCTGTGGCCCGGTCCGGGGCAGAACGAGCATCCGAACGAGGGCATCCCGGCGGCGGGCGCGCAGTTCATCGCCGGCAAGATCGACGCGATCGACGCGAACCCCGACGTGTGGGCCAAGACGGTGTTCGTCGTGGTGTGGGACGAGAACGGCGGCCTGTTCGACCACGTTCCGCCGCCGACCCCGCCGCCCGGCACGCCCGACGAGTTCGTGATCGGCAACTCGCCGACCGGCATCCCCGGCGGCGGTCTGCCCGTCGGCGCCGGCTTCCGGGTGGGCTGCATCATCGTTTCCCCTTGGACGGCCGGCGGATGGGTGTGCAGCGAGCCGTTCGACCACACGTCCAACCTGCGCTTCCTCGAACGGGTCACCGGCGTCCGGGCGCCCAACATCAGCGCCTGGCGACGCGAGACGTTCGGCGACTTCACCTCCGCGTTCCGCTTCCACGGCCACCCGGCACAACCGCCGGCCCTGCCCGACACCACCGGCAACCTGGCGCTGGCCCAGTACGAGATCGCGAACCTCCCGGCGCCGGCCGCCCCGGCCCGGCAGGTCCTGCCCCGGCAGGAGCCCGGACGTCGGCCGATCACCCCACCGCATCACTGAGGAGAACCCCAAACGATGACTGAGGTAACTCAGCCCGAAGGATTCACCCGCCGGCGCTTTCTCACGACGGCGGCCGCAACCGGAGGCGCGGCGATGGGGCTGATGGCCCTGCCGCCGAACGTGCGGAAGGCGCTGGCGTCCGCGCCGTCGAGCCGCCGGCCGTCGTTGCGCGATATCGAGCATGTTGTATTGCTGATGCAGGAGAATCGCAGCTTCGACCAGTATTTCGGCACGATGTCAGGCGTGGCCGGCTATTCGGATCCGCATGCCATTCGCCTGCCGACCGGTCGGAGCGTCTTCTACCAGCCGACCGACATCAATCCCGACGGCTACCTGCTGCCCTGGCACATGGACAGCCACACTACCTCCGCGCAGGCGATCCCGAGCCCCGGCGACTACTCCTGGCAGGTGTCGCACGCGGCCTGGAACGACGGCAAGATCGACTCGTGGATGTCGGCCAATGCCAAGTACGCCACGACGGGCGCCGATATCTCGCTGGTCATGGGGCACTACGACGAGCGGGACATCCCGTTCCACCGGGCGCTGGCCGACGCGTTCACGATCTGCGATCGCTACCACTGCTCGATGCTGTCCTCGACCACGCCGAACCGGGTCATGTGGGAGACCGGCACCATCGATCCGAACGGCATCGGCGGCGGGCCTGTTCTCATCAACAACATGAAGGTGAACACCTGGCCGACCTACGCCGAGATGCTGACCGACGCCGGCGTGAGCTGGAAGTTCTACTGGGTCGAAGGCGGTATGCGCAGCCAGACCTCGTACTGGAAGAACTTCCGGGACGCCCCCACGTCCTCACCGCTGTACGTCAACTCGCAGGTGTGCCAGCTCGGCCAGTTCGAGTACGACGCGATCCATGATCGGCTGCCGACGGTGAGCTGGTTGTTCCCCGGACCCGGCCAGAACGAGCACCCCAACGAGGGCACCCCGGCGGCCGGCGCGCAGTTCATCGCCGGCGCGATCGACGCGATTGCCGCCAACCCCGACGTGTGGGCCAAGACGGTGTTCATCCTGGTCTGGGACGAGCATGGCGGCGGATTCGACCACGTCCCGCCGCCCACCGCACCGCCCGGCACGCCCGACGAGTCCACGACGCTCACTTCGCCCGGAGGCGTGAACGGCGGTGGACTGCCGCTGGGCGCCGGGTTCCGGGTGCCCTGCATCATCGTCTCGCCGTGGACGGCTGGCGGCTGGGTGTGCAGCGAGCCCTTCGACCACACGTCCAACCTGCGGTTCCTGGAGAAGGTGACCGGCGTGGAGTGCACGAACCTCAGCGCCTGGCGTCGGCGGACCTTCGGCGATCTCACCTCGGCCCTGCGCTTCGACAGCCGGCCGGCCCACCCGCCCGTGCTGCCCGACACGACCGGGAGCCTCGCCCTGTCCCAGTACGAGGTGGCGACCCTGCCCGCACCGACGGCCCCCGAAACCCAGCGGGTGCCGGTGCAGGATCCGGGCCGGCGTCCGGTCGTCCCGCCGCCACATCGCTGAGACGTTTTCGCACCGCGCCGCACTTCCTTGATCAACAGGGAAGCGGGCCACCAGAGCGACCAGCTGCCCTGTTGATCAAGGACGCTCGTGGGCGGCAGGACCGCCTCGGGTATATCCGGCGGCGGCTGTCGTCGGTGATGTGCTAGCCGCAGCGGCCGAAGGCTGGGTCTTCGGCAGATAGAGCTCGCACACGGGCAGACGCTGAGCGAGTTAGTGGTTGGCGATTCGCACGACAACATCGTGCTGGAGCAAGGAGCCGTAGGGTTTTGCGAGCTGTGCGGTATCGCCTTGCCGTCCGAGCCGAGCCTCGCTGTGCTGGCGGCCAGCGCAACGCCCACAGGGTGGCTCGCGACTGGGCGCGTCAACCCCCTGGTTTGCCCTGGCGACCCGCACGCTGTCCGCGGTGCGGCGAGGTCAACGGGTTCATCGTCGAAGCCATTCCAATTGAACTGGCCGAATACGCGTGCCCGACGTGCGGCAATGACGACCTCCGCTTCAGCGTTCTTCGGGTCGAGCTGCTCGCTGACGGGTCGTATGGGTTTGTGGTCGCTGCGGAACGTGCCCGGTGCCAGCACCGGTCACGTTTACGGCGAGCTTTAGGAGCCTTGCGCGGTGTCACAAAGATGCCCCGAAGGAGCAAAGGCATGGCTAAAGCATGGCCGATCTTGAGGCGGGGGAGTCGACAGGAGCTACGGCTCAGCGATTTCGGGGGGTGTATGTGCGCCGCCAGGGACTCGAACCCCGAACCCGCTGATTAAGAGTCAGCTGCTCTGCCAGTTGAGCTAGCGGCGCCGGTCAAGCAATCGGCCCACCTTGGTGGGCCGGGTCGCAACTTTAGCACGATCGGGACGAACGCCTCTCAGCCGCAGGCGACGTTGCTCAGGCCCTTCGCAGCGTCCGGGGCGCGGTTGTCGCAGGTGACCGAGTTGCCGGCGACCGGGGTCAGGTTGATGCCGTAACCGGGACCCTCGACATTGGCGGTGTTGGCTCGGAAGAGGTTGCCGGCGCCCCAGGCGGCGACGACCTGATGGGTCTGGAAGCCGTCCAGCGGAGAGTGGTGGCCGGTGTTGCCGGAGATCAGCCAGCCGTTGCCCTTGACGTCCACCCATGAGTCGGCACCGGAGAGCGATGATCCGTCGAACGTGTTGTCGACCAGCCACCCCGACGAGGTGCCCTCCTTGATGTCGACGCTCTCCGCGGTGGTCGCGCTGATGTGGTTGGCGCGGACGAGGTTCCGGTCGCTGCGGTCCGGGCCGCACTTGCTGTACTTGCACCAGTTCGATTCGGCCGACCCGACGTAGACGCCCTCGCCGAACTTGTCGCGGCGTTTGCCGGTGTCGTGGACGGTGTTGCCGGACACGACGTTGTCGCTGCTGGCCGTCCGCACATGGATCGCCTCGTCGCCGATGTCGCTGACGGTCAGGCCTTGCACGACCGAGTGCTGCGACGCGTCCAGCACGACACCCTTCTGCGCATTGCGGACGGTGAATCCGGCCAGGCGCCAGTAGCTCGCGTGGTCGAGGTGCAGGGCATAGCCGGCCTTGATGCCACCGCCGTCGAGCACCGCGCCTGTGCCGCCGCACAGGAAGATCGGCTGGGCGGAGGTGCCCGACACGGTGGCCACGAACTTCCCGGCGTAGATGCCGTCGGCCAATAGGATCGCGTCGCCGGGGTGGACGGCGGCGAGTGCCTTGCTGAGGTCGCCGGCGGAATGAACCGTGGTGGCCGACGGGCACGTCACATCGCTGAACGCCGGCGGCACCTGCGGAGACGCCGCCGCGGATTCGGACGGTCCGGGGCTCGGTTTGTGATGGCCTTTTGGCGAGGACGTCTCGGCGCGGCCCGGCCCGTGCGCGCTGCTGCATCCGACAAGCGTGGTGACCACCAGAACGGCAAGGACAACGCGCATCGCGCCACTATTGGGCAACGCACGCTCTCCGCACAACTACAGCTGGGACTTGGACCAGTCGACTCTCTGCGCGGCGACCGTGGGCGTGCCCACGTCGATCTGGATGTCTGCGTGCGATTGCAACGGGATGTCGGCCGGATTCCCGGTGTAGCGAACGCCGTTGACGAAGACAGTGACCGTACCGGTGCTCGGTCCGACCTGGGAGGCGGTCAAGGGCTGATTCCAGATCGCGAAGAACTGCCCGAGGGTGTACGTGGCGGTGGTCGGCGACTCGACGTGGATGATGCCGTCCTGGGCGTGGACGTGCAGCCAGTAGTAGCACTGGGAGGCGCTGTCGAACGCACCGTTGGCGGTCTGCTCAGCGACCGGAGCCACGATTCCGATGCCCGCCGGGATCGGGCGCAACGTTCCGTTGACGTAAACCGAGAGGTGGGCGTGGATGTGGTACGCGACCTGCTCGGTGGAGTTGCATTGGATGCCGTCGACCGTCTGGCCACTTGCGGCCGTGCTCGGCGACGCGAGTGGCTGACCTTGTTCAAGCACGATGCCCTCCGGCCCGGCGGGACCGGTCAGCACGCTGGTCGCGACGTCGCTGGGTGCCTTCGCCGCTGCGTGAGCGGAGCCGCCGTGGACGGCCGCGGTGATGCCGGCCGCAGCTGCGACGACCACGACCACGGCGGCCACCCAGATCAGCACGCGCCGGCGCCGGTGCGCCCTGCGCTCCGCGGCGCGGAAGGCGGCGGACCGTTCCCGAGCCGAACCTGGGCGAGCGCGTTTCTTCGAGGGTGGAACTGTGGACATCCATCCATGGAATGACACGTTCCTGTGCCCCGGCTGATACGCGTCGTCCGGCGCCGCCGGAGGCCAAAGCCTCCAGAATTATGTGGGGTGAGTGACGGGACTTGAACCCGCGGCCCCCTGGACCACAACCAGGTGCTCTACCAGCTGAGCTACACCCACCACGTCTCGCGACCGAGGTCGTCGAGCCGCGTCAGTCTACCGGGTCGTGCCGGTCCTCCGTGTCGGAACCCAGCACTGCCTTGGCCGCGGCCTGCGCCTCGTCCGTCGAGGGCCCTGGCAACGGCACGAACAGGGTCTGCCGGTAGTAGGCCAGCTCCTGCATGCTCTCGCGGATGTCGGCCAACGCCCGATGGGCCAGCCCTTTGGCCGGCTGGGCGTAGTAGACGCGCGGGTACCACCGGCGGGCGAGCTCCTTGATCGAGGACACATCGATCATGCGGTAGTGCAGGTGCTCGTCGAGGGCGGGCATGTCGCGGGCGATGAAGCCACGGTCGGTGGCTATCGAGTTGCCGCACAGCGGGGCGGTCTTGGCCTCGGGCACGTGGCCCTTCACATAGTCGAGCACGAGCTGCTCGGCCTCACCGAGCGTGATCGTCGACCGGCGGACGGCCTCGGTGAGCCCGGACGTCTCGTGCATCTCCTTCACCAACGGCACCATCGTCTCGAGGACGTCGTCGTGGGTGTGGATAACGATGTCGATGCCGTCGTCGACGGGATTGAGCTCCGCGTCGGTGACGACCACGGCTATCTCGATGAGGGCGTCGCGGCTGAGTTCGAGGCCGGTCATCTCGCAGTCGATCCACACCAGCCGGTCGTCGCTCACTGCCACCGGACCTCCTTGCCGCGCACAGAACGGGCGGGTGGTCGGCTCGAGCGCACCTGCGGAGCGCGGTTCCGGTCAGCTCGGCAAACTGCGCTGACGGCGACTCCGGGAAAGGGCGAGCTCATCGGGGCAGAGTATCCGCCGGCGCTACGGTAGGCGCGAATCTAACGATGAGAGGTGCGGTCATGTCGCGCGAACTGCTCACTCCGGACGTCGTCGACCAGCGGCTGGCGACCTTGCACGCCGGCTGGTCGGGTACCACGAAGGAGCTGCGGCGGTCCATCGAATTCGCCGATTTCCCGACTGCGGTGGAGTTCGTCAATCGTCTGGCGCCCATCTGCGAGGAGCTCGACCACCACCCGGATCTGGCGCTGCGCTGGCGGTGGGTCGACGTCGTCCTCGCAACGCACAGTGCCGGGGGAGTGACCGACCTGGATCTCACGCTGGCCGAACGCGTCGACGAGGTCGCCGCGGAATTGCCGCTCGCCACTTAGGCGCGCCACACCGGGGCGACCGTGCGGCGGTAGGTCCCACCGAACACGCGGCCGATGATCGTGATGACCGGGCCCGGCACGGTCTGGCGCAGGGCCGCGAGCTCGTCGCTGCTCGCCCCGTCTTGCAGCCACGCGAAGAACGTGCCGGCCGCCGGCGGGCGCATGTCCCGGCTGAACTGGCGCCCCATCGCCTTCATCTCCGGCGAGTCCTTCTTGGTGAGGTAGAGCGATTCGACGTCGGCCTCTTCGTGCTCGAGGTGCTCCAGCGCCACGGCGCGCAGGTTGGAGATCGCCTCGCGGGCGGCCGCGGCGTTGTCGCCGGTGGGCGTGCGCTTGAGCGTCCGTATCGCGTCGTCGGCGACCTTGAGCGCCGCCGCCATCCGCTCGTGCTCGGCGTCGAACTCGGTGATCTGCTCGTCGGTGACGCCGATCTGGCGCAATGCCGGCCAGGCGATCTTGTGCTCGCTGGTGTGGTGGTAGGTGAGCTGCCCGTAGAAGTTCGCCCAGGCGACCGACAGCTGTTCGGCGCGCCGGGAGTCGCCGTCGGCGATCGTGGCGAGCGCGTCCTCGAACCGGCCGAGGTCGCGGCGGAACGCTGCGTGGATCACTCGATTCATGCTCATGTGCGCCATGCCCCGCACCCTAGGCGAGGTCACGTTCGAAGCCGAGGAGTTCTCAGCGGGGTGTAACCACCACGCGAGTACCGCGGGACGGCGCGAGGGTGATGTTGCGGGTCTTCGGCTGCTCCGGACGGGAGCGAGCCGGGCGCAGGTCGTAAACGAGCAGCATCTCGCGCAGGATCGCGGTCGCCTCCATGAGCGAGAATCCGGCGCCGAGGCAGCGGCGAACCCCGCCACCGAACGGGATCCACGTGTTCGCCGCGAGGGGAGTGCCCAGGAATCGGGTCGGGTCGAAGTCGTCCGGGTCGGGGTGATGCGTGGCGTCGGACTGGACGATGCCGATCGCCGGCATGACCGTCACGCCGGCGGGGAGCCGGTAGCCGCCCAGCTCGACCGGCGCCTTGAGCCGCCGCGCCACCTCGTAGATCACCGGATGCAGTCGCATCGCCTCCTTGGCGACCGCCTCGAGGTACGCGTCGTCGCCCTCGTCGGCGGCCTGCTGCGCGCGGGCGAGCACGTCCGGACGGCGCACCAGTTCGTGCAGGGCCCAGGCCAGCGCCGTTGCCGTCGTCTCGTGTCCGGCGAGCAGCAACGTGACCAGGTTGTCGCGCAGCTCGGCATCGGTGAGGCCGCCGCCGGCGAGCAACGTCGACAGCACGTCGGATCGTTCGGTCAGATCGGCTCGGCGACGGTCGGCGATCTCGGCGTAGAGCAGCCGATCGAAATCCCGCTGGATGCCGACGAATTGCCGCCACGGCCACACCCGTTGCAGCTTCGGGTAGAACCAGCCCATCATCACGATCGGATTGATGGTGACGACCCGGCCGACCGGTGGACGCAGCTGCGCCAGCCGGCGCTCGTCGGTGACTCCGAAGACGACCTGCAAGATCACCTCGAGGGTGAGTGCGCTCATCCGATCGTGGAGCCGGAACGGCCGCCCGGCCGGCCAGCTCTCTACTTCCGATCGGGCCAGCTTCGTCACCAGCTCGCGATAGCCCCGCAGGGCGGCCCCGTGGAAGGCCGGCATCAGCAGCTGGCGGACCCGCATGTGCTCGGACTCGTCGAGCAGCAGCACCGAGTGGTCGCCCATGACCGGGCCGAGGATGGCGTTGCCCTCACCGGCGTGGAACACCGACGTCGAGCCGGTGAAGACGGTGCGGATGTCCTCGGGGCGGCTGATCAACACCAGCCGACGCGAGTGGGGCGCGATGCGCAGGGTGAACATGTCGCCGTAGCGGCGCTGCATCGCCGGCAGGTAGCGGTGCCGGTACTTGCCGAACAGCAACGTCTGGACACCGACCGGCAGGCCGGGCCCGGGCGGCAACCCATCAACCACGGCAGCGGTCTCGACGTCGGCGGCCGTCATGATCGAGTTCTCCTATCGACGCTTCCGTCGATTTATACGCCCGTATATGACGAGCGTCTAGTCCGCAGAGCTACGCTGTCGCCCGTGGGGCACCGTGAGGAGCTGCTCGTCGCCGCGCGCCGGCTGTTGGAGACCAAGGGCTACGCGCGGATCACGGCGCGCGATCTGGTCGCCGAGTCCGGCACGAATCTCGCGTCGATCGGGTACCACTTCGGGTCGAAGGAGGGCCTGCTCAACGCGGCAATCGGCGCGGTGTTCGACGAGTGGACCGAACAGGTCGCCGCGATCGCCATGGCCGATCCGAACGCCGCTCCGCTGGAACGGGCGCGGGCGACGTGGACGGCGCTGCTCACCAGCCTGCCGAAACGGCGCGCACTGTTGTTGTCCTACGTCGAGGCGATGGCGCAGGCGGAGCGCACGCCGGCGCTGCGCCAGCAGTTCGCCGAGCACTACCGGGGTGTGCGGGCCCGGGTGGCGCAGCTGGTCGTCCAGTCGCTGGGCGGCGCGCTCGGCCCGGACGATCCGCGGGCGGCAGCGATAGCCAGCTGGGTCATCGCGATCTGCGACGGGCTGGCGTTGCAGTGGCTGCTCGATCCCGAATCCACGCCGACGCCGGCCGACCTGAACGCCGGGCACGCCCTCATGTGGCAGGAGTCGCTGCGGCTGCTGCTCGCGGCGCCGACCGCCGATCAATAAGGCTCGACCGGCGGCGTGTCGTCGGCAGAGGCCCCGATGCGGATCGGCGCCGTCTGGCCTTTAGCGGCCACCGGAGCGTGCTTGCTCGCGGCGGCCAGGCCGAACACGGGCATGTTTCCGTAGATCGCCTCGTACGCGCCGGCCTGCACCCGGTAGGTCTCGTGCCAGATGCCGACGTCGCCGGAGTCGCTGACTCGCCGATTGAACTGACGCCATGGCTCGAGGTGCGGCAGGTCCTTGTCACGGGCGAAGCGGTCGAGCGACTCGAAGTCGCGCCAGTACTGAACGAGCAGCGTCGTGCGCCCGATCCACGATTGCGAGCCGAGGCAGCCGAGCTCGGGATGCTGGCCGAGCACGCGGAGCATCTTCGGCATGGCGATGAAGATGGGCCACCACCGATGCACCTTGAGCGGGTTGTTGACACGCATCCCGATCAGGAACACGACGAAGTCGCCCTCGATCTCGGCGGTGAAGCGTCCCCGGTGCACGGCCATGCGCCGATACTGCTACGCGCTGCGCCAGCTGGCCATACCCAGCGCGATCACGCGTAGCTGCCGCTCGGCCTGGCTGATCACGTCGCGCTCGTCGTCGGGATTGTGTGGATCGACTTCGAGCAGGGCGAGCACGATCGAGAGCATCGCCGCGACCATGAGATCGGCCGCCATCTCCAGGTCGTCGGTGCTCCACTTTCCGAGCGCCGGCATGCGGGCCAGATCGATGGTGAGCTCGTTGGTGAACAGTCGTAGCTCAGTTGCGATGGCGCGCTGAACCTGGATGACGCCGCCGTAGCGCTCGCGGGTCAGGAACCGGAAGTGGGCCTCGTGGGCGCGGACCTGCTTGGCCAGGATGGTGACGCTGCCCCGGATGACGTCGGTGGACGGGTTGCGCCTAGCGTCGCGGATCATCTGGCGGAGGCTGCGCATGCTCTGCTCGACGAGGGCGACACCCAGGTCGTCCATCGACTCGAAATGCCGGTAGAAAGCGGTAGGAACGATGTGCGCCTCGCGAGCGACCTCGCGCAGGCTGAGCCCGTCGAGGCTGCGAGTGGCGAGCAGGCGCAGCGCCCCGTCGAGCAGCGTTTGTCGGGTGCGTTCCTTGCGCTCGGCCCGCGTGTGCGTCTCGACCGGACGCGGGGTATGAGCTCGCCGGCTGTTCGGCACCTCACAGTCCTTCCGCGTTGACAGGCACGCTGCCGTTCTTGTTAGTGTACGACTGTACACCGAATTACGGAGGGCCGCATGACGGCTGCTAGCAAACGATTCTCCCCACTGGGACTGGCCGAAGCGCTGGCCACGCCGCACGCCGTGGATCGCTATCTCGAGCTGATCCATCCGATGCTGACCGTGCGCGAACTACGGGCGGAGGTCGTCGACGTGCGTCGCTCGGCTTGCAGCGTCACGCTGACCCTGCGGCCCACTCGGCAATGGCGCGGTTTCGCGGCCGGGCAGTTCGTGCGAATGAGCGTCCGGATCGACGGACGTACGCACACCCGGTGCTACTCGCCGGCCGGTTCGGACCGGGTCAGCGGTATCGAGCTGACGGTCAGGGCGCACGACGGCGGCCTCGTGTCGCAGTACCTGTACGCGAACGCCCGTCCGGGAATGACCGTCGGGCTCTCGCCGGCCGAGGGGACGTTCGTCCTGCCGGCGCCGCGACCTTCCCGGGTGTTGCTCATCAGCGGAGGCAGCGGCATCACCCCCGTCATGTCTATGCTGCGGACGTTGTGCGACGAGGGCTACGCGGGCGAGGTCGCATTCCTGCACTACGCGCGCGACGAGGGCCCGTACTCCGACGAGTTGCGCGCGCTCGCTGCCCGTCCGAACGTGACGGTGCAGGTGCGGCATCCGGCCCGGCACGGCTACTTCGGCGTCGCGCATCTTCAATCGGTGGCGCCGTGGTTCGCGGACGCCGAGACGTTCGTGTGCGGTCCGCCCGCTCTGATGGCCGCCGTGGCCGATCTGCTCGACGGCGAACGCTTGCACATCGAGGAGTTCACGCTCGGCGGGTCGGCTCGCGGAGACGCGGGCGGGGCAATCACCTTCGCCCGCAGCGGAGTGACCGCCGACAACTCGGGCGCCACGTTGCTCGAGCAGGCCGAGGCCGCCGGCCTGACGCCGGAACACGGTTGCCGGATGGGCATCTGCTTCTCGTGCGTCCAGGTCAAGACGGCCGGATGTACGCGCAACGTTCGAACCGGCGAGACCGACAGCGACCCCGACCACGAGATCCAACTGTGCATCTCGGTGCCGGTCGGCGACGTCGCTCTAGACCTTTAGGAGTTACACATGCCTACGAAACTGTCGCCCCTCCAGCTCGATGAGCTGGCTCGTGAGCTCGATGCCGTACGCCAGCGTGTGGTTGATGATCTGGGTGAGGAGGATCGCGCCTACATCTACCGCGTGATCAAGGCTCAGCGCGGATTCGAGGTCGCCGGCCGAGCCCTGATGTACTTTCCGCCGGCGTGGGTCTTGGGCGTAGGTGCGCTCTCGATCTCGAAGATCCTCGACAACATGGAGATCGGCCACAACGTCATGCACGGCCAGTACGACTGGATGCGCGACCCCGCCCTCAATTCCAAGATGTTCGAGTGGGACAACGTGTGCCCGTCCGAGCAATGGCGCTACTCGCACAACTACCGGCACCACACGTACACGAACGTGCTCGACGAGGACCGCGACATCGGCTACGGCATCCTGCGCATGGACGAGTCGCAGAAGTGGAACCCGTACTACCTCGGCAACCCCGTCTACGCCTTCGCGCTCATGGTGTTCTTCGAGTGGGGCGTGATGATGCACGACCTCGAGTTCGAGCGCATCGTCGCGGGGGAGCGGACCTGGGCCGAGACGCGCGGGATTCGACGGCAGATGTGGCACAAGGGCGTCAAGCAGGTGGTGAAGGACTACGTGCTGTTCCCGGCGCTCACCGGACCGCTGTTCGGGCCGACGCTGGCCGGCAACGTGATCGCCAACCTCGTCCGCAACGTCTGGGCGTACAACATCATATTCTGCGGGCACTTCCCGAGGGGGACGGTGACGTTCTCTCGCGAGGAGATCCAGAACGAGTCGCGTGGACACTGGTACTACCGGCAGATGCTCGGCTCGGCGAACATCACCGGCAGCAAGCTGTTCCACATCCTGTCCGGCAACCTGTCGCACCAGATCGAACATCACCTGTTCCCCGACCTGCCGGCACGGCGCTACCCGCAGATCGCGCCGGAGATCCGTGCGATCTGCGAGAAGTACGGGCTGCCGTACAACACAGGACGGCTGTCCAAGCAGATCGGCTCGGTGGTGGCGAAGATCGTCCGGCTCGCGCTGCCGGGCCGGACCAGCCCGGAACCGGCGCCCGATAGGGTCGCGTTGCGAGCGCTTCCCGCCGCGGCGTAGGTGGGTTCGGCGGTGATTGATCCGGCAAAGGGAGAGTCGATGGACGGGTTGGAGACGGCGAAGGACACCGTGCAGGTGCTGACCGAATCCGCGGCATCGCACATCGGGCGGATCGCGGTGATCATCACCGGTGCGGTGCGCGACGTCGCCCGCGAGGTCGGCGACTGGGCGACGGACGCCTTCGAGATGCGCGACGCCGCCAAGCGGGCCCAGTCCGACGACACGGTCTAGCTGCTGGTGATGAGCTCCAGGCGCTGCGCCTCGTTGATTCGCGGGCAGGTTGCGCATGGCCCGGCGCGGCCGATCGTGTAGGCCAGGCAGCAGTCGTTGCGTTCGCGAGTAAGCAGCCGGCGGCCGTCGGGCAGGGTGACCTCGCGGAAGTTGGCTCCGCCCGTGTACGGCGCGATCGGGCCGCCGCCGGGCCGGTCGCCGAGCACCAGGGCGGCCTCGAACGCCGCGGCCTGCTCGTCGTGCAGCCGCTCGCCGAGCCGCCACAACGCTCCGGCCAATGCGTCCGCGGCCTGCCGCCACAGGGCGACCGGGGCGCGCCGGGCGGCGACCTGTCCAGCGGCGAACACCGGCGCGACCAGCCCGGCGTGCACCCGGCGCAGTTCGGCCCGCGCCGCCTCGGGCCCGACCGCGGCGGCGTCGGTCCAGGTATGGGGTTCGAGCACAATGGCCACCGGATTACTCAGCCGGGCTGCGAAGTCGCTCGGACGTAGGTTCGGGATCAAGCTGGCGGCGAGATACGGCCCCGGCGACGGCCAGCGCCGCGTAGTACGCGTAGTGCTGCAACGCTCGGGTCGCGGCGACGTACGGTCGTGGTTCGTCGGCCCAGCAGTCGCGGATGGAGCGGGCCTCGTCGGCAACGAGGGCCGCGAACGCCGCGCGATCAGTGTTGATCACGGCCGCCGAAGCCCAGCCGAGGTCGTCGGGTCGTCCGCGCCGGATCGAGACCTCGGGATACACCGCGATCACCGGCGCGTACCCGCGCCGCCATTCCGGGCTCACGAGCGCCCCAGGTAATGGAACGCCGGCGAGGGGTGCATGAGGAATTCGTGGTGCGAAATGTTCCAGGCGTAGGCACCGGCCAGGGCGAACACGACGACGTCGCCGGCTTTCAGCGACCGCACCGGCACGTCCCGGGCGAAGACGTCCTTGGGGGTGCACAGTTGCCCGACCAGCGTGACCGGACCGTCCGTGACGCTCGGCCGAGCCCACGGGTGTTGCCATCGCTCGACGGAGACCACCTGGAACGGCTGGTTGTGTCCCCTCGCGGCCGGGGTCCGCAGATGATGCGTGCCGCCGTGCACAACGGCGAACGCCCGGCCGTTGCTGGGCCTTACGTCGAGCACGCGGGTGGCGTAGTACCCGCAGTAGGCGGCGAGCGAGCGTCCCGGCTCGATGCGTAGTTGCAGATCCGGATGCGCTGCGGCGATGTCGGTCAGCGCCGCGCCGTACGCCGGCCAGTCGAACCCGGACGACGGATCGTCGTAGTCGACGCCCATGCCCCCGCCGAGGTTCACCTCGGACAACGGAAGGTCTTGTCCGACCGCCCACTTCACCACCTCGCCGGCCACCCGGGCGAGCTGATCCGCGTTCAGACCGCTCGCGAGATGGGCGTGTACACCGTGCATCCGGACCCGGGGTGCCATCCGCAGCAAGGCTGTGCACTCGCGCAAGGCATCTGCGTCCAGGCCGAACGGGGAGGCGGCGCCACCCATCGTCAGCGCGGCGCCGTCGACGCGCATCGGGAGGTTCACCCGGAGCAGCACGTCCGCGACGGTCTGCTGCCGCTCGGCCGCATCGGCGAGCAGCCGCAGCTCGTGCACGCTCTCGATGTGGATGCGCTCGACGCCGAGCTTGAGGGCCAGTTCGAGGTCGTCCACGGTCTTGCCGGGTCCGCCGAACACCAGCCGCGCTCCGGGCAGGGTGTCGCGCACGTGGCTCAGCTCGCCGCCCGACGCGACCTCGATACCGTCGACCGTCCCGTTCAGCGTCTCCAGGATCGGCCGCTGTGGATTGGCCTTCGCCGCATAGAACAGCTCGACCTTGTCGGGCAGCGCCGCCCGCACAGCCTGCGCGTGGGTGTGCAGTCCGGGCAGGTCCGTGATGTAGGCCGGCAGCGACGCCGAAACGGCCAGCGCGCGCACCTCGGTGGGGATCATCGAGCCACCTCGCATGATTCGGCTGGCGCGGCGGCCAGCGGATTGGGCAGGGCCAGGTAGCCCGCCTGTCGATCGGCCCGGCGGTCCCAACGGATGAGCAGGTTCGCCTTCGCCGGCAATGGCACGCCGGAGAGCAGCGCTCGCAGCTGGGGCGAGGATCCGTACTGCCGGGCGTACGCGTCGAGCCGGGCGCTGACCTCGTCCCAGAGTTGCCGCTCCAGCGCGGGGTAGCGATCGGCGATTCCGGCGAGCACTTCCGCGACGTGGTTGACGAGCAGGCAGTACGCGACCCGATTCCAGCCGCGCTGTGCATCGTAGGTGACCTGCTGTTGGACGTCGTCCGGCAGATCAGCCAGCGCGGCGGCATGGCGGGCGGGCAGCAGTTTGGTGCCCTCCATGTCGCGCAGGAACACCTGCTGCGGCCAGCCGTCGTCCGTCACGCCCACGACGACGTTCTGCAGGTGTGGTTCGAAGACGACGCCGTGGTGGAAGTACGCGTGCAACACCGGCGGCACGACCAGGGCGAGGTAGGCGTGCCACCAGGCGAGAGCGTCGCCGCCTGACCGCTCGATCAGCGCGCCGACCTGAGCCGGGCTCGTCGGATGCTCGTCGGCGATGGCACCAGCGAGCAGCGGGGTCACGCCGGTCTGGATCGGCAGTTCCTCCCGGACGATGACGCCGAAGCCCTCGACGAGATCCGGGCCCAGGTCGAGCGTCCGGTACGCGGGTTCGGCGAGTACCGCGGTGCCCGGAAAGCGGGTGCGCAGGTCGTCGGCCACCGGAGCCAGCAGCCGGGTCAGCGCCACCGCGCCGCGCAGCTCGTAGCTGGCGTTCTTGCGGACGCAGTTGGTGATCCGCACATTGAGGCTGAACTTCAGGAAGGCCCGCAGGTCGGGGTGCCACAGCGTCCGCACCGATGCCGTGGGCACCGTCTCGACGCCGCGCTCGCCGAGATCGGTGATCCGCCCGGACCGCAGGGCCGCGTCCAGTCCCTGGTGCGAGCGCAGCAGCGAGAACTGCCACGGATGCACCGGCAGCACGGCCTGATCCGCCGACCCGCCCAGACCGTCGAGCAGGGCGAGGGCCGCCGCGTCCACGCCCTCCTCGCGGATCAGGTCGCGCGGAACGGCGAGGTGGCGTAGCCGTACGCGCGCGCCGGCCTCCGGTGCGTACGGCAGCCAGTGGTCGATGGCACCGGAGCGGCCCTTCGGGGTCGGGTGGAACCGGTGCCCGTAGACGAGCGCCTGCTCGCTGGCGAGGTAGTCAAGGTGATCCGAGTCGGGTCCGGACGCCGGGCGGGCGGCGAGGACGGCGGTCATCGCGGCCTGGCTCTCCGCCACCTGGTCGACGAACTGGTGGTTCGTCTCGCCGCTGCGCAGCTCGAGTTCCTGGGCGACCAGCTCGGCCAGGCGTCGCCACGTGACGCCTGTCCAGCTGTCGGCCACGCGGGTCTGCACCGATCCGTCGAACCGATGCGCGCCGATCAGCGACGTCCGGCGCACCCGAATGCGCAGGACGAGGTCACGCCGCGGCAGCCGAATCACCAGGTGGCTGCCCTCGTAGGTCAGCTGCCCCTCCGGCCCGGACACCTCGCGGATCAGGCAATTGAGCAGCGTGTGTGTGGTGACGTCGTCTGCGGTGGCGCACGTCGATGGGCGCGCCGCGAGAGCGATCACGTCTAGGTCCTCCCGGGAAGCAGGTAGTTGGGGCCGGTCGTGCCGTAGTACTTGTTGATGTCCGTCGCGCCGGTGCGGGCTTTCGAGCGGAGGGTTCCGGCGATGATCATGGTCTTCACCGGTAACCGTTCAGCGTCCAGGACGCGTTTGCGCAGCAGCGGTGCGTCGGGTTCGCCGCCGAGTTCGTCGAGCGCCTCGTTCATATATCGGCGGACGAGTGCGAGCAGCTCGTCCAACGACGCCAGCTGCAACTCGGCGATACCGAACGCGAGCGCCCCGGCGCCCAGATGCACGGTGATCGTCGTGAACAGGTCGGCGATCTCACGGGGATCGCTCACGATCATCCGTTCGTCGGCGACGGGCGGCACCTGGCCGAGCCGGGCCGGATCGATCCGGGCCCCGTCGTTGTCCTTGTACAGCAGCCGAATCGGCTGGCCGGGTTCGAGCACGAGCGACGTGTTCTGCTGGTGCGACTCGAGCGCGATGCCGTAGCGCACCCACAACGTCACGTGCAGCCGGAACAGCAGCCCCAGGTACGCACCGAACAGCGCACCAACATCCCCGCCGAAGAACTCGTCGGCGAGCGATGTGATCACCGGCCGGCCGTCCGGCGCCGGCGCCAGCAGGGCGGCGACAGTGACGACGCGCGCGCCGTCGAGCCCGGATGGGAAGCGCCGGACCAGGTAGCCGAGGTGTTCGTGGCCGGCGTGTCCCCACGTCGCCTCGTCGGCGAGCAGAACCCGCCCGGCCAGCGTCGGTTCACCACGCAGCACCTGAGCGAGCAGCCGCTGCACGGTCTCGCCGTCGGCGAGCGTGCCGGGCCGGATGCTGCGCAGGTTGCGGGCGCCGAGCGTGCTCGTGGGCAGCGGCATCTTGACGTGGACGCCGGGATGGTCGACGAGTGCGACGGTGCGCATGGACAGGGTGGGGGTGACCCGCAGCAGCGTCGTCTCGACCGGAAGGGCGCCGGGCAACTCGACGGCGTTCCAGGTCAGCGGATGCACCGGGAACGGTACGAGTCGTTCCGGCAGGCCCAGCTGCCCGCTGGTGGGCCACCACGGCGGGAGCTGTCCGTGCTGAACGGCCGCATCGGCCGGCACGCCGACCCAGCGCAGCTCGAACTCCGGCGCGAACTCCGGGGCGTGACGGACCAGGTCGTCACTCGCGATGCCGTGTCGGCAGCGCGACGTGGGGTAGACGGGGTGATCGAGGTGCGCGGCGAGCACGTCGTAGTACAGGCTGCCTGTAATTCCGGACGGCGCCGGCCCGTACCGGGTGGGCAGTCCGGCTAGGACGGCTGGTCGGTGCCGCTCGCCGAGTTCGAGCGCCTCGGCCGCCTCGCGACATTCGTCGATGAAGACGGCGTACCCCGTGCGATCGTCGGGGTCGGCGTCGTCCGGCGGCGTGAACAGCGCGAGCACCTCGTCGAGCCGGTCGACGAGCGCCAGCGTCCCACCGGAGCGGATCGCGACCACGGGGCGACGCACCGTCCAGTCGGCCAGGAAGCGGCCGGGTCGGACGGGAAGGTATCGCCCGCGCAGGTCCAGCCACTGGTCGTCGTCGAGTTCGGGCAGTCGCATCGGCGGGCCGTCGCCGAGGTAGCCCTCGCGCAGCAGCGTGTCCAGGACGCGTTGCACGAGGTAGGCCTCGATGTCGACCGGGGGCACGACGGTCACGGTCGGACGTCCCACCGGTGGGCGGCCAGAAAGGCGTCGGCGCCCGCGTCCACGGTCGCCCGATCGTCGCCGATCGTCCGCAGCACGCCGAGGTAGTCGCGGTTGGTGTGGGTGAGCGTGATGGTATCGCCGACCGGGCGTAGGGGCCGGTAGCACAGCCCGGCTGTATCCACGGCGGACGGCGCCTCGCGCAGCACGCCTCCGGTACGGGCATAGATGTAGTCGACGCGGGCGTGCCGCCGGGACGGCGCCGGCGCCGGCGCGTCCTCGCCGAGGTGGGCCAGCAGCACCCATTCGAACAGCGGCGCCCCGAACAGCTCGGCCAACAGCAGATCGCACTGATCGCCGACGATCCGGTAGTTCACCTCGATCAGTCGCGGCCGATCGCCCTGCAGCACGAACTCGGTGTGGCACGCGCCCAGGCCCACGCCCAGCGTGGCGAGCTGCGCCAGCGCCGACTGCTGGGCCGGGTCCGGCAAGACCGGTCGCCAGTCCATCCGTTCCTCGATGAAGTACGGCGGCGGGGAGATCTGCGTCCGGAATCCACCGAGGACGTGCAGGCGGCCGCTCGCGTCGCCGATCGTCTCGAGCGTGTGCAGCGGCCCGTCGAGGAACTCCTCGACGACCAGCGTCTGATCCGGGCGCCGGGTGCGGATGTCGTGCACCTGCTCGAGCAGGTCCTCCGGATCGCCGGCCAGGACGACGTCCTCGCTGGCCACGCCCTCGCGGGGCTTGACGACGCAAGGGAATCGGACGCCGTCGAGCGCGGCCGGGTCGTCCTTCGGGCCCAGCTCGGCGCTGAACACCGGGTCGAGCTCGACGAGCGCCCGGCGCATCAGGGCTTTGTTCTTGGTGCGCAGCGTCGCGGTCCAGTCCTTGCCGGGCAGACCTAGGTAGGACGCAGCCAGCGCGGCCTGCGTCTGCAGGTGATCGCTGTTGGTGAAGACAGCGTCAGCCCGTGGCCGATGAGACAGTGCGGCGATCACGGCGAACGGGTCGCGGACATCGCAGCCGAGGATCGCGGCCGGCGCACTCGGTTGGCCGGCGTAGGCCTGCGCGTGGGCGTCCGGGCGGTCGGTGAACAGCACGACGGAAGCGCCGAGCTGCCCGGCGGCGGGCAGAAACCCCTGGGTCACCGAATCAGTGGGGTTCAGCGCGAGAAAGACGATCTGCATCGAGGCTTTTGGTTTCATCAGAGTTAGGCATACCTAAGTGCTCGTTGACCACCCTGTCAAACGGACGCGCCGGTCAGGTGATCTTGAGGATCGCGCACTCGTACAGGCCGCCGGCGTAGGCCCATCCGACGCTGAAGGACTTCATGCCCGGATCGAGCAGCCACTGGGCCCCGTCACTGCGGCCGGCCACCAGTCCGATCGCCTTGGGCCCGTCCTGGGACGGCACCGGCTCCCACGCGAAGCTCGGCGCGCACGCTGGGCCGTCGCCCTGTTTCAGCGCGCATTGCTGAGCCTGGGCCGAGACGTTCCCGCTGACCGCCGCGCGGCCGTGACTGGTGCGGTAGCGGTTGACCGCGGCGACCAACTGCCCAGCGTCGCCCGGTACGGCGCACGACGCGGCGCTGGGGCAGGGGTTGGCCGTACTCGTCGGTATGGCGGTGGTGGCCGTCGAGGACGCGCTCACGGACGAAGAGGCGCTCGAGGCCGCCGTCGTCGGATTCGAGCCGGTGCTTGCGGGTTGACTGGGCAGGTGGCTCAGGCTGGTCAGCCCCTGGTCGCCCTTGTGGCCGCCCGACCCACTGGTGGCGAGCAGGATCACGACGTGTGCGTGCCGGGTAGATCCCGGACACTCCGTTCCGGAGACATCCCGGACACCTGAGCGTGGTACTGGCCTGCTCGGGTCATGCCGCTGAAGGTGATGGATGTCGTGGAGCTTCGGCTTCGGGTGATCGCGGATGTGGAA
>DASXYL010000013.1:0-30916 GCA_036502575.1 Jatrophihabitantaceae bacterium | reverse complement strand
CACATCGCCCTGCGCAACCGCAGCAATACGCCCATCAAAGTCGATGGCCAGGATGTCATGCCCGAGGTCAATCGTGTGCTGACGCAGATGAAACAATTCTGCACCCAAATCCGCACCGGCCAATGGCGCGGCTATACCGGCAAGCCTATCACCGACATCGTCAACATCGGCATCGGCGGCTCGGACCTCGGGCCCGTGATGGTCACCGAAGCGCTCAAACCCTACGGCGACGACACAAAACTCCGCGTCCATTTCGTCTCCAATGTCGATGGCACGCACATCGCCGAGACTATCAAACGCCTCGATCCAGACACGACGCTATTTGTCATCGCCTCCAAAACATTCACCACGCAAGAGACCATGACCAACGCCGGCACCGCCCGCGACTGGACGTTGGCCGCGCTCGGCGACACCTCCTCGATCGCCAGGCACTTCGTCGCGGTGTCCACCAACGCCGAGGCCGTCGAAGCGTTCGGCATCGACGTCATGAACATGTTCGGCTTCTGGGACTGGGTCGGCGGGCGTTACTCGATGGACTCCGCGATCGGCCTGTCCACGATGGTCGCCATCGGCCCGGCGGCGTTCACCGAGCTGCTCGGCGGCTTCCACGAGCTGGACGAGCACTTCCGCACCGCCCCGTTCGGTTCGAACCTGCCTGTTCTGTTGGGGCTGCTCACCGTCTGGTACGCCGACTTCTTCGGCACCCAGACGCAGGCGGTGCTGCCCTACGACCAGTACCTCAAGCGGTTCCCGGCGTACCTGCAGCAGCTGACGATGGAGTCCAACGGCAAGTCCGTGACGTTGGAGGGCCGGCGGGTCGAATACGACACGTCGCCGGTCTACTGGGGCGAGCCGGGCACGAACGGCCAGCACAGCTTCTACCAGCTGATCCACCAGGGCACCCGGCTCATCCCGGCCGACTTCATCGGCTTCCTGCACACCCTGAACCCGCTCGGCAATCACCACGACCTGCTGACCGCGAATGTCTTCGCGCAGACCGAGGCGCTGGCGTTCGGCAAGACCGCCGAGCAGGTGAAGGCGGAGGGGACGCCGGACTGGTTGGTGCCGCATCGGGTGTTCGAGGGCAACCGTCCGTCCAACACGCTGCTGCTCGACCGGTTGACGCCGGCGGCGCTGGGAAAGCTGGTCGCGCTCTACGAGCACAGCGTCTTCGTGCAGGGCACCGTGTGGGACATCAACTCCTTCGACCAGTGGGGCGTCGAGCTGGGCAAGGTGCTCGCCAAGAAGGTGGCCGACGAGTTGGCTTCTGACTCCGAGTTGGCCCACGACAGTTCGACCAACACGTTGATCGCCCGCTATCGCGCGGCAGCGCGAAATCAGAAATAGTCGGGCCGCTAGGAAGGCATGACCATGCAACTGGGAATGATCGGCCTGGGCCGGATGGGCGCCAACATCGTGCGCCGCATCATGAAGGACGGGCACACCACCGTGGTGTTCGATCGCAGTGCTGACAGCGTCACCGCGCTGGCGGCCGAGGGAGCGGTCGGCGCGTCGAGCCTCGAGGATTTCATCGCCAAGCTGGACAAGCCCCGCGTGGCCTGGGTGATGATCCCGGCCGGGGTCACGGGTTCGATGGTCGATCAGCTAGCGGAAGTCATGGAGCCGGGTGACGTCATCATCGACGGCGGCAACTCGAACTACCGCGAGGACATCGACCGAGCGGCGGCTCTCGCCCCGCGCGGGATTCACTACGTGGACGTCGGGACGAGCGGCGGCGTGTGGGGTCTGGAACGGGGCTACTGCCTGATGATCGGCGGCGAACCCGAGGTGGTCGCGCACCTCGACCCGCTGTTCGCCAGCATCGCGCCCGGCCTCGGCGGGGCATCTCGCACGCCCGGACGCACCGGCGATCCCAGCCGCGAGGAGCAGGGCTACCTGCACTGTGGGCCCAACGGAGCCGGGCACTTCGTGAAGATGGTCCACAACGGCATCGAGTACGGAATGATGGCCGCCTACGCCGAGGGCCTCAACGTGCTGGCCCACGCCGACGCCGGCAAGGAGGCCGCGTCGCATTCGGCCGAGGTCGCGCCGATCGATCAGCCGCAGTACTACCAGTACGACTTCGACATCGCCGCCGTCACCGAGGTGTGGCGGCGGGGGTCGGTGGTCGCGTCCTGGCTACTCGACCTGACCGCCGGCGCGCTGGCGGCGAACCCTCAGCTCGAGGGGCTGGCCGGCCGGGTGTCGGACTCCGGCGAGGGCCGCTGGACGGTCAAGGCGGCGATCGACGAAGGGGTGCCGATGCCCGTCTTGTCGGCGGCGCTGTTCGCCCGGTTCAGCAGCCGCGGTGAGGCGCTCTACGCCGACAAGCTGCTCTCGGCGATGCGCCAGGCGTTCGGCGGCCACGTGGAGCTGCCCTCCGGGGAGTAACTGTGGTCCGGTTTTGGTCACCCGCCGTCACATAGCCGGCTGAGTGACCAAAACCGGGGCTATGCGGGGTGCTCGGCTCCGTCGCCGGCCCACTCGGTGTGGAACGTGCCGTCCCGGTCGACGCGGCGGTACGTGTGCGCCCCGAAGTTGTCGCGCAGGCCCTGGATGAGCGCCGCCGGCAGCCGATCCCGGCGCAGCCCGTCGTAGTACGCGAGCGAGGACGAGAACGCCGGCGTGGGGATGCCGCCGCCGGCCGCGGCCGCGACCACGCGCCGCCACGACTCGACGCCGGCGCGCACCGCGTCCGAGAAATACGGCGCCACGAGCAGCGACGGCAATCCGGGGTCGGCGTCGTACGCCTCGCGGATGCGGTTCAGGAACCGGGCCCGGATGATGCACCCGCCCCGCCAGATCGTGGCCATCGCGCCCCGGTCGATGTCCCAGTCGTACTCGTCGCTGCCCGCGGCGATCTGGTCGAAGCCCTGCGCGTACGCGACCACCTTCGAGGCGTACAGCGCCCGGCGGACGTCCTCGACGAACGCCTCGCGATCGGGCACCTCGAGCACCGCGGCCTCGCCACCGAACGTCTCCCGCGCTGCCGCGCGCTGGTCGGCGTGCCCGGACAGCGACCGGGCAAAGGTCGCCTCGGCGATGCCCGTGATCGGGATGCCCAGGTCGAGGGCGCTCTGCACCGTCCAGCGGCCGGTGCCCTTCTGCTCGGCCTGGTCGAGGACGACGTCGACGAACGGCTGCCCGGTCTCCGCGTCCACGTGGGCCAGGACGTCAGCAGTGATCTCGATCAGGAACGACTCGAGGTCGCCCTCGTTCCAGGTTCGGAAGATCTCGGCGATCTCGGCCGGCTTGGCGCCGAGGCCGGTGCGCAGCAGGTCGTAGGCCTCGGCGATCAGCTGCATGTCGGCGTACTCGATGCCGTTGTGCACCATCTTGACGAAGTGCCCGGCGCCGTCCGGGCCGACGTGCACGCAGCACGGAGTCCCATCCACCTGGGCCGCGATCGATTCGAAGATCGGCCCCAACTTCTCGTAGGACTGCGCCGACCCGCCCGGCATGATCGACGGCCCGAGCAGCGCCCCCTCCTCGCCGCCGGAGACGCCGCAGCCGACGAAGTGCAACCCGTGCCCACGGAGCGCCGCCTCCCGTCGCCGGGTATCGAGAAAGTGCGCGTTGCCGCAGTCGATGACGATGTCGCCGTTGTCCAGCAGCGGCACCAGCTCGTCGATCACTGCGTCGGTCGCGGCTCCGGCTTGCACCATGATGATGATCGCGCGGGGACGTTCGAGCGAGGCCACGAAGTCGGCCATCGACTCGCTCGGCACGAACGTGCCCTCGTCGCCGTGCTGCTCGACGAGGCTGCGCGTGCGCTCGGGTGAGCGGTTGTGCAGCGCGACGGTGTGCCCGTGCCGGGCCAGGTTGCGGGCCAGGTTGCGTCCCATCACGGCCAACCCGGTAACGCCGATCTGCGCTTTGCTCATATCTGTTCTCCCGGTGTCGCGTTGTCTGCGTTCCACCGTAGTCAGCCTCTCCACGGCCGCCTTCGCCGAACCTCCGTCATGATCTTGGAGTTGTGGATGAATAGCGGCCACAACTCCAAGATCACGGGCGGAGCGTCCGTCGTCCGCCCTTACCGGGTCAGCACGATGCGGTCGAGTTCCTGCTCGGCGCCGGACAGCCCGCGGATCGTCAGCGTCCGCCGGGCCGGGCGGCTCTCGGCGACGAGCAGGCAGTTGTCGGCTCGTCCGCCGGGCCGCGAGCTGTTTATCCAGCCAGGCTGCCTGCTTGCCGCCGCTGTGCCGAGGTTCGCGGGAAGTCGCAGCCCGGCCCTATGAAGCCGACGTTAATGGTAGGAGAAGTTCACGCTCGCGTCAGGCGGCGGGCCGTAGCCGTGGGGCGGGCGAAGCTGGGGGTGCGATGTGAGAACGTGCATCAGTGACCGTTCTCGGATGGCTGGCGGCGGCGTCGCTCGCGGCGTGGCTGTGGCTCGCCTTGCTGCAGGGCCGGTTCTGGCGCACCGACCAGCGGCTGCCGTCTCGCCGGCCGCCGGACCGCTGGCCGTCCGTCGCGATCGTGGTCCCGGCCCGCGACGAGGCCGCCGTACTGCCCCGTACGTTGCCGTCCCTGCTCGCCCAGGACTACGCGGGACCGTTCCGGGTGATCGTTGTCGATGACGCCAGCAGCGACGGAACCCGCGAGATCGCGCGAGCCGCCGGCGCCGAGGTCGTCGACGCGGGGGAGCCGCCGTCCGGCTGGACCGGCAAGCTATGGGCGCTGTGCCGCGGCGTCACCGAGGCCGGCGACGTCGAGTTCGTGCTGTTCACCGACGCCGATATCGCCCACGAGCGCACGTCGCTCACCGCGCTGGTCGCGACGGCCACCGACCTCGATCTCGTCTCGCAGATGGCTCGGCTGCGGGTGAGCACGAGGTGGGAGCGGCTGATCGTCCCCGCCTTCGTGTACTTCTTCGCGATGCTCTACCCGTTCCGGTGGGTCAACCGGCCGGGCTCGCGAACGGCGGCTGCCGCCGGTGGCTGCTCGCTGGTGCGCCGCGCTGCCCTGGAACGCGCCGGAGGGTTGGAGGCGGTGCGCGGTGCCGTCATCGACGACGTGGCGATCGCCCGGATCGTCAAGCAGTCGGGTGGATGGATCTGGCTCGGCCTCGCGTCCCAGGTCGAGAGCGTCCGTCCGTATCCGCGGCTGGCCGACCTGTGGCAGATGGTGGCCCGCAGCGCGTTCTCGCAACTGCACTACTCGGCGTGGCTGTTGGCCGGGACGGTGCTCGGGCTGGGCCTCGTCTTCGTCGCGCCGATCGCGGCCCTCGCCGGCGGAGGCGTGGCGGCGGCTCTCGGCGGCGCGGCCTGGCTGGTGATGGCGGTGACGTTCGGGCCGATGTTGCGCTACTACCGCCAGCCGATTCTGCTCGCGTTCACCCTGCCGTTCACGGCGGTTCTCTACCTGGCGATGACGATCGACTCGGCGCGTCGACACTGGCTGGGACGAGGTGCGGTCTGGAAGGGGCGGACGTACTCTTCGTGAGTGCCGTTCCTCGTGATCGCGGGGGAGTACCGGGTCGTCGGCGCCCAGCCCGACGGTGACTCCATCCGCTTCTACCCGGACGACGCGTCGCAGTGGGACGACGTCGGCGGGTCATACGCGGTGCAGCGCAATGCCAGCGGCGGGGCCCAGCTGCGCCTCGACGCGATCGACGCGCTGGAGACGCACTTCGCCATACAGGGAGGTATGGTCAGCCAGCCGCTCGGCCTCGCCCACTCCGCCCGGGACGAGTTGCTGCGCTGGGTGGGTTTCACCGGCATCACCCGCTCCGACGAGACGGTGACTGCGTCGGTGCCCACCACCGTTCGCGGCTACGTCCTGACCCGTTCGGCCGACAAGTACGGCCGGTGCATCGCGTTCGCCGGCCGCGGTGACTCGCCGGCGCCGAGCGGTGGACAGGCCTACGTCGACGCGAAGCTGCTGCGGCAGAGCGCCAACTACCGGCTGCTGCAGCGCGGCTTGGTCTACCCGACCTACTACCGCAAGCTCTTCCCCGACCTGCGCGCCGTCTTCACCACGGCGGTCAACCAGGCCCGTCCGACGCGGGGCATCTGGCCGGGCGACCTCACCCAGCTCGGCCTCACCGTCGAGAGTCTCGCCCAGGTGCAGCAGGACGCGATCATCCTGCCCAAGCTGTTCCGCCGCCTGGTGACCTACCTCGGGCTGAGCGACGGCAGCACGTCGCTCGCCGGCTTCTCCGCCTATCTCGATCAGCAGGCCGACTACGTCTACGTCATGCCCGACCTGCACTACACCGGGCTGAGCACCCTGGTCGAAGTCTCGGACCAGACCGTTCGGCTGACCACGGCGCCCGAACTGCCCATCTTCGAGGAGAAGTAGTTCAGGTCGCGCACCTAGCCGTACATGCCGCCCGATCACGAGCTGCTCGGTCTGCGCCACGGGCGCCGGCGTCCTGCGTCTCTCGACGGCGAACCGGACGAAGGCGCGCACCGACGCCACAAGACCGACAAGCGCCAGCGCGACATCGATCACGCAGAGTGGCCGTCACCACGCTGATCCACGCAGCCGCCAGTGGCTGAGCAGCCGCGGCACCAATCCCGTCACAACGCAGGGCGCTGTGACAAAGGACACTGCGCTGCCGAGGACGCTGGCACGCCGCCGCATGACGACGAAGTCTGCCGCGCCGCATACGCCGACGCCATTTAGTTCTAAGCTGTCTCGTCGGGTGGGCCGCACGTCTGCTGCTGGGTGCTGGCATCCCTCCGAGACGCCAGAATCCCTATCAGCGGGCGAACGGCGCTACCCGACGAACACTGCTCTGTCGCTCCCGAGCAGTTACGGGGTCTGCTCAGCCAACGACGGAACCGTAGATTGCCTGCACGGCTGCGATTATCCCCACGTCTTGCCGTCCTGCATCTGAGATCACCTCCGATCATTACTCGTCGGGTTTGTCTGCTCACTCCCCAGTGACAGCGGTCGGACCGGTGCGATAACTTGTCGTTTAGCGAGTGTGACCTACTCGCCAGTCAGTGTGGCAGCGAATGGGGATCGCGTGGAACGACTACGCCTAGTTCCCGTCCGCCGCTGGGATTTGTGGGCGACCCCAACAAGGGTCGTGGCGCTCGTCTTCGCGGTGGACGCCACTGCCGTACTTCTTGCAGGCATTGGAGCGGTCCGCGGATCGATCGACCGGACCGACCTCCTTCGATTCGCGATGTTGGCTGCGCTAGGCCTCGGCTACATTCTTGTCTGCCAACGAGTCGAACGAGCTCGCCAGCTACTCGGTCGGGACACCGTTTACGCCGACGTCACCTCATCGTGGATGCTCGGCGCTGCCATTCTGCTCCCAGGCATCTTGACTGCCGCACTCATTCTCGCCGTTTATGTGCACATGTGGTTGCAGCCCGCGGGTCGGGCTGACGCGCGACCTCATCCGTACAGATTTGCCTACACCGCCGCTGCGAAGGTGCTGACCTGTGGTGCCGTCGCAGCGGTTCTCAGCGCGCTCGACATGAACGTCCATACCCACGACGCTGCAGCGACAGCGATATTGGTCGCAATCCCGATCTACATCTGCGTTGACACACTGATCATCGCGTTGGCGATTCGAATTAGTACCGGGACGCGGAAGCTGTCGGACCTGTTCGGGTCGTGGTCGGAGAACGGGTTGGAGCTGGCGACGCTCGTTCTTGGGGCGGTGACAGCGCTGTCGGTGCTGTACGCGCCGTGGGCCGCGGTGCTGGTGTTGCCGGCGGTGTTCCTGTTGCAGCACCAGGCGCTGCTGCGGCAGCTGGTCGAGGCCGCGACTACGGACGTCAAGACCGATCTGCTCAACGCCACCGCGTGGCGGCAGGTTGCTCAGCGCGAGGTCACTCGGGTCAGCCAGCGCGGCGGTAGCGCCGCGATTCTCGTGCTCGACATGGACCACTTCAAGCGCATCAACGACCAGCACGGACATCTGGTGGGCGACGTTGCGCTCAGGTCCGTCGGTGCTGCCCTGGCCGACGAGCTGCGCGGCTACGACGCCGTGGGCCGCTTCGGCGGCGAGGAGTTCGTCGCCGTACTGCCCGACACGGACGTGGCCGGCGCCGAGCACGCGGCCGAGCGGCTGCGGCTGCGGATCGAGTCGCTGGCTGTTCCCGTGCACGGCAGCGACGAGACCCTTGCCGTCACCGCGTCGATCGGCGTGGCGCTGTGCCCGGAGCACGGTGACTCCGTCGACGACGTGCTGCGCGCCGCCGACGACGCGATGTATGAGGCCAAGCGCGCCGGGCGCAATGCCGTCCGGACGGCGCCGGCCGCAGCGTGGCTGCGCACCGCCGCGTCCTGACTGTCCGCCTCTCAGTTCATTCCGGCGTAGACCGCGGCGTCATGCATGGCGTTGCGGATGGGTGTTCGGCTCGGATCGATGTGGGCGGGCGGGATCCACCACGGCTGGCCGTGTTTTATGAGGACGTGCCATCCGCGTTTCTCGTGCTCCCGGTGGTGGAATCCGCAGAGTAGGCAGAGGTTGATCAGGTCGGTGCCGCCGCCGAGGGCCCAGTTGAGGATGTGGTGAACCTGGGTCCAGCCCGGCGGGGCGTCGCATCCGGGGAAGCAGCAGCCGCCGTCGCGCGCGGCCAATGCGAGGCGTTGGCTGGCGGTGGCGGTGCGGCGGGCTTGGCCGTAGGCAAGGATGCCTTTGCTGTCCAGGACGACCGGGATCACGTGGGCTTCCCCGGCCTCCTTCAATGCTTCATGGACGGACATGGTGCCGCCGTGGGCGGTGGTGACGTGTCCGGTGCGGGTCTCGAGCTGGTCGAGGGTCAGGGTGAGCAGCACCGTGGCCGGGACACCGCCGGAGGGCGGCAGGTCACCGGAGGCCAGCAGCTTGTGGGCGGCGTCGGCGAGGGCGTCGTGCATCCGCTGCCCGGGTGAGCGCACATCCAGGCCGTCGGCGTCGGAGGGGCGGGGCGCGGCGAGTGGGTCGAGCACGGCTTGCCACTGCGCCAACGCGGCCGGGGTCAGGTGCGCCCGTAGTTCCCCGGAGCCATCCCGGTTACCGGACAGGGTGGCGTGGCGGCGCCGGTCGTGTTCGACGTCATCGGCCAGCACCCCGTCCGGATTCAGTAACGCGACCACGCGCCGGGCCAGCGTGGCCAGCACCGACGGATCGAAACGCTGCGCTTCCACGACCAGGCGAGATTCCACGGCGGCGCCGTGTTCGAACTCGACGTCCTTCGGCAGCTCGGAGATCACCGTGGCGATGACCTGGGCATGCTCCGGGGAGACGCTGCCCTCGGCCTGAGCCGCGGCCACCATCGGCAACAGCGGTGGCCGGGGTTGCCCGGATAGTGAGCGCCCGGGTCCGAGATCACCGGCGACGGCGACTCGTCGCTTCGCCTCGGACGGTGTCACCCGCAGCACGTCGCGCAGCAAGGTGTGAGTGTCGCGCGCACCCATCTCACCGGCGGTGCCGCGCTGATTCAGTTCGGCGATCAAGGCGTGATCGATGACCGGTAGCCGCCGGCGATGCGTCTCGAAGTCACGCAGCAGCTCGAGCAACTCATCACGCGACAGCCGGGTCAGGTCGAGGGCAGCGAGGGTGTCCAGGGCGGTTGAGAGTTGCGCGAGCGTGGCGGCAACCGGTGCCGCGGCGCTCTCCTCACCCTCGAACATGCGTACTATCCTACGTGTTGCGACCTGGTCCTGTCTAGAGAGATTGTCCTTATTTTATAAGAAAATTCCGCCGCGTGGAGAAGGGACGGAGTTCATCTGAGCGGCGGGCCGCGAGGCGGGAGACGAGAGCCAGGTGGGAGCGACGGCCAGCTGCGCAACGCAACAGACCGACCAACTCCCCGTCGCTGCCGTTCTTGAAAGAGAGACCGCAAGCCTGCGGAGGGCGAGAAACCGCAGGCCTACTGATACGTGATGACCTCAGGCTGCGGCCGAAGCGCCATCACTTGCGCCGGCTTCATCAATCCCGTGTCCGCACGGTAGAACAGCTTGAAGCCGGCGTGGAAGGGCGGGCTGGGGAACGCGAGGTCGCGGTAGACGCGGATCTTTCCCGCGGGTGTGGCCAGTCCGTCGGCATGGAGGACGACCGAGAGGCCGGCCGGGCGAGCGATGTGCGAGCGATCCGGCAACATCGGCAGCGTGAACTGATGCACGACGAGCAGCTTGTCCGGCAGATGAAGCCGCGCTATCAACGCAGCGACATAGCGAGACACGGCGTTGATGCTGGCCGCCGGCGACGAGCCGATGACCCGACCGGGCACCTGGCGCCGGCCTACCTTCCATTCGGGGTCGAGGGCGACGCTCACCGACGGATCGTCCAGGAACCGCGAAACGCGTTGCACCTGGGGCAGGAACTCGCCGCGTCCGGGCTGGCAGTCGAGGATCAGCAGCAGGCGATGCCGGTGGGCTGCCGCCAGGTAGGCCGCGATGGAGGCGTCCGGGATCGGCTTGGAGTAGAGCCCGTCCCGGCCGGGACCACCTTGCGCGACGGTGGCGATCAGTTCCATCGCGGGTTGGACGGGCCGGCCGAACCGCGCGTACGCAGCCGCCTGCCGCTCGACGGCCGCGGCGGCCTGATCCGGCGTACCCCGTCCCAGGACGCCGAGCGTGGCCCCGCCCGGCGCGCCGTAGTAGGCGACGACCCGGTAGGTCGGCAGGATGTGTCGCCCGCCTCGCGGCAGGGTCGGGCCGGGGGCCGGCCGACTCGGAGCCGAGGTCCGCGTCGAGGGAGTCGGATCAGGGCGCACCGGTGTGGTTCGAGAACGCGTCGGCGTGGGTCCAGAATGCGTCGGCACCGCAGTCGTCGGCACCCCGGTTGCGGATGGAGCCGGGGACGACGCGGGGGACGAAGCCGGGGCGGACTGCAGCCAGCGAGGCGTCACCCGCCAGATCGGGTGGTCAGACCCAACCGACGACGTCGACGTGCACGCCGAGCAGCACAAGACCACCACGGCGCAAACCCCTCAGAAACGTCCCCGATGCATGGTCCCCCGATACGAGCGCTCAGGACGTGTCTGCTCACTCCATGCTCTGCTGCGCTGATCCAACCAGTGCTGAGGCACGCGATCTGCTTCAGCCCCGCTCGCGACGAGCGGGAGTAAGCAGACACGTTCTACGTCAGCTCGAGCCCCGGGTAGAGCGGGTGCTCGTCGAGCAACTCGGTGGCGGCCGCGAGCGTCTTCTCAGCGACCCCGGACGGCAGGTCGTACTTCGCCTTGGACGTGCGCCCGTCGGCCGCGGCCGCGGGCGACGTTGCCGAGAGCACCCCGACGATCAGCTCGGCAACGCGGTCGAAGTCGTCGGCGCCGAACCCGCGGGTGGTCAACGCCGGAGTGCCGAGACGGATCCCGGATGTGTACCAAGCGCCGTTCGGATCGTGCGGGATCGAGTTGCGGTTGGTCACCACGCCCGAGTCGAGCAGCGCTGATTCGGCCTGCCGGCCGGTGAGCCCGTAGCGGGAAACGTCCAGCAATACCAGGTGATTGTCGGTGCCGCCGGTGACCAGGCGGGCACCCCGGCGCAGGAATCCCTCGGCCAGCGCGATTGCGTTGGTGGCCACGTCGGCCGCATACCCGGCGAACGCCGGCTGGCGGGCCTCAGCCAGCGCCACCGCCTTGGCCGCCATGACGTGTCCGAGCGGACCGCCGAGCACCATCGGGCAGCCCCGGTCGACCGAGTCGGCGAACTCGGGCTGGCACAGCACCATGCCGCCCCGCGGGCCGCGCAGCGACTTGTGCGTCGTGGTGGTCGTGACGTGCGCGAACGGCACCGGGTTGAAGTCGCCGGTGAACACCTTGCCGGCGACCAGGCCGGCGAAGTGCGCCATGTCGACGATGAGCGTCGCGCCGACCTCGTCCGCGATCGAGCGCATCGTGGCGAAGTTGATCCGCCGCGGGTAGGCCGAGTAGCCGGCCATCAGGATCAGCGGCTTGAACTCCCGGGCCAGCCGCGCCACCTCGTCGTAGTCGAGCAGTTCCGTCGAAGGGTCGGTGCCGTAGGACGTCTGGTGGAACATCTTGCCGGAGATGTTCGGACGGAACCCGTGTGTCAGGTGCCCGCCCGCGTCGAGCGACATGCCGAGCATGCGCTGGTCGCCGAATGCCTTGCGCAGCTGCTGCCAGTCGGACTCGGACAGGTCGTTCACCTGCCGGGCGCCGGCCGCGGCCAGGGCGGGCGACTCGATGCGCTGCGCCAGCACCGCCCAGAACGCGACCAGGTTGGCGTCGATGCCCGAGTGCGGCTGGACGTAGGCGTGCGGCGCGCCGAACAGGGCCTTGGCGTGCTCGGCCGCGAGCTGCTCGACGGTGTCGACGTTCTGACAGCCGGCGTAGAAGCGGTGCCCGATCGTGCCCTCGGCGTACTTGTCCGACAGCCAATTGCCCATGGTGAGCAGCACGGCCGGCGACGCGTAGTTCTCACTCGCGATGAGCTTGAGCGAGGCGCGCTGGTCGGCGAGTTCCTGGCCGATAGCGTCGGCGATCGTCGGTTCGACCGCGCCGATCACGCGAAGTGCGTTCTGATACGCGGCGGACGCAGCCGCCGCGTCGAACTGGGTGAGGTTGCCGATCTGGCTCATGGCGCGCGCCTTCCGTCCGTTCGTTAGAGCCCAGGCGCGCGGCGGTGTGGCGAGCCGCTCCCCGGTGGTTGGTCCACCTTACGAACACGCCAGTCACGGCCCGGACCGAGCCTAGCGGTGGCGTCCCGACAGCGCACTACTGTCTGAAACGTGACGCAGGACGACGACCGCTGGACGGCCTACCTCTATCGGCGGCACCGCCCGGAGGAGATCGCGGCCTGGGCCCGCTCGCTGGAGTTCTTCCGGTTCGTCCGCGCCATGGGCGGCCATACCGTGGACGGCGACGAGCTGCTGATCAGCCTCGAGCTCGACGACGCCGTGCGCCGGATCGGCACCGGGCACGTGACGATCGCGGGTCAGCCGGCTTTCGCCTACGAGCAGGAGCAGTTCGGACGCCTGGAGATCAGCCTCCACGACACGAACGACCAGTTCGAGGTCACCGAGCCCACGGTCGAGTCCGCGCGCATCATCGAGGCGGAGCTGCGAGCGCTACTGCAGACCCGCGTCGTGGATCCGCCACTGGACAGCGAGCGCTGCGTCTGCCCGAAGTACTACCCGGAGATCTGGACTGCTCGGACGTCCTAGTATTTAGGTATGGCGCTCGCGAATCCCGACTTCGACACCTACCGGCTCACCGACGAGCACACGATGCTGCGCGCGGCGGTGCGCCAGCTGACCGAGGACAAGATCGCCCCGTACGCGGCCGAGGTCGACGAGGACGCTCGGTTCCCGCAGGAGGCGCACGACACGTTGGTGCAAGCCGGCTTCCACGCGGTGCACATCCCCGAGCAGTACGGCGGGGCCGGCGCCGACGCGGTGGCCACCGCCATCGTGATCGAGGAGGTGGCCCGGGTCTGCGCGTCGTCCTCGCTGATCCCGGCAGTGAACAAGCTGGGCACGATGCCGCTGTTGCTCTCGGCGTCCGAGGAGCTGAAGAAGCAGGTACTGCCGCCGGTGGCGGCGGGCGAGGCGATGTTCAGCTACGCGCTGTCCGAGCGCGAGGCCGGCTCGGACGCGGCGTCGATGCGCACCCGGGCTGTACAAGACGGCGACCACTGGGTGCTCAACGGCACCAAGTGCTGGATCACCAATGCCGGCGTCTCGACGTACTACACGGTCATGGCAGTCACCGATCCCAGCAAAGGACCCAAGGGCATCTCGGCGTTCGTGGTCCACAAGGACGATCCCGGCTTCAGCGTCGGACCCAAGGAGCGCAAGCTCGGCATCAAGGGCAGCCCGACCTGCGAGATCTACTTCGAGGACTGCACGATCCCGGCCGACCGCATCGTCGGCGAGCCCGGCACCGGCTTCAAGACCGCGCTCGCGACGCTCGACCACACCCGGCTCACCATCGGCGCGCAGGCGCTCGGCATCGCCCAGGGCGCGATCGACGCGTCGATCGCGTACGTCAAGCAACGCCAGCAATTCGGGCGCGCGATTGCGGAGTTCCAGGGCGTGCAGTTCATGCTCGCCGACATGGCGATGCGCACCGAGGCCGCCCGCCAGCTCATCTACTCCGCCGCCGCGCGCGCCGAGCGGGGCGAACCCGACCTGACGTTCACCTCGGCGGCGGCGAAGTGCTTCGCGTCGGACACGGCGATGGCGGTGACAACCGATGCGGTGCAACTGTTCGGTGGATACGGCTACACCAGGGACTTCCCGGTCGAGCGCATGATGCGCGACGCCAAGATCACCCAGATCTACGAGGGCACCAACCAGATCAACCGCATGGTGATGGCCCGCCAACTACTGAAGTAGAGCGAAATGATCGCGCCGGAAGGAGCGATCGATCTGCGCTCAACCCACCTCGAACCGATCAGCTGGTCTGGAACGCGGAGAACTGCACTTCGCGGATCGCGACGGCCTTGCCCTTTCCCTGGCCCTGGTAGGCGGCGGTGATGACCAGCGTGATGCTCGTGACGTTGCGCAGGTGCACCTTCTTGGTTTGGAAATCGGCCTTGTCGTCGAAGGCCACCCGGCCGCTCGGCTTGCCGTCGGTCGTGATCTCCATGGTGCGCGGGCGGCCCTGCGTGCGGAACTTGTCGCCGTTCGGGCCCGCGAGCAGGCCGATCTGGTCGATGTCCGTCGGGGTGGCGAACCGGACCGTCATGGTCTCGCCGACGCCGTCGGGATGGCCCCTGGACTGCCACCAGGTGTCCTTGATGCCGTCGATGCCGAGCTTCGGGCCGTGTCCCGTCGCGGACGTCGATGCGCTCGCCGACAACGGCACGACCGGGACGTAGTGTCCGCTGACCTTCTTCTTGGCCGTGCCGAGCAGGCTGCTCGCGTGCTGCGAGATCCAGCTTCGAGCCGGACCGAGCCCGATGCCGACCAGGCTGAGCACCATGAGGATCGGTGCGGCCTTGGCCAGGGGCACCGAGAAAAAGCGGCGCTTGCGGCGGCGGCCGGCCTCCTTGCGGCGGAATCCGCGCGGGCGATCACCGGCGGCCGGGCCGGACTTCTTGCGCCGGAACAGCCGCTGCCACCATCGGCGCCGGGACCCGACAGGCACGGTGAGATCCAGCGGGTGCCCGCAGTAGCGGCAGAACGTGCGGCCATCGGCATTGCGGGTGCCGCAGACCGAGCAGAACAGACCGCCGTACTGATCGGCCGGCGTCATCGGTACCGGCGCCGGGCGCATGGCCTCCTGGTCGGGCTGCAGACCGTTGGGCGGTGCGGGCGCCCCGGCGGGCGGGAGGGGTGGCGGCATCGGCGCCGGGGGCAACGACGCCGCGGCGGGTGCCCCGCCGGCGACCTGGGTTCCGGCGGCTGCGTCCGGACCGGCCGTTGCCGCGGACGCGGCGAGCGGTCCGGCGAGTGGCGGCGGTGGTGCCGGAGTTTCCACCTGCTGCCCGGACCACTCCAGCAACACTCCGCAAGACGAGCAGAATCCGTCCATGGATGGTGCGGAGTTTCCGCACTCTCGGCAAACGATCATGTCGTCACTACCTCGACCTCGATGGGACAATGCACTGGCCGTGATGGCTCGATGGCCATCCGCACTGACTCGGTCATCTCGGGACTGGCCGCATCGGCCGGTACTTGGATTCGGATCTTCGCCGGGCTCGCATCCGCTCGCGCGGCCCGGCGGGAGGTTGCGCTGCGCGCGGTCGCCGACCACGTGACACCGCCCGGGTCGTCGACGCTCACCGACTCGATCGGGACGTTCGCCGCCTCGGCTGCCAGCGCACGCAGCCCGGCTGCGGTTCCCCGCTCGCCGTAACTCGACGTGGCGCTGGCGATGCGTTCGCGATCGGGGCCGGCGCCGACGAGTGTCCCCAGCCAGGGCAGGAAGTCGTCCGGGGCGAGCGCGGTGTCGAGGTAGGCCGAGAAGCAGTCCACTGCGACGACGGCCGGCACGAGCATGTCGTCGAGCGCGGCGCAGAGCAGCATGAAGACCTCGTCGTCGAGCAGCATGCCCGGCACACCGGTGTGCAGGGGCATCGCCGTCCCGAACGGCACGTCCTCGACGTCGCTGATCAGCAGCCTCATGATCGGGTCACTACCTGGATCTGGTGGTCGTAGGAGAACGGGAGCATGTCCGGGCCGATGTCGACGCGCTGCGCAGCGTCCTGGCGGGTACCGGTCGTGGGATTCGCCGGGTAGAGCCGCGCGTCCTCGACGTAGTCCAGCCCCTCGACGTCGGACAGCGCCGCGTGCACGTCGCCGAGCGTCACCGGCCGGCCGAACGGCCAGCCCGCGCCGTCCGAGCCACCGAGCCACGGGTGCAGCCAGAGGTACAACGCGGCCAGGGCCGCTTCGCGCAGCGTCTCGGCGTCCACGCCGCGACGGGGCCGGATGCGGGCTGCGACGGTGATGCCCTGGTAGTGCGGCGGCTCGACGGCCACCTGCACCCCGATCAGGCGCCGCGCGTCCAGGGCCGCCGCGATGTGCGACAGCACGTCGTCCGGAGGCGTCAGCGCCGGGAACGGCACCCGGCCCGCACCGTAGCCGCCGACGTCAGGCACCACGAGCACACGCACCGGCTCGGTCGCGTCCCCCGGCGGCACGCAACGGATCCGAGCCACCGCACCGGCCGCCTCGGAAGCGATCAGCTCGAAGTCCTCGGCGCTGACGGCCCGGTCGCGGGTGCGCAGCACGCGGGGTGCGCGCACCTTCGCCTCCTCGATCGACTCGCCGTCCCGCCCGCCGGTGCCGGGACGGCGGTTCGTCACCGAACTGACGTAGGGGAGGGAGCCGCTCAGCACGGTGACCGTGTTCGCGCGCACGTTGCCCGCCGCGCCGCCACCGGCCCAATACGAACGGACGCGCACCATCGCGCCCTCCGGCGGCACCATGCCGAACGAGCGGACCTTGCCGTCGGCGAGGCGCACCGCCGGCCCGAACTCGACGATGCCGGCGGTCCGATCCAGGACGTAGTGCGGGTCGTCGCGGTCGCTGCCCGCGAAGTCGGGGATCTGCTCCCACTCCTGCCAGTGCTCGCCCTCGGACACCTCCACGACGGGCTCGGACTGCGCGAGCATCGGCCGGTGTTTGACGGTGAACCGCTGCCCGGGCGCCCCCTCAGCGGCGCCGAGTACCTCGGTCTCGATGTGCGAGGCGTTGACCGCCTGCGTGGTGCCGCCGATGCAACTCGCCGTGATCCGAGTGAGCATGGGCGTGCGGCTGTAGGCGGGGACGTCGTCGGCCGGATCAGTGACGACGGCGCGGATCCATCCGGCGCGGATGCCATTGAGCAGCAGCGTCGTGTGCTCGCGAGGGAGGTGCAGCAGGATGTCGCCCGGACGGTTCAGCCCGCCCGTCGAATCGGACTCGACGTCGCACTCGCCCCAGCCGCCCGGCACGGCGGCCTCCCAGCGAAGGGGTGGGCGATCCGGGTCGACGCCGATGCCCTCGATAATGCTGTCGGTGCGCAGCAGGATCATGCCGGCCGGCGCCGCCTCGGACAGTCCGACGTAGAGCCGGTCGCCGGGCTGGGGCACGTCGGAGAAGCACGCGGACGGCACGGCGTTGGCCAGATCCGGGCCGAGGTCGCGCAGCACCGATGCCTCCTCGCCGAGCGCCGGCGCCGCGCGCAGCTCGCTCAGCGACACCGACACGATCTCGAGGTCGTCCAGCGTCGTGAAGGACACGGGCGGCTCGCCCGGACTGCGCCGGGTGGACCCTGCCGTCCCGGAGGGCACCGTGATCGTCTCCGGACGGGCCGCCGAGAGGCGGAACGTCAGGTCCGTCCGGGCCGCCGTCGGCGGGCGCAGCGTGATGCCGAGCAGGTCGAGGAACTTGCGATGGTGCCGCTCGGGCACCTGGTTGAGCCGGTAGGAGAGCTGGTCGGCGATCGTGGCGACGGCCTCGATCAACGTCACGCCCGGGTCGCTGACGTTGTGGTCGGTCCAGGTCGGAATGCGTCGTTGCAGCAGGCGTTTCGCGTCGTCCACGAAGTCCTGGAAGCGACGATCGTCGAGGTTAGGAGCGGGGAGTGGCATGTCGGGTCACTCCTCGGGTATCGAGTAGAAGGGAAACACCAGGTTGCGGCGGTCGTTCGTCGAACGGACCCGGTATTCGATGGTGATCAGCAAGACGTGCGCGTCGACCGGATGCGGCGCCGAGCGGACCTCGGTCACCTCGATGCGGGGTTCCCACCGGGTCAGTGACTGACGGATGTCGATCGATACCCGACCGGACAGTGACGCGTCGATCGTGTCGAACACCAGATCGTGGATGCCGCAGCCGTACTCCGGACGCATCGGCCGTTCGCCGTAGGCGGTGCCGAGGATGAGTCGGATCGCCTGGTCCACGTCGTTCTCGCCCTCGGCCAGGGCGAAGGAGCCCGAGCCGTCCAGGCGCAGCGGGTAGGCCCACCCGCGTCCGAGAAAGTCTGTGGTCATGCGATCAGCACCGTCACCTTCGTGGCGACGACCGTGCCGACCGGCTGGGCGCAGCACGTTGCCGGATCGCCCATTCGGACGGCGGGGAGTCCGCCGATAAGTACAGTCGGGCTGCCCATCGTCACGATGCCCACCTGGGCGGTCGGAACGAAGAACGGGTCGAGGGGGTGCAGCCCGATGTGCGGTGGCGTGTTGATGCCCGATGCTCCGACCACGGCGGCCGGCGCACCGCCGACCAGCACGGTCGGAACGGTGCCGAGCGTGATCGGCGCCATGAACGGCACCGGTGGCCCGGGCTGCGGTACGCCCGACGCCGGGTTGGGGATCAGGTGCAGCGGACACGTGCCCACGATCTGATCGCCCATCGCCGCAGCCGGCTGGCCCATAACGTCCCACTCCTCAATTCAGCTTGATGATCGCGCCGCTGACGCTCACCGACGGGCCACCGTCGATGGTTACGCCGGCCTGGCCGGACAGGGAAAGCGAGCCGTTCGCCTTGACCGACAGCGATCCGGTCGCCTCGACGTCGAGGTCCGCGCCGGACGAGATCTTCACGCCCTGCGCCCCACTGATCGTCACCGTTCCGGAGCTGTCGATCGTGATCGACGTCTGCGACTGGTCGAGCGTGATCTGCAGCTTGTCGTCGCCGGTGGAGATCAGCACGTGCGAGTCGGAGTCCTGGTCGGAGAGCACCATCCGGTGATTGGTGCGCGACACCAGCGCGCGCAGCCCGACCTGCCCGCTGCTGCCGTCGACGAGCTTGTCGGCGAGGGGTGGCACGTCCACGCCGTTGTAGAGGCTGCCCACGACGAATGGGACGCGCGTGTCGCCGTGCGCGAACCCGACCAGCACCTCGTCGCCGACCTCGGGCAGCCACACCATCCCGCGCTGCGCCCCGGCCCCCGGCTGCGCGACGCGGCACCACCACGACTCGTAGTCGTCGGCGAGCCACGGGAAGGCCACCTTCACCTGGAACTGCTGCATCGGGTCGTTGATGTCGGTGACCTGCCCGATCACCAGCCCGTTGATCGGTGGTCCGCTGGCTCGCGCGGATCCCTTCGTCGCGCCGACGGACGCCAGGCCGAACAACGAACGTTCCTGCGCGCCGCTCGCGGTGATCTCGGTGCGGTAGCCGCTCTCGTCGTAGACGTGCCGGGCGGCGCTCAGCGTGTAGGTGCCGTCGTGCGGCCAGCCGACGTTGCCGATCGACACGGCGGTGCCCGGAACGAGTCGTGGATCGCCGAACGTGACGCCTACCGCCTCGGCGTGCGCGGCGGCGATCTGCTCGGCGACCGAGCTGGCGACGGCTTCGGCGTCTTGCTGGGTCGCGACCGGGCGGTCGACGACGATGTGGGACGGCGCCGAGAACGTGCTCGCCAGTCCGGCCGGGGCGACGCCGGCACTGGAGCTCGCCGTCCGGGCCGCGGCAACGCCGACGACGGCTCGCTTGGTGGTGGGATCCCATCCCCGCACCTGCACCTCGCCGACCTGCTCGGCGGCGGTCACTCGCGGCTGGAACCGGATCAGTTCCCGGCCGAGCATCAACTGACACGGCACCGGGGTGGTGAACAGATCGCCGGGGGCGCTCGGGGCGGTGTCGCTCTCGATCGGCCGGCGCCAATGCACCTTGCCGTTGACGGCGGTGATCTCGTGCCCGGTCTCGTTGGCTCGCGCGCGCAGGAAGTCCCAGTCGCTGAGGTTCACCTGGCTGACGTGCTCGTAGGTCGGGCCGTCGTTCACGACGTCGCCCAGCTCGATGCCGGCCGCGGACGCGAGCTGCGCGACGATAGCGGCGTCGGTCGTGTCGCCGAACGTGCGCGTGCGGCGGCCGCGGGTGAGGCGATGGGTCGGGTCGTATCCCCGCACGATCGTTCGGGTGCCGGTGGAGTCGGTCTCCCGCTCGAGCGCAGTGACCTCGCCGGTGACCAGCGTCACCGGCTTGCCCTCGAGCGTTGACGAGATGACGATCTTGCTGCCGAACGTGACCCGGGCTCGGTGCGTGACGTCGTGCTCCGAGTCGTGCAGGTGGAGCACGAACATGTCCGGCAGGTGCGAATGCATGTCGATGATCGTGCGGGCCAGCACATGCGCGATCTCGTCGGTGAGCGGAACTCCGTCCACGGTCACGATCGGCCGGCTGCCGAGCTGCTCGCTACTGGTCATTGCCGGCCTCCCCGGCGCTCAGCGCGATCGCGTCGGTGAGACGGGGCACCAGCAGGCGGGTACCGAGCGGGATGCGGTTGGGATCTTCGATGTCGTTGCTGATCGCGATCGCCCGCCACAAGTTGGGGTCGCCGTAGTGCTTGTAAGCGATGGACGGCAGCGATTCGCCCTCGTCGAAGCGTTCCGTCGCGCGGCCAGGCGTTCCGCCCGAGGTCGGGTTGGTGCCCTTGGGCCCGTTGGGCGTCGCCTGCAGGTAGATCGACGCCGTGGCGCGAAGCGGGTGGCCGTTCGGACTGAACATGAGGTACCGGATCGAGACCTGCTTGAGCACGCCGACGAAGAAAATGCCCTCGCCCCACTTGAATTCGATCGCCGGTGGCTGCGCGGCGTTCTTCCTCTGCTGGTCGCCGGGTTGGATCGTCAACCAGCTGATCAGCAGGTCGACAGCATCCTTCACGGTGGTCGAGTGGGCGCCCAGCCGATTGAACTCGTCGAAGAGGAGATTGGCCGACAGGGACTCCGAGCCGTGGCCCACGAACTGGTGCTGAGGTTGTGGCTGCGACTGCTGCGTGGCCATCTTGGTCCAGTCGGCACTCTTGGTCCGGGTGAGCGACTCAGGGTTGAACTGGAACGTCAGCACCTGGCTCTTGTCCACGGAGTTCGTCATCGTCGCGCGGGTGACCTGCTGGGCGGTCATGTCATGAACCCCTCGTGCGCGAGCTCGATGGTCTCGACCGCGACCGCCTCACCGGCCGGACCCGTCGTGAGACTCGGCCCGGTGTAGCTCACGGGCCAGACGCCTTGCAGCCGCCAGTACGCGACCGGTTGACCGTCGTCGGCGAACAGCGTGATCGTGGCGCTACCCCGTGACGCCGTCACCGAGATCTGGGTGAACCACTTCAGCAGCGCACCGCTCTTCTCGCTGACCTGATGGCTGAGCTTCACCGAGCTGTAGACCAGGCGCCCGGGTAGGCGCACGACGGTGCCGTTGTCGCCACCCTCCTTCCACTCGAACGGTTCGTAGTGCGCGTCCAGCCCGGTGCAGCCGGAGAACGGTCCGAGCTGGACCGTGCCCAGCGGCAAGCCCTCGAGCAGGACGGTGTAGTACATCGCCAGCGGCGGGAGCGCAGTGCGATCTGCCATGGCTCGCCTACCCCAGATCCGTCAGCATCTGGGCCCGCTCGCGGCCGATGAGCAGCTCGGAGCGCAACTGGTTCTGTACCCGGGCGTAGAGCTGGTTGGCGAGCCGGTCGAGAGCGGCCGGATCCTCGGCCGCCGCCGGTTCGTCGCTCGCGGTCGACTCGGCCGTCGTCGGTCGCGCCGGGCTGGCGTCGAGCGGCGCGGCCGGTGCTTGCGCCGGGGGAACGAACCCGGGCGCCGTGACCTCGACGGTTTGCGGCGCCGCGGGGGCGGGGCGGGTGGCGGGCGCCAGGGCGGGCACGGGGGCGGGCATTCCGCGACGAGGTGCGGCCCCGACGCCGGGGAGCCCAGGTAGAGCAGGAAGCCCGGGAATCTGCGGGACGGCCGGCTCGCTGCCGTGGTCGAACAGCCGGGGCAGGTAGGACGCCGCGGCGCCGAGCGCGGCCGGCAACACTGCCGGTGCAACCCGTTCGGCGGCGTCCATAGCCGCGCCGGCGATGCCTCGCGGTGAGCGGACTGCACCCAGCGCGTCAGCGACGCCGGCGACCGGGCTCGCGGGCCCGGACTGGGACGTCGACGCGTCGCGGCTGGTGATCGCCCGCACGACGCCGGCCAGCGGGCGCTCGGCAACGAGCGGAGCGCGCGCGGGGGAGTTCGGCTCGGGCTGCAGACCTGGCACCAGACGCACCGGTACGGACGGCGCGAGCGCCGCGATGCCGGCGGCCGCGATGGCGGCGTTACCGGTGGGCTCGACCGGGGCGGCGCCACCGGTCTCCGTATCGGGGCCGGTTGCCTCGGCGGTCTCGATGGGTGGACGGCTGCGGCGAAGGGACTCGGATATCGCGGCCGGCGCCGTCCGCGCCACGTCGGCGCGTTCGGCGTGCGGCGGCTCCGGTGCGATGGCGGGTCGGACGGCCGGTGGGGCGGTTGCGTCGATGATGTTCGAGGTGCGCGCCGCCACCACGCTGGTCGGCGCGGCGGGGGTCGAGCGGACGGCCGGTTCGGCATCCAGCGAGTCGGGACCGTCCGCGCCCGAGGCCGGCGTCGCACGCACCTCCCGGCCGTCGGTGGGTTCGGCCGCGCGTGGGGCCGGCTCGATCAGGGGCGGGCGCGCCGGCTCGGGCAGCACGCCCGGTCGCGCAAGGGCGGCGTCCGCCGACGGTAGCGGCGCGCCGAGTCGGGATCGGCGCCGACGGGCCGATACGTCCGCGCGGGGCCGCGACCCGGCGGCCCGTTGGGGCGCGTCCGCGCCGGACGGTTCGGGGCTGTTCGCGGCGTCGGGCCGAGCCTCGAGCGACGGGCCGGTCGGATCGATCGGTACGACCCGGACCGGGTCGCCCGCCGTCGGCACGGGCGATGGCCCAGCGCGCCGGACGCCGACGTCGGGCGTGCCGGGCAGCGGGAGCACTCGTGCGGGCGGACCCTCCGGATCGGGGCCGAGACTCAGCGGCAGGGTGGGTCGGGGCTGCACCGGCTCGATCGCCGGGGTCGAGGTCCCGGGCTGGCGGCGGCTCAGGACGGCCGGGGCCGAGCGGGTCAGCGCCGGCAGGGCAGCCACCGGACGCGGGGGCAGTGCGGGCAACAGCGCCACGGGCGGCACGTCGTCGGCCTCGTCGGTCGGCGTCGGAGTGGCGACGGCGTCGACCTCGGGCGAACCGGCGGCCTCCGTCAACCGGCGCTGCTGGCCGCGCCGCCCGCGCCACCAGCGCAGGTCGGTGACGTTCGTGTCGCTCGGCGCGGCCGCGGTGTTGACGGTGCTGGTCAGGCCGCGCACGATGCCGCTGGCCAGGTCCGGTCGCACGTCGTGGCCGAGCTGCTGGATCGCCGGGGGCGCGCTCCAGCGGCTGGGCAGCTGCTGGATGAACGCGCGGGTGCCGGCGGTGGAATCGGTGTCGAGCACGCTCGTGACGACCCGGTCGAGTGGCGCGAGCTCGCGCCACTCATCCCGTGGACGCTGCGGTGTCTGCGTGTCCGGCGCCGCCTCGGGTTCGGCGCGGCGTCGACCCATACCCCACGGCACGGTCACTCACCACCCCGTCTATTCCGGCTCGGTGGCCAGTCGCTCATTGATCTGGCCAATCTGTGCGATGAAGGCCCGCCGTAGCGGATGCTCGAGGTCGAGGATGTCGGCCAATGGCCAGTGGAAGTGGTACGCGACGTACGACGCCTCCTCGAGCAGTTGTTCGGTGCCGTACGTCAGGATTCCCCCGGTGGTCGGCCTCCTGAGATGTCGACGGCGAACTCGTGTTGGCAGCTCGGGCAGGCCACCGCGACGCGGGTGTGTCCCTCGGCATTGACGCGTCGGTACAGGTCTTGCAGCATCGCGAGGTCGGCGGCGAACATGCCTTCGATGACGCCGGCGTTGATCGCCGGCAGGGTGCCCAGCGAGGTGATCACCCGCGCGAGCAGCAGCACGGTCAGGTACGCCTCGTTGTCCTGCACCCGCGGGTCGCGCAGCGGCAGGATCTCGTCGCGCGCCGTCGCCAGGCGCATGGTGCCGTCGCGGTGCGCGACACCCGCCTCGTCCACGTAGCCGACCGGCAGCGTGAACGAGAACTCCGTCCGCACCGGATCCGCGATCGAGGTAGCCATTACGCGAACTCGAGCCGGCCGATGGTGAGGACGACGGTTTCGAGCAGGACGGTGTCCGAGCCGGCAGTCAGCTTGCCGATCTCCACCCGCGACGGCCAGGCGTCGAAGAAGTTGTACCGGGTGACCTCACCGTGGGAGTAGTCGTACAGGACCACGGAGCCGTCCTTGCGCGCCTCGGCGACCTTGCCTTCCTGCACCGTCTTCATCCACGTCCAGAACGCCGGGTCGGCGACCTTGCCGCGGGACAGGTGGATGTCGTCGTACTTCACCGAGCCGGGCATCTTCTGCAGGATCGGCTGGCCCTTGAGCTGGTTGGAGCGGTTCTCGACGACGCCGACGGAGATCCCCAGTCCGGAGACCTCCTTGAACTGGGCGACCGTGACACCGGTGATGTCGACGAAGAAGCTATAGCTGGCAAGTGGATCGAGCATGGCGGTCATGGGCTGGGTTCCTTACTCGCTGATTGGCTATTCGCTGATGGCGGACGTGCCGGTGGGCAGTTGAGCGAGGCGGAACACGACGAACTCCGCCGGCTTGACGACCGCCAGGCCGATCTCGCAGATCAGCTGGCCGGCCTCGATGGTCTCGCTGGGGTTGGTCTCGTCGTCGCACTTGACGTAGAAGGCCTGGTCGACGGTCTCGCCGAACAGCCCGCCGTCGAGCCACACCCGGAACAGGAAGGACCGGATCGAGCGGATCAGCCGCTCCCACAGGTCCTTGTCGTTCGGCTCGAACACCACCCACTGCGTGCCGCCCTGCAGCGAGGACTCCACGTAGTTGTACAGCCGGCGAACGTTGATGTAGCGCCACGCCGGGTCGCTGGACAGGGTGCGCGCACCCCAGATCCGGATTCCGCGCCCGGGGAAGGCGCGCACGCAGTTGATGCCGACCGGGTTGAGCAGGTCGTGCTCGGCCCGGGTGATCGCCGCACCGACACCGATGGTGCCGCGCACCACCTCGTTGGCCGGCGCCTTGTGCACGCCGCGCGTGGAGTCGTTGCGGGCCCACACCCCGGCCATGTGCCCGGACGGCGGGATCAACGTCACGGCGCCCTCGGCCGGGTCGAACACCTTCAGCCACGGGTAGTACAGCGCGGCGTACTTCGAGTCGTAGCCAGTGGTCGTGACGCGCCACTCGTGCACCTGCTGCGCGTTCAGGTCCGGCGGTGTGTCCAGGATGGCGACCCGATCGCCCATCAGCTCGCAGTGGGCAATCATCGCGGCCTGCACCGCCTGCACGCCGTCCGCGTCGATGGCGCCGGCCTGGTAGGCGGCCATCAGGTCCGGCACGAGCACCATGGTGACGTTGTCGATGGTCTCCAGGCCGCCGAAGCCGGTGCGATCAGCCGCGCTGCCCACGTAGTCGTCCGGACGGGCCACCACGGTGCCGCCGCTCGGCCGGGCCAGGGACACCGTCGCGTTGGCCGGACGCCGGTCGGCGACCTGCCCCTTCGTCTCGGCCAGTCGGATCAACTGCGAGGCCTGGTTGACCACCGTCACGACGTTGCCGCGACCGCGCTTGGAGGTAACCGGCCCGTGCACCTCCTCGCGATCACCGGCCCGCACGGCGACCCGGAAGCTGTCCGCCGCCGCGTCCTCGCCCGGATCGGTGATCTCCACCGACACCGACGCGTCGTCGTTCAGCGCCGTCGCGATGTAGGCCGGCTGAGCGCCGTGGCCGGCCGCGGCCAGCTCGGCCCGCGGCTTGGGCGGTGCCTCGTTCGACACCGGACCGCCGATCCGGACGACGTAGGCCTGCCCGCCCCCGTTGAGGAAGTAGCCGTACACCGCCTGACCCAGGTAGGTGCCGGCGACCGGCTCGCCGAAGGTCGTCGTGTACTGCGTCCAGTTCGTGACCAGGATCGGCTCGTTCACCGGTCCGTCCGCGGTCAACCCCACGAACGCGGCCACCGCGGTGCCGACGCCCTCGATCGGCCGGGCAGCAGCCTCGAGCTCCTCGACGTACACGCCGGGCGAAAGATAGTTAGGCATCGTGCGTCCCTTCGATGGTTCGGTTCAGGCCGGCGTGCGCACGATAGGTAGCGCCCGCCGGTGGCTCACATGTCGGCGATCCCGTGCTGGGTTTCGTCGATGAGGTCTTGCCGGTGCTCGTCCAGGTACTGCTCGGCGTCGCCGGCCGCGTGTTGCACGGACTCCCACGCGCTGCTCGCCATGTTCTCGGCGCCTTCGACCAGACCGTGGGCGGTGTCAGCGGCGGTGCCCGCGGCAGTGTGGGCGAAGTCGGAGAGGCCGTCGAGCAGGCCGTGCTCCTCGGTGCCGGCCGACTCCTGCGCCGCGTTCTGCTCACGGAGGTGGTTGCTCGCGTTGACCAGGTCCTCGCCCAGGTAGCCGGACGCGGCGTCCGCCGGTGCCGACCCGAACGCGACGTCGTAGCTCTGCTCAACGAGCTGCTCGCGCTCGGCTGCGCTCTGGGCGACGAGTGGCGCCTCGAACTCCTGCTCGGGCTGGGTCATCGGTGGCTGTTCCTTTCGCGGGTGGACGAGATCACTCGTCGTCCTGGCTGACTTCTTGGGTGTTCTCGGTCTGAACCCAGGCCTCGTCCGACTCGGGATCGTTGTCGGGCGTGTATTCCTGCGTGTTCTCCGTCACCACCCAGGACTCCTGGCGTTCGCGGTCATCGGTCACGTTGGCTCCTTAGGGGGCGGAGTCGTTCGGGCCGCCTTGGGCGGCTCGGACTGGGTATCGGTCGGCGGGGTGTCCGACAAGGACTCGGGCCGCAGCGGCTCGGGCGTTTTCGGAAGCGGCGGCGGCGGGGCGGCCGGTGGCCCGGCCGGCGCGGGTTGCGGCGCGGGCGGCTGCGGCGTTCGGGCCGGCGGCACCGTCTCGGACGCGGCGACGGTGCGCGCCGGATCGGAGCCGGGCACCGGCTCGACCTGGATCTGCGGCGGCTGCTGAACGGGGGGCTGCGGGGCCGGCGCCGCCGGCGGTGGCATCGGCACGGTGACGGCGAGCTCCAGGCCGGCCTTCAGATCGCCCGCGTAGTTCAGGAACATGCCGCGCTTCATCCCGGCGCCGGCGCTGACCAGGATCGGGTAGCCCGGTTCGGCCAACGCCGGGGGCAGCACGTCGACCGGCAAGACCTCGATACCGGCGAAGTAGCGGATGATCGCGGCGAGCACCCTGTGCTCCACGATCACGTTGGGCGCGAAGACGGCGAGCGTGTAGTGCAGGTCCCAGCGCTGCATCGGCGGGCGGCGGGCGATCACCTTGCCCTCGTCGTCACGCACGTTCTCGTAGGCCGACTCACGTCGGTGCACGTTCTCGCGGACATCGAACATGAACAGGTTGACCGTCGGAGCCTTCAGCGACTGGATCCAGGGCCGGCTCGGCGGATCGAAGGCAATGTTGATCGGCGCGGTGCCGAGGACCTTCGCCTTCAGCACCGCGGCCAACGCCTGGTCAGTCTCCGCGATCACAGCCGAAGCTTGATCGTCTTTGCGTGCGCGAGGAACGCCGGATCGGGCGCCGGGCCGGGCCGATGCGCCGCCCGATCGGGCAGCCCGATCGGACCGCGCGCTCGCCCTCGCCCTCGCCCGGTCGTCCGTATTGCTCGCGATCAGGTTCGCCTAGCGTCGCCGACCATGGGTGCTCAGGCAGTTTTGAATCCGGTGCGACTCGGCGTCGCGCCCGGCGGCGAGGTGGTCGCCGAGATCACCGTGACCAACACCGGCCGAGTCGTCGACTCGTTCGCGCTCGAGGTCCTCGGCCAGGCGGCGCAGTGGACACACTCCGAGCCGCCGACCGTTTCGGTGTTCCCGGGACAGTCCGCCGCCGCCCACGTGATCTTCCGTCCTCCGGCCGATGGATCGGTGCCGGCCGGGACGCTGACCTTCGGCGTGCACGTCCGCTCGCACGAGGACCCGCAGGGCTCGGTCGTCGCCGAGGGCGCGCTCGAGATCGAAGCGGTCACGGTCCTCAGTGCGGAGATATCGCCCCGCACCGATCGGGCGCGCGGCCGTCGGCGCAGCAAGCACCAGGTCGCCATCGACAACCTGGGCAACGCCCCGACGACCGTCGAGCTCGTCGGGTTCGACGAGCAGGACGCGGTCGACGTCACCACTTCACCGGCCCAGGTGGATGTGGAGCCCGGCTCGGCGGCGTTCGTCACCGTCCGCGCTCGCTCCACGCACCGGTTCTGGAAGGGACCGGCGCAGACCAAGCCGTTCTCCGTCGAGGCGAGATTGCCGTCGGCGGCGCCGGTGCGCCTCCACGGCACGCTGCTCAACGAGGCCGCGATCCCGAGCTGGCTGCCCAAGGTCATCGCCGGGGTCCTGGTCGGCGCGGTCGCGCTCGTCGCGTTGTGGTTCGGACTGTTCAAGCCGACGGTGAAGGACACCGCCACCGACGCCGCCAAGAACGCGGTCAAGGCGGCGCTGTCCTCGGCCGGCGTGAACCCCAGCGGCGGTAGCGCAGGCGGCGGCGCTGGCGGTCCCGCGGCCACGCCGACCACCATCCCGCCGACGACGCCCAAGGCGTCGCCCACCCCGACCCCGACCAAGACGACCGGCAAACCGACGACGAAGCCGCTGCCGGCCCCGGCTGACTTCTCCCAGTCCCTGACGATGGCCGAGAAGAGCCTCCCCGCGGACTCGAAGCATCAGATCGAGGTCACCGACTTCGTGTTCCAGAACCCGGCACTGGATACCGGACGGGTGAGCCTGGTCCGAAGCGGTCAGGTCCTCATCACTCTGCCGTTGGCGTCGTTCCCGTTCTGGGACCCGCACTGGGTCACCCCGATCATCGTGCCGAGCGGGCAGAGCCTGAGCATGGAGGTCACCTGTACGAACCCGGGTAACAAGCCGTGCACGCCGTCGATCTTCATGTCCGGGTCCATCAAGACGGTCGCGCCATGAGAAGGGCGGCGTTACTCACTGCCGCCCTGGCGGTCGTGAGTTTCGCCGTCGTCATGCCGCACACCACCCAGGCCGCTGCGGACCCAGGCGGCGGCGGTGGGCAGGACGGATGCTCGAGCGGTGTGTCGGTCAGCCCGCAGGGCGTTGTCCGGGGCGACCAGAGCACCGCGTTCCATGTCGAATACGCCGCGTGGGACTGGCCGGGAGACTTGACGGTCAAGATCAACGGCGTGGTGGCGCAGGAGGGCGACTACTCGCCGGACTGCCTCTACCAGTCCCTGTTGTTGCCGGCCAGCCGCAGTGAGTTCCACTGCGGGGGGGACAACACGGTCGAGTTGGATGTCAAGTACGACGACAGCGACCACGCGCCGTGGACGCGCACGTTGACCCCGCTGACCGTGCTGTGCCCGCGCGGCACGCTGGAGCAGACCAAGGTGGTCGGCGCCGGGCGGACCCCGCTCGACTTCACCGATTGGGATGTTTCCAACGGCTTCGACAGCCAGGGTGCCCAGCAGGGCGACAAGACGATCTCCGTCGACGGGCACGCCGTCGGCACGGTCGGATACCAGCAGGCGCCGAGCGCGTCCGCGGACCTCGACTGCGGCCAGCACACCGTGACGCTCAGCCAGCCCAGTACATATGGGACCTTGGCGGTGTCAGGCACGATCGACGTCTGGTGCTCCTCGTGGAGCGTGACCCCGCAGGGCTTCATCTCGCAGCGGCACCCACAGCAGAACAAGATCACGCTGTCCGATCCCACGACTGTGTACCCGTCCGGCACGGTGGCGACCGTCTCGTTCAACGGCACAACCTTCGGACCTCTTGGCACCATGACCCCGGACCCGGCCGGACACCTGCACGGAGACTTCCTCGACAAGGAATTTCTCGACTGCGGCGGGCTCTACGGCATGACAGCCGACATCATCGTCGACATCGTCGAGCCGGACCCTGGCGTGATCGTCAAGATCCGCCAGGCCGTCGCGCCGATCGAGTTCAGCGAGCACATTCCGATCCAGGTGCTGTGTCCCCAGGCGTATCTCTCACATACCGAAGTCGTCCAGAATGCGCTGCCGTTCCAGCAGGGCGTCAACTTCTGGGAGTTCGACGGCCCGAGCGATCCTTACAACAACCGCAAGCTCCAGCCGAAGTCGGTCTTCGTGAACGGTGTCCAGGTCGCGACCTCGTCGGATCCGGACTCGTGGCAGGGCTCGATGAACGGTTCGTGCGGCGAGAACACAGTTCGGGTCACCCAGCCGACGAGCTTCGGCGTCGCCAGCGCGGAGACAACGTTCAGCGTGCTGTGCCCGACTGTGACCGCCGACCCGCAGGTGATCAGCCAGGCATCGCAGCCACGCTCGATCACGGTCGAGGGCAACGCTTTCCACGCATCGGAGTCTGGCCGCCGACGCCAGCCGTACGTCGTCACCCTCGACGGCGTGCGGGTGGCCGCCGACGACGTCGATGAAGCCGGCTCACTCGTCAATGTGATCCCTGCGTCCGGGTTGGCCTGCGGACCACACAACATCACCGTCACCGAGCAGCCACCGGTCGACGTCGGCGGCGGCGACTTCGCCGCACCGGCACCGGCACCGGCACCGGATCCGGTGCCGGATCCGAACGGGCCGATCACCGCCGGCACGCTGGTTGTCGTGAACTGCCCGTCGATCATCCCGCCCCCCGTCCCGCCGGTCGTCCCGCCCGCCGGCGGGAAGCCGCAGGGCCGCCCCACCACACCGAACACGACCCTCGCCATCCAGCCGCAGATCATCATCGCGGGCATGACGGCTCAGGTGACCGGGACCGGATTCA
>DASXYL010000012.1:0-8163 GCA_036502575.1 Jatrophihabitantaceae bacterium | reverse complement strand
GCGATCAGCCCGAAAGCCGCGCGGCAGCAGCAACCCGCGTCGCCGCAGCGCGCGCTCGACCGTCGAGGTGGACACGTCGTGTCCGTCGGCGCGCATCAACGCCGCGATCTTGCGATGCCCCCACGCCGGCCAGGCCTCGGCATACTTCGCGGCCACCGCCTCGACCTCATCGACAGCCGGCGTGGGCCACGGGCCTTTGACCGGGTCACCGTCACGCAGCCGGGTCAGTCGCCGGTGGTAGGTGCGGCGCGGGATACCCGCGAGACGAGCGAACCTCGAAACCGGCAGGCCCGCTGCCACTCTCAGGGCTTCGAGGTCGGAGAAGGGACGTGATGCACATATCCCGCGCCCTTCTCCCAGATCCGCAGCTGCACCGTCGCCTCAGCCAAGGCGAGCTTGAGCTGGTTGGCCTCGACCCGAAGCCGGCGTTCTTCGGCTGTGCCGGTGCCCCGGTCCGGGCCGGAGATCTTCTCCTCAAGAGCCCGTTTACCGGCGTCGAGGAACTTCGCCCGCCAACTCAGTACGGCGTTCGTGCTCACCCCGTGCCGACGCGCTGCTTCAGCTGCGGTCAGCTCCCCGGCCAGCACCGCCAACACCACCCGGGCCTTCTCCTCCACCGGCAACCGCACCGCTGCCTTGCGCATCCGTCAGACCTCCGGCTCAGATCCGGCGACCCTATCGCCGGCGTGTGCCACAAATCTTGACGCAGTAGACCCTGTACTCTTCGAACATGAGTTCGGCATGGCTGGTGACGAAGACGTATCCGAACGCGGTCGAGCCGACGATGCTGCGCGTGGTAGAGCGCGACGCACCGGCCGGCGAACTGCCGATCCTGACCCAGCGGGGTCGCGTCCTGGTGCGGATCGCCAACACTCCGAAGGCGAAGTGGGCGGTGCAGTGACGGAGCCGGCCGACGTCTCCCCCGAGATTGTCGGCCGGCTGCGCCAGATGTGCCTCGGCCTTCCGGAGGCGTACGAGGAGCCGGCGTGGGTGGGCCTGCGATGGCGCATCCGCACGCGCACGTTCGCGCACGTGCTGAGGATCGAGTCGAGTTGGCCGCCGGCCTATGCGAAGGCTGCCGGCACCGACGGCCCAGCGACCGTCCTGACCTTCCGAGCGCCCGGTTCCGAGCGCGACGAGCTGCGCAGCCGGGGGGATCCCTTCTTCGTGCCGGTGTGGTGGCCGGACGCCGCCGGCGTACTGCTCGAGGGCGATGTCGACTGGGACGAGATCGCCGAGCTGCTCACGGAGAGCTACTGCGTCCTGGCGCCGAAGAAGCTGGCCCGGCTCGTCCGGTGACCAACTCGCGCGGAACGCGTCCGGTATCTCCGCCATCGCCGACCCACTACAGGGGAGGATGGCACCGTGAATCTTGTCGAGCAGGCGGCCGAGGAGCTGTACGCCGCCGACCCGGACGCCTTCATGGACCGCCGTCGCGCCCTGGCATCCGCCGCCCGGGATGAAGGTGACGCCGCGGCGGCCAAGGAGATCACCGCCCTGCGCAAACCGACGCGCAGCGCCTGGACGCTCAACGCCCTCGCCCGAGCCGAGCCCGAACTGATCGACACGCTCGTCGAGCTGGGCGGGCAGCTGCACGACGCCGAGCGGCGCCTGGACGGTCAGGCGATGCGCTCGCTCTCGCGCCGACGTCGCGAGCTGGTCGACGACCTGGCCCGCCGGGCGTTCGCCGTCACCGGCCAGCGCGAGCCGTCCTCGGCGATCCGCGAGGAGGTGAGCGCGACGCTGCTGGCCTCCGTGGCCAGCCCCACCGTGGCCGATCAGCTCGCGTCCGGGCGCCTGCTGCGCGCGGCCCAGTGGGACGGCTTCGGCGGCGGTGGCGAAGGCGGCACCGGACGACCGGAGCTCAGCGTCGTCCCGTCGCCCGCGCCGTCCCCATCCTCGACGAAGGAGCGGGAGCCGACCGCCGCCCAGCGCGTCCAGCGCGAGCGGGTTGCCGCGGCGGAGAAGGAGGTCACCGCCGCTCGACGGCAGCTCGTCAAGGCCGAGACGGAGGCCGCCAAGCATCAGGAGCGGGTGCAATCGCTCGAAGAGCAGCTGGCCGCCGCCCGGCACAAGCTCACCGAGGCGGGACACCAGGTGCGCGAAGCCAAAGCGGAACTGCGCCGCGCCGAGCAGCGGCTGGACCGCGCCGGGCGATGATGTCAGAGGTGGCCCGCACACTGCCCCTATGGCTGCACGCAATCGGGTCACACCGACCGGCGATATCGTCGCCATCCCGCTGCGCGGTGCGTGGTTGGGCAATCGCGGCATCCTGCACCGTGATCGGGAGGTCGTTCGGTTCCACGGCAGCGCGCTGTGGATCATCTGCGCCCTGAGCTTCAAGGACTGGCGCCTGCCGCAGTGGCGACCGCACCACTTCACCGTGCTCTTCTTCCACGACGAAGCGGTGGCCCTGGCCGCCGGGCATCGGCCCTGCGCGCTGTGCCGCCGCGCGGCGTACAACGCATATCGCCGGGCGTCGGCCGCGGCGCAGGCGCGGCCGGTGCTGTCCGCGAAGGATCTCGACCAGCAGCTGCACCGCGAGCGGATCGTTCGGGGCACCCACCGCCGCCGGTTGCATCCGTCGACGTGGTCGTCGCTTCCCGCCGGGACGTTCGTCATGACCGACGGCGAACCGGAGCTCGTGCTGGGCGATGCCGTCGTGCCGTGGACCGTGCGCGGCTACGGGTCACCACGACGTCGGCCCCGGCGAGGCAACGTCGAGGTACTCACCCCGCCGTCCAGCGTCGCGGCGCTGACCGCCGGGTATCGCGCGCAGCTCGCCGTAGACGCCTGACTCTTCGCGGTCCACTATCACGGACATGCTCACGGCGTTCGAGCCTGACGTCCACGGCTTCCACTTCCCCAATTCGTTCTCGACGACGTTGCTGCCCTCGTGGGGATGGGGACCGCTGCGCACTCCGCAGATCGCGCTCGGCGGCCTGTGCGGTGGTATGACCTTCGCCGCGCTCGACTACTACTTCGCCGGCTGGCCGGTACCAACCCACAGCCCGGACGACTACCCGCCGCCCGGGGTGCCGCCGGCCGCGTCCCGCCTGCGGGACGAGATCTTCCGACGGCACCTGACCTCCGTCGGCCTCGAGCCGTCGGCGAACGGGATCCCGGTGCCCGGCCAGTCACTTCGCGTCAAACCCACCGACCTGCACAACCTGCTCGCCTATCCGCGGCTGCGCGTTGCCTCGACGTCGACGCTGCGGACGACGCTGGCCAGCGAGCTGAGCCGGGCCGCGGAGGCGCTCGGTGCGGGGCGGCCGATACCGATCGGGCTGGTGTCGCCGGGCAACGTGTTCAGATCGCACCAGGTGGTGGCCGTGGGCCTAGATGCCGGCCGGGCGACCAGCACGCTCTACCTGTACGACTGTCGCAGTCCTGGCGTCACCGCCACCCTGACCGTTACCCCGTCGCCGCCGAGCTGCGTTCTCGACGCTCCCGGGGATCCACCCGAGTCGTGGCGGGCGTTCTTCGTCGAACGGTACGAGCCCCGTACGCCGGCGTATGTCGACCTGGTGCTCGCCGAGCCGGTCACGATCACCAACGGCGTGGCGAACTTCGACGTGCGCAACGCAGGCGATGCCGACGCGCACGCCGACGCGATCACCGTGTCGGGCCTGGACGCGCCGCGCGAACCCGTCGGCGTACTGGCGCCGGGCGCGAGCGTCCACTACGAGCACGCCGTCTCGGCGGCCGGCGCCGCGGTCTACCTCGACGCCGCCGGACGCAGTTTCCCCTTACCTGCCGGGTAATCGACGCCATGCCCGCCGCCGGGAGAAGGTAGCTGCGTTACCTCCGATACGGCGAAAGGCAAGATCATGACCCAGACCGACACGGTCGTCGACGGCTACTTCGCGATGTGGAACGAGACCGACGCGGCCAAGCGCCGGGAGATCATCGCGGCCACCTGGACGGACGACGCGAGCTACGTCGATCCGATGTTCACCGCATCCGGACACGAGGGGCTGGACTCACTAGCCGCCGGGGCGCAGCAGCAGTTCCCCGGGCACACGTTCCGGCTGACCACGCCGGTCGACGCGCACCACGACCGAGCCCGGTGGGGATGGGACCTCGTCGGACCGTCCGGGGAGCCGGTCGTGGTCGGCGTCGACTACGCCGTGCTGGCCGACGACGGACGGCTGCGCGAGATCACCGGCTTCTTCGAGCAAGCCTGAGCGAGCGATCGTGCAACTTCCTGCGGCTTGACGCCGCAGGAAGTCGCACGATCGGGGCTAGGAGGCCGCTGCTAGACGGAGCGCAGGGCTTCGGCCGTCTGCGCGTCCGCCGGGAAGAAGGATTCGATCGAGAGCTCGGCGACCGTGACGTCCAGCGGCGTGCCGAACGTCGCTACCGTGCCGAAGAAGGACAGCTCGCCCGCCTCGGTGCGGATGCGCAGCGGCACGACCACCTCGCCCGGCGAGGGGACGTCCACATCGGGCTGATCGCACGGATACCCGCGCAGCTCGTCGTAGAGCTCGGCCAAACCCGGATCTCCGGTAACGGCGATCTCGCGGCGCAGCCGGGCCAGCAGGTGCGCCCGCCACTCGCCGAGATTGACGATGCGCGGGGCGATGCCGTCCGGATGCAGCGACAGCCGCAGCACGTTCGCCGGCGGTTCGAGCAGCAACGGCGCGGCACCGGCAGTCAGCAACGCGACGGTGGCGTTGGCGTCGACGAGGTTCCAGGCTCGGTCGATCACCACCGCCGGATACGGCTCGTGCGCCTTCAGCACGAGGCGGATCGCCTGTCGGACGGCGGCCATCTGCGGGGCGTCCAGGGCCGTCTCGCCGAATACCGGCGCGAACCCGGCGGCGAGCAGCAGGTGATTGCGCTCGCGCAGCGGTACGTCGAGGTTGTCGGCCAGGTGCAGCACCATGTCCCGGCTGGGCTGGGAGCGTCCGGTCTCGACGAAGCTGAGGTGCCGGCTGGAGATGTCGGCCTGGATGGACAGGTCGAGCTGGCTGATCCGGCGACGCTCACGCCACTGGCGCAGCAGCTCGCCGACCGGACTCTGGGAACGCGAAGCGGTTGCGGCGGTCACGTCGTGCACCGTAATCCGCCGGGCGCGTGGAGACGATTACCCCCGACGTAAGCGAGACTAGGACGGTGCACATCCGGGAGCTCGGCGATGTCGCCGCGACGTATGACGTCGCCACGCTGTTCGGCCGGATCTGGCGCAACAACGAGGGCCAGCGGGTGATCGATCCGAGCACGCTCCGCGCCATGGCGCACACCGGTAACTACCTCGCCGGCGCCTACGACGGTCCGGCCCTGGTCGGTGCCTCGCTCGGCTTCTTCGCCGAGGACGGCCACCTGCACTCGCACGTCACCGGCATCGCGGTCGAGTACCAGGGCCGCGGCATCGGGCGGCTGCTCAAGCAGCACCAGCGCGAGTGGGCGCTGGCCCGTGGGCGTACCGCGATCAGCTGGACGTTCGACCCGCTCGTCGCCCGCAACGCCTACTTCAACCTGCACTCGCTGGGGGCCAGCGTCGTCGACTACCTGCCCGACTTCTACGGCGCGATGGAGGACAGGGTCAACGCCGGCGACGCGAGCGACCGCCTCTACGTCGTGTGGGCGCTCGACGCTGATCCGCCCCCGGCGCCCACGCCGCACGACGTCCCGGCGCTGCTCGATCGGGATGGCGACGCCCCGTTGGTGGGCTCTCGCGAGGGCGCCGCGTTCACCGTTGCGACCCCGCGCGACATCCAAACGTTGAGGTCAGCCGACCCGGCACTGGCCATACGGTGGCGTATGGCGGTGCGTTCGGCCCTGGCCAATGCGCTCGCCGACGGCTACCGCATCGCCGGCATCACCCGAGACGGCCGCTATCTGCTGGAGGTCCCCACGTGAAGTTCGAAGGCGTCGAGTTGCGGCGCATCGCCATGCCCCTGGTCGCCCCGTTCCGCACGTCGTTCGGCACCGAGCTGGACCGCGAGGTCGTGCTCGTACGGGTCGTTGCGGCCGATGCGGAGGGTTGGGGCGAGTGCGTGGCCATGTCCGCGCCGCGCTACTCGTCGGAGTACGTGGACGCGGCCGCGGACGTGCTGCGGCGCTTCCTCGTCCCGGCATTGCTCGCGTTGCCCGACCCTGACGTGTACCGCGCCGAACGAGCTTTCGCCCGCTTCAAAGGGCATCCGATGGCCAAGGCGGCGCTCGAGAGTGCCGTGCTCGATGTTGCGCTGCGCGAGTCCGGGACGTCGTTCGGGGCATTCCTCGGCGCGGTGCACGACACGGTGCCGGCCGGAGTCTCGGTCGGGATCATGGACTCCGTACCCGAGCTGCTCAACGCAGTCGACGGGTACCTCGACGAGGGCTACCTGCGTATCAAGCTGAAGATCGAGCCCGGATGGGACGTCGCGCCGGTGCGGGCCGTGCGTGAGCGCTACGGCGCCGAGCTGTTGTTGCAGGTCGACGCGAACACCGCGTACACGCTGGCCGACGCCCGGCACCTCGCCAAGCTCGATCCGTTCGACCTGTTGCTCATCGAGCAGCCGCTGCCCGAGCACGACCTCGCCGGCCACGCGTCGCTCGCCCAACTGGTGCGCACACCGATCTGCCTGGACGAGTCGATCACGTCGGCTGCCGTCGCCGTGCACGCGATCAGCATCGGCGCCACCCGGATCGTCAACATCAAACCTGGACGCGTCGGCGGCTACCTGGAGGCCCGGCGCATCCACGACGTGTGTGCCGCGCACGGCATTCCGGTGTGGTGCGGCGGCATGCTCGAGACCGGCATCGGCCGCGCCGCGAACGTCGCCCTCGCCGCGCTGCCCAATTTCACCCTGCCCGGCGACACGTCCGCCTCGGACCGCTACTACACCCGCGATATCACCGACCCGTTCCTCCTCGAGGACGGCCACGTCCGAGTTCCGACGGGCGCCGGTCTGGGCGTCGAACCCGATCCCGACGCGCTGGACGCCGTAACCGTTTCGACCGAGTGGCTCGCCGCGTAGACAACGTCGTGGACGGCTCGGCGCGTTAACGAATTATGCGACTCATCCTCGCTTGCGCCCTGGTCAGCAGCGGTCTTGTCGGCGGCGTGCTGCTCGGCGGCTGCGCCTCGACGGAGCCGGGCGGCTCGAGCCCGTCCCCGCCGTCCAGCACGCCCGCCGCGCCGTCCAGCGGGCCTGCCGCGCCGTCCAGCGGGTCTGCCGTGCCATCCAGCGGGTCTGCCGTGCCGACGCGGCTGTTCGCGAACACGCAGGCGGGCTACTTTGCGGCCGAGCCCGGCGTCGTGCTGCGCAGCCGCGCCGAGGTGACCAGGTTCGCAGCCTGGCTGCGGAGTCGACCCCGGTCCGGTGACCTCGACGATGGCGTGATCACGGCGCTCGCCCAGCCGCGCCCGGCCGGCGACGTAGGCGTCGCGGTCGCGCAGAACGTCGGCTGCTCGTCGGTGGCCCACGTATCGCTGGCCGCGCACGGCACCAATCTCGTGCTCGTGCCGTCCAACACCACGAAGCATCCCGAGTGCCAGCGCGCCAACGTCGTCGTCGCCGTGTTCGCGATGCCGTCCGGGCTGGCGCCGATCGACGTGCGCATCAATGGTCGAGCACCCAGCACCGCGTGGCGTTGATGCGCCCCTGCGCTTGTCGGCTCCCCGTCCTCGCGCGTTCCTTGGCCTCCCCTACCCCGGCCCTTCTCCAATCCCAGTCCTTTTGCGTATGTGCTCCTCGGTCCGCTCGACTTCTCCAACTGCAGCGACGGAGGGTTGGTCTTCTGGTTGCGTTCCGTGGCTGGCTTGCGATTCCGATTTTCCTTATGGAATAAGGGGGAATCTCTCTAGACACGGCCTTCCGTGACCTGATAGAGTCGTACGCATGTTCGAGGGTGAGGAGGGTGCCGTCGCGCCGGTGGCTGCCCTGCTCGGCCAGCTCTCGATCACGGTGGATGCGCTGATTGCGCTGGATCTGACCCGCCTGTCCCGCGACGAGCTGCTCGAACTGTTGCGTGGTGTGGAGACCCAGCGTCGCCGGCTACCCGTTGTGGATCACGCTCTGATCGCCGAGTTGGATCATCGGGGTGCGGCTGGTGAGTTGATGGCCCGAGACACCGCGTCGTTGTTGCGGGAGGTGTTGCGGGTGGCACCGGTCGAAGCGAAAGCCCGCTGCCAGGCCGCAGTGGACCTGGGACCGGGCCGCTCCTTCACCG
>DASXYL010000011.1:0-112073 GCA_036502575.1 Jatrophihabitantaceae bacterium | reverse complement strand
GAGGATGCGGTCGGCGGCCAGCGCGAACAGCGCGGCGGCCAGGAACGGGAAGACCATGATCACCAAGAGGCTGGTGACCAGGATGTTCCACGTCATGATCGGCATGCGGAACATGGTCATGCCGGGGGCGCGCAGGGTCAGGATCGTGGTGATCATGTTGACGCCACCGAGGATGGTGCCGAGACCCGAGAGGGCCAGGCCGACCACCCACATGTTGCCGCCGACGCCCGGCGAGTGCAGCGAGTCGCTCAGCGGCGTGTAGGCGAACCAGCCGAAGTCGGCCGCGCCACCCGGTGTCAGGAAGCCGCCGACCGCGATCGTGCCGCCGAACAGGTAGAGCCAGTAGGCGAACGAGTTGAGCCGCGGGAACGACACGTCGGGCGCGCCGATCTGAATCGGCACCACGAAGTTCGCGAAGGCGAACACGATCGGCGTCGCGAAGAACAGCAGCATGATCGTGCCGTGCATGGTGAACAGCTGGTTGTACTGCTCCGGGGAGAGGAACTGCATGCCCGGACGGGCCAGCTCGGCGCGCATCAGCAGCGCCATCACGCCGCCGAGCATGAAGAACACGAACGAGGTGACCAGATACATCCGGCCGATGAGCTTGTGGTCGGTGGTGCGCAGCAGTTGCCCGAGCAGGGAGCCCTTCTCCGGCTCGTGCACCGGGAAGGGCCGGCTGACGATCGGCTGCGGCGTGACGGTGAATGCCGCGTCTGGCGACTCGGCCGCGGTCGGCTCGGCAGTCGTGGTCAACGTGCCTCCACTCGGATGTGCAAGTGCTCGCCCCGCCGTGCTGCTAGGCGGTCCGCATTGCAGAATAGCCACTCGCGTACCCGCCGAACCCACCGGGCACGCCGCATACTCCGGACACCGGGATTTCACTTTCCCGTCGTGTCGCGCACAGCGTGGTGTCGTCTGGCGTGGTGATCGTCAAAGGGTGCGAGTCGCGCTCGTGGCCGAGACTTTCTCGCCGGCCGTGAACGGAGTGGTCAACTCCGTGATCCGGGTCGCTGGGGCTCTAGCCACCCGGGGACACGAGCCGGTCGTTGTCGCGCCCAGCGGCGGGTCGTTCCGCGCCCAGGGGCACGTGATCGAGGTCGTGCGGGTGCCCGCGATCGGGGTTCCCGGCTATCGCGGCCTGCGCATGGCCCGGCCCGGGCTGGACCTGCGGCCGGTGCTGCGCGACCTGGAGCCAGACATCGTCCACCTCGCCTCGCCGGCCGTGCTGGGCAAGGCGGCCGCGCGGGCCGCCACGGCACTCGACATCCCGTCCGTGGCGGTGTTCCAGACCGACCTGTCCGGGTTCTTGCGCCTCTACCACCTGCGCGCGGCCAGCCCCGCGTTGTGGCGCTCGCTGCGCCGGCTGCACAACAGTGCCGACCTCACCCTGGTGCCGTCCACCACGACCGGCTACCAGCTGCGCAGCCACGGCATCCGCTCGTTGCAGCTGTGGCCGCGCGGCGTCGACGGCGAGCTGTTCCATCCGGGACGGCGCGACGAGGCGCTGCGGGCGTCGCTCAGCGGCGAAGAGCTGGGCACGATCATCGTCGGTTACGTGGGACGGCTCGCCGCGGAGAAGCGCGTCGAGGCGCTGGCCCCGATCTCGAAGCTGCCCGGTGTGTCGATGGTCGTCGTCGGGGACGGCCCGCGCCGGCGCCGCCTCGCGCGGATGATGCCCGACGCCCATTTCCTGGGCCTGCGTCACGGCGAGGACCTGGCGCGGATCGTGGCCAGCCTCGACCTGGTGGTGAACCCCGGCGCCGACGAGACGTTCTGCCAGGTCGTCCAGGAGGCCCTGTGCGCCGGCGTGCCGGTCATCACCGCCGCTGCGGGCGGCCCGCTCGATCTGGTGCGCCACGGCGACAACGGGTGGCTGTGGGCCGGCGGCGACCCGGCCGTCCTCGCGGCCCAGGTGGCGGCGGTTCGCGAGGATCGGCACGCGTTGGCGGCGGTCCGCGACCGGGCTCGGCCGTCGGTCGTGGGCCGCACGTGGGACGTCATCGCCGACCAGCTGGTGGGCCACTACACCCGGGTGCTCGCCGCCCGATCGATGGACCAGCCCGTCGTCTCGCTCAAACCGGTGCGCCTGGCCCGGCTGCGCCGGCGGGCGTCATGAGGATCGCGTCATGAGGATCGTCCAGCTCGCGAACTTCCACACGCCGACGTCCGGGGGGTTGCGCGTCGCCGTCGACACCCTTCGGACCGGATATATCGAGGCCGGCCATCGGTGCACGCTGATCGTGCCCGGGGCCGACGACGGCGAGGCCGGCAACACCGAGACCGGCGCGGTCCGGACGTTGCGCTCCCCCAAGCTGCCCAACGGCACCGACTATCGGGTGATCGTGCGCCGCCGCGCCGTGCTGGCCCTGCTCGACGAGCTGCGCCCGGACGTGGTCGAGGTGCACGACAAGGTGCTGCAGCACTGGATCTGGTCCTGGTCGCGAGCCCGGCGGGTGCCCGTCGTCGCCTGGTCGCACGAGCGGCTGGAACGGACGCTGCCCATGCTGCTGCCGTTCGTACCGGGTCGCGTGCTGCGGCGGGCGACGAGCGGCATCGCCGGCCGGGTGGGCCGCAGCTGCGACCTGCTCGTCGCCTGCTCCCGCTTCGCCGCTGACGAATTCGGACCGTACGCCCCGGTACGGATCGTCCGGCTCGGCGTCGAGCTGTCGGCGTTCCGGCCGCGGGTCGCCGTCGATCGGGTGGATCGGTTGCGGCTCGTCCTGGCCGCCCGGCTCTCGCCGGAGAAGCGTCCGGACCTCGCAGTGGACGCGCTGCGGGTGTTGCACGAACGCGGCGTGGACGCCGAGCTGACCGTGCTCGGCCACGGCCCGCGGCACACCAAGCTCGCCGAGAGCGCCGCCGGCCTGCCCGTGCGCTTCACCGGGTACCTGACCGACCGCGACGAGGTGGCCGCCGAGCTCAGCGCCGCGGACGTGGCCCTGGCCCCCGCCCCGGCCGAAACGTTCGGACTGGCCGCGCTCGAGGCGCTGGCCTGCGGGACGCCGATCGTCGCGCATCAGGGCGCGGCACCGGCCGAGATCGTTGCCCGGTACCCCGGCGCGGGCGCGGCCGCGGCCGGCGATCCCGTGGCCTTCGCCGACGCTGCCCTTCGCCTGGCCGCCATACCCAGGGGTACGCGACGAGACGCCGCGCGCCGGGCGGCCGAGGCCTACCCCTGGTCGGCGACGATCAGCGCCATGCTCGACGTGCACGGGGAACTCCTCGGGGCCGGCCGCGCCGCCGGCTAGCCCCGGTGCAGTCACCACTCGAGTTGTCCGCGCTTCGCGATGTCAGGACGTCGCCCAGCGCGGACAACGTCAATCCGAAGCGGGCCGCCGGGGGCGGATCAGGGCGAGCGCGAATCCGGCGGCGGCCAGCGCGCAGCCGGCCAGCGCCACGTTGGTGATCGCGATCGCGTGGGCCGAGGCGTGCACACCCGGACCGTGCACGAGCGTCAGGTACAGCGTGCCCAGCGTCGCGACGCCCACCACCTGACCGAGCTGGAACACCATCACCAGCACCCCGCTCGCATCGGCGGCGTCGGCGAGCGGCACGTGGGTGAGCGCCACCGTCAGCATCGGGCTGAACGCCAACCCGAGGGCCAGCCCGAGCACGAACAGGTCGGCCTCCATCGCGAACCCACCCCGGCCACCACCTCGCAGGATCAGCGCGAGCAGCAGGTAACACGCGGCGGCCAACACCAGCCCGAGCGGCATCATGCGTCCGTGCCACCGGGCCGGCAGCCGGCGCCAGGTCAGCCCCGTGATGGCGAAGCCGACCGCCGCCGGCGCGAACGCCAACCCAGCCTCGGCCGGACTCTCCCCCAGCCCCGATTGCAGGTGCAGCGCCATGGTGAACAGGTAGCCGGCGTAGTTCAGCAGCGCGACGAACAAGGACGCCGCGCCGACGAGCAGCCCCGGTGCCCGCAGCACCCGTTCCGACACCAGCGGCGAGCCACCCCGGCCGGCCACCGATCGCTCGACCACCACGAACGCTCCAAACAGCACCGCGCTCGCGGCCAGCGACACCCAACCCCACACCGGCCAGTGCTCCTCGTGGCCCAGCACCAGAGGCACCACCAACAGCAGCACCGCCGAGGACAGGAGCACGACGCCGGCCGGGTCGAACCGGCGACCCGGCTCACCACGGTCACTCGGCAGGTGCCGGCGCGCGCTGACGAGCAGGGCGATGCCGATCGGCACGTTCACCAGGAACACCGGACGCCACCCGGTGCCGAACAGGTCGGCGCTGACCAGGACGCCGCCGAGCACCTGACCCACCACCGCCCCGCAGGCGATCACCGCCGAGTACAGCGACAGGGCCCGCGCCCGAGCCCCGCCGACGAACGTGCGCTGGATGAGGCTCATCATCTGCGGCATCATCAGCGCGGCGGCCGCCCCCTGGATCAGCCGAAAGGTGACCAGCGACGCGGTGTTCGGGGCCAACCCGCAGGCGAGCGAGGCCACCGTGAAACCGGCCAGCCCGGCCCGGAACGCCCGGCCGGGCCCGATGCGGTCGCCGAGCCGGGCCCCGGTGATCAGCAGCACGGCGTAGGTGATGATGTAGCCCGCGATGACCATCTGCAGGCCGGCGCCGGATGCGTGCAGGTCGCTGCGCAGGGTCGGCGCGGCCACGTTGACGATCGACACGTCCAGGATCGCCATGAACTGACCCGCCAGCAGTACGGCGAGGACGGCTCCCGACCTCGCGCGCGACACAGCGCGGGGCGGAGCCAGCGTGGCGGTCGCGCTGGTCACGTCGCCGACGATGCCGGGGTGGTCTGACAGTTTTTCCGAGGGGGTCACAGACTCGACGGTGCCGTCTCCGCCACCCGAGTGATGAGAGCCCGCTGGTGCCGGTACTGCGAGTACCCGGCACAACGTGTTACCGGAACACCACGGTCTTGGCGCCATTGATCAGAACCCGGTGCTCGACGTGCCACTGCACCGCCCGGGCCAGCGCCATCGCCTCGAGGTCGCGTCCCACCGCGGCGAGCTGTTCGGGGGTCAACGCGTGGTCGACGCGGGCGGTCTCCTGCTCGATGATCGGCCCGTCGTCCAGGTCCGCCGTCACGTAGTGCGCAGTGGCCCCGATCAGCTTGACGCCCCGGTCGAAGGCCTGCTGGTAGGGGCGGGCGCCCTTGAAACTGGGCAGGAACGAGTGGTGGATGTTGATGATCCGCCCGGCCAGCCGCGCGCAGACGTCGCCGGACATCACCTGCATGTAGCGGGCCAGCACCACGAGTTCGACGTCGTAGCGCGTGACGAGCTCGAGCAGTGCGCCCTCCTGGTGCCCGCGGTTGTCCGGCGTCACCGGCAGGTGGTGGTAGGGCACGTCGTAGGCCCGGGCCAGCGGCTCGAGGTCGGGATGGTTGGAGACGATCGCGGCGATGTCGCCGTGCAGGGCGCCCGCTCGCCATCGGTAGAGCAGGTCGTTGAGGCAGTGGCCTTCCCGCGACACCATCACCAGCAGCCGCGATCGCACCGCCTCGTCGTGCACCTGCCAGACCACGTCGTACCGCTCGGCGATCGCCCCGAAGTCCGCGACCGGCCCGTCGCCGTCGAAGTGCACCCGCATGAAGAACTTGCCGGTGGTGGGGTCGCCGAACTGCTGGCTGTCGAGGATGTTGCAGCGACGATCGGTCAGAAATCCCGAGACGGCATGGACGATGCCGATCCGGTCGTCGCAGACGAGGGTCAGTACATGACGGGCCACGGGCCCATCCTGGTACTTCCACCACCAGGCAGGCACGTTGTCGGTGGTGGACGATCTACTCGTGACCGTGATCGAAGGTACGTACGTCAAGGAGCGTCGCGACGAGCTGGCCGCCTTCTTGCGCAGCCGGCGCGACCGGGTCACCCCGCAGGATGTCGGCCTGGCCCCGGGGCTGCGCCGGCGCACGCCGGGCCTGCGCCGCGAGGAGGTCGCGCAGCTGGCCGGGGTCGGTGTCACCTGGTACACGTGGCTCGAGCAGGGTCGCCCGATCAACGCCAGCGTGCAGGTTCTGGACGCCGTCGCCCGCGTGCTCAACCTCGGGCCGGCCGAGCGGTGGCACCTGTACCGGTTGGCCGACGTGCCGGGCATCCCGACCAGCGTCGACACGCGAACACTGCCCGAGGACGTGCCCCAGGTGCTCGACGCCCTGGAGCCGAAGCCGGCCTGCGTCTACAACGGCAAGTACGACCTGCTCGCCTGCAACGAGTCCTACGCGGCGATGTTCCCCGAGCTCGCCACTGCTGACGGCCGCGAGCGCAACGCGCTGTGGCAGATCTTCGCCCTGAACCGTTGCCCCCTGCGCAGCATGGGATTGCTGGACCACATGGTCGCGACCATGCGCGCCAATTACGCGCGACACGTCGGTGAGCCCGAATGGACGGAGTTCGCCGAGGACCTCAGCGCCGCCAGCGGCGACTTCGCGGTCCTGTGGGCCAGCCACCAGGTGGCCGAGCCGGTGCCGCAGATCAAGTCGTTCGTACTGGCCCACGTCGGGCAGGTCGACCTGCGCACGTCCACCTTTGGCGTCAGCGGCATGACCGAGAGCCGGATGATCGTCTACCTGCCGGCCAGCCCCGTCGACGCCGCGAAGATCGAGCGGCTGCGGGCCGCAGCTGCCGCCCGGCGCTCGGCGCACGTATCAGCGGCGAGCTGACCCGCTCCTTCCTCGTATTGGTTCCCTCTGTCGGTGAGGGAACAGCGCACACCACGAAGAGGTGTTCAGGTGAGCGCAGCCGTAGTGAGCGTCGACAACCGGCGGGCCTGGGCCCGCACCCAGCCGTCCCTGTGCGCACAGTTGCTCGGCGCCTTCCGGGTCACTCTCGACGGACGCGACGTCGACACGGTCTCCAGTCGGCGTACCCGCAACGTCATGGCCTACCTGCTGACCCATCGGCGCGTCCCGGTTCCGCGCGACGTCCTCATGGACGTGTTCTGGCCCCGGGCCGAGCCGGACGCCGCCCGCAACTGCCTGCACGTCGCGCTGACCGGCGTGCGCCGCGAGCTGCGCCGGGTGTCGCCCGAGCCGGTGCTGCAGCGGGCTCACGACGCGTATCTCGTGGCCGACAGCGTGTCGGTGTGGGTCGATGTCGAGGACTTCGAACAGCAGTGCCACGAGGGACTACGCGCCGAGCACGCCGGTGATCTGACTGCGGCGATCAGGTCGTACGAGGCGGCCGAACAGCTATACGACGGTGACTTCCTCGCCGACGATCCGTACGCGGAATGGGCGATGCCGACTCGGGACGAGCTGCGGCTGCTGGCCGTGGACACGCAGTCGCGCCTGGTCGAGCTGTACAACCGCCGCGGCGCCTACGGACCGGCGATCCAGGTCGGGCGCAGGATCCTCGCCACCGATCCGTGCAACGAGCTGGTCCACCGGCGGCTGATGTCCGGCTACGCGGCGACGGGCCAGCTGCACCTGGCGCTGAACCAGTACCGCCGGTGTGCGGATGCCCTGTGGGCGACCTTCCGGGTGCGGCCGACGCCCGAGACCAAGCAGCTGTATGCGCGGTTGTGGGCGGGCGAGGCGCCTGCGCCGTGACACCATCAAGGGTATGGCCGGTGTCCACGAACTCAGATTCACCTCGAGCCCGGGTGGCCTGCTCATCGAGTGCGAGGCCGGGTGCGGCCGGCGACTGGTCGTCGACCGCGGCGGTGCGCTCACGGTGGTCGACCGCGGCGACCCGCACGCGCTGCATCGCGGCAGCACGGGCGACATCGAGCTGAGCCCGCCGACCGTCGCCCAGCCGTAAGACCGGATCGCGCAACCCCTGGCGGTCCCAAGCCGTCAGAAGCTGCGCGATCCGAGGTAGCTACGCGATGCGGACGATCGGTCCCTCGACCACGGCCGCGACGTCGGTCACGTTGCCGAAGTTGCGGTGGGTGAGCAGGGTCACCAGCTTGTAGGTGCCCGAGATCGGCGGGGCCGGGTTGTTCGGCAGGGTGTTCGCCGGCACGACGATGTTGGCGCTGTAGTTGGTGGCGCCGGTGAGCGGGATCGTCACCGCCGCGCCGACCTCCTGCTCGGGGCCGGGGCCCATCGACTCGACGTAGGCAGCGAGTTGCCACTGGCCGCCCAGCAGCAAGGCCGCCAGTGGGCTGATCGTCCACGAGCACTGGATGGTGAACGGTGCCGCGGCCTCGAGCACCGACGACGGCGAGCCGTTGTTGTCGATCACCGCTGCGCTGAATGTCCCCGGTCCGAGCAGCACGTTCGGGAACTGCATGTCTGCCATCTCGGCATCCCCCTTAGGTCTGTGAGGGCCGCGTTGGCCCTTCCCCAGCAGGGTCGCCGCCCAGACTTACCCGGCAACTACGTCCCGCTTACCCGGCCCGCGCCTGCGGATAAGAGTCGGCGCTGCCTGCCGATGTGCTACCTGCGGGCGACGGGGGGCATTATCTGAGCGTGAGCACGCCCCACGACGACCTGGACGCCCGCGTTCGCCGGGCGCTGGCCGACATCCCCGGCACGGCGGAGCGGCCCGAGGCCGACGAACTGCTGACCTTGTTCGACGCGATGGTCGGCAGCCGGCACATCGACATCGAGGCGCGTCGGATGCGCGAGCGGGGGCAGGGCTTCTACACGATCGGATCGGCCGGTCACGAATCGAACGCGCTCGTCGCGGCGGTGCTGCGGCCGACCGACCCGGCGCTGCTGCACTACCGGTCCGGGGCGTTCTACCTGGCCCGTTCCGCGCAGGCGGGCCGCAAGCTCGAGGACGGCATCCGCGACATCCTGCTCGGGATGATGGGCGCGCAGGACGACCCGGCGTCCGGTGGGCGGCACAAGGTGTTCGGCAATCCGGACCTCGCGATCATCCCGCAGACGTCCACCATCGCCTCCCATCTGCCGCGGGCGGTCGGCGTCGCGTTCGCACTCGGCCGGGCCCGCCGGCTCGGGGTCTCCCTGCGGTGGCCGGCCGACGCCCTGGTCGTCACCAGCTTCGGCGACGCCAGCCTGAACCATTCGACGGCGCTCGGCGCTCTGAACACGGCCGGGTACAGCGTCCGGCAGGGGCTCCCGCTGCCGTTGCTGCTGGTGTGCGAGGACAACGGGCTGGGCATCTCGGTGCCTACGCCGGAGGGCTGGGTCGCTGAGATGGCCCGCCGCCCGGGCATCGAGTACATGTTCGCGAACGGCGACGACCCGGACGCCGTTCGGGCGACCGCCATGCTGGCCGCGTCCTACGTGCGCACCAAGCGACGCCCGGCGCTGCTGCACCTGCGCGCGGTCCGGTTCATGGGCCACGCGGGCACCGACGTCGAGTCCGCCTACCGGGCTGCCCCGGCCGTGGCGTCCGACGTCGAACGCGACCCGCTGATCGCCCTGGGCCGGCGCCTCGCGATCCCGGATCTGGTCGGCCGCTACGACGACATCGGGCAACTGGTGCGCTCGCTGGGCGAGGACCTGCTCGGGGTGCGCACCCTGACGTCCGCGCGCACCATCGTCGAACCGCTCGCGCCCCGACGTGCCCCGGTCATCGCGTCCGAGGCCGGCCGCTTCGCCTCGGCCGAGACGCGTCGCGAGGTGTTCTCCGGACGGATGCCCGAGCAGGCCGGCGAGCTCACGCTCGCGCAGAGCATCAACGCCGCCCTCATCGACGCGCTGGCCGCCCGGCCCGAGGTGCTCGTCTTCGGCGAGGACGTCGGCGTGAAGGGTGGCGTGTACGGCATCACCCGCGGGCTGCTGCAACGGTTCCGTCCCACCCGGGTCTTCGACACGTTGCTCGACGAGCAGTCGATCCTCGGCCTGGGCCTCGGCATGGGGGTCAGCGGGCTGCTGCCCATCCCCGAGATCCAGTACCTCGCCTACCTGCACAACGCCGAGGACCAGCTGCGGGGTGAGGCGGCCAGCCTGCGCTTCTTCTCCAACGGGACGTTCACCAATCCGATGGTGGTGCGCATCGCCGGGTTGGGTTACCAGAAGGGCTTCGGCGGCCACTTCCACAACGACAACGGCGTGGCCGCCCTGCGCGACATCCCGGGCCTGGTGCTCGCCGTGCCGTCGCGCCCCGAGGACGCCGGCCCCATGCTGCGTTCGTGTATCGCGGCCGGCGTGGCCGACGGCCAGGTCAGCGTCTTCCTCGAGCCCATCGCGCTCTACCACGAGCGTGACCTGCTGCGGCCCGGCGACCGGGGTTGGCTCGGCGCCTATTCGCCGGCCGACCACATCCCGATCGGCCGGGCCCGCACGCACACCGAGGGCGACCACGTCACCGTGCTGACGTTCGGCAACGGGCTGCGGATGAGCCTGCGGGTGGCCGCCCTGCTCGCCGACGAGGGCATCCGGCTGCGGGTGGTCGACCTGCGCTGGCTGATGCCGCTGCCCGTCGACGACATCCTGCGCGAGGCCAACGCCACCGGCCGGGTGCTCGTCGTGGACGAGACCCGGCACAGTGGCGGAGCCGGCGAGGGCATCGTGACCGCGCTCGTCGAGGGCCGCTTCGCCGGGTCGATAGCCCGGGTCAGCAGCTACGACAGCTACGTCCCGCTCGGCGATGCCGCCAACGCGGTGCTGCTCGGCGAGGACGACATCGAGCGCGGCGTGCGCCAGCTACTGAGCGCGTAGCAGGCCCAGCAGGCCGTGGGATTCACCGTCCGGCCCGGCGCTGAACCACACTGAGTCGGCGCCGCCGGCCACGGCGTCGCCCACGATCAGGCCCCACAGCCCATCGATGGCGATCGGCTTGTGCTTCGCGTCGACGAGCGTCCCGCGCAGACGACCGCTATCGGGGTCGAACGCGTGGATGCGGCCGTCGCCGAAGTTGCCGATCAGCACGTCACCCGCGAAGGAGCCGAAGCTGTCCGGGGCGATCGCCAGGCCCCACGGCGAGTTGAGCACGCCGCGGCTGGCGAAGCGGTGCACGAACGCGCCGTAGTTGGTGAACACGTCGACGAACCCGTGGCCGGCACCGGCGACGTCGTCACCAGTAGGGCCCTGCAAGGCGTAGGTGACGAACACCTGGTCGCCGACCTCGGCCACGTTGAACGGGGCGTAGCCCCGAGGCAGGAACGGGTCGTGGAACAGCCGGTCGACCGGCAGCCGGTTGAATCCGCCGTCGAAGACGTCCACCCGGTTGTCATGGAAGTTCGCTGCCAGCAGCAACGGCCCGAACGGGCTGTGCGCGAGCGTGAGGCCCTTGTAGATGCCCCCCGCGCTGGGCGGCCCGACCGGGACCGCCGTGGTGCCGGCCGCCCCGTTCCAGGCGGACAGGACGCCGTCCTCACCGGCGAAGATGAACAGGGCTTTCGCGCCGGTACCCGGCACGGTGAACGCCGTCGTGTCGTTGAAGACCTGCCCGGTCGGCGCACCGCCGGGGATGCTCACGACCAGCCCTTGCTTCGTCACGGGCGAGCCCGGGGTGTCGGTCCGGTACAGCGTCGTATTGTCGCTGCCGTTGTTCGAGACCCAGATCGGTGTGTTCGGGCCGTGCGACATCCCCCACGGATTCACCAGATCGGGGTCGGTCAGCGCAGCGACACCTGGCTGGTCCGATACGAGGTTCACTTGCTGGAACGTGGTGCCGCTGCCATGAGCGCCGGCCGGCAATGGATACAGCCCGACAAGGGCCGCCGCGGCCAGACTTGCCACGGCCCCGATCCAGCCCAGACGTCTACGCATCTGCGCGCCTCCTCTGAGACGGCTGCGCGCTCGGTTGCGCCCAGCCCTGTCTCCGAGTACGCACCCGATCGCGTTCCGGTTCAGATCCGGGCGGACGGTCGCGGCGAACCAGCCCGCCAGCACTCACATCGGGTTGGCCCGGTAGTAGCGCTCGATGTGCCGAGCGACCAGCCGCGCCGCCCGCTCGCCGTCGCCGGCGCGGACGGCGTCGAGCACGTTGCGGTGCTGGCGACGCAGCCGCCGGGCCATCGGCGCCCAGTCCGGCGGCGCCGCCGCGAGCACGTAGCCGTGGATGGCGTCGCGCAACGAGGTCATGATCGCCGCGACGACGGCGTTGCCGGCCGCCCGGCACAGCGTCACGTGGAACTCCGCGTCGAGCAGCAGGAAGTCCTCGACGGTGAGGTCGGCGTCCATCGCATCGAGCAGGGTTCGCGCCTCGGCCAGCTGCTCCGGGTCACGGCGACGGGACGCCTCGCGCACCGACCACGTCTCGAGCAGCACCCGGGTGCGCACCACGTCCGCGACGGGCAGCGTGCTCGAGGCGAGGTGCAGGCGCAGCGCGGACGTGATGCCCGCTGACGTATCCGCGACGACGACGGCTCCGGCGTCCGGCCCCGAGCCCGCCGCCGTCCGGATCACGCCCATCGCCTCGAGCACCCGAATGCCCTCGCGCACCGAAGGGCGGCTGATCCCCAGCTGCGTGCCGAGCGCCCGCTCGCCGGGAAGGCGATCGCCGACGTGCAGGCGTCCGGCCGCCAGCTCGTCCTCGACGTGCCGCAACACGACACCGCGCGCGTTCATCGCTGCCTCCCTGGTGTGGTCTGACCACAAGAGGCTAGCCTGTCGGTCATGCGGGTTGCCGTGTTCGTCACGTGCCTCGTCGACGGGTTGTTCCCCGATGTCGGCCAGGCGACAGTACGGCTGCTGCAACGCCTCGGCCACGACGTCGACGTGCCGCTGCGCCAAACGTGTTGCGGCCAGATGCACGTCAACACCGGCTATCCCCGCGAAGCGCTGCCGCTCGTGCGCAATCACGTCGAGACGTTCCTCGACTACGACGCGATCCTCGTGCCGAGCGGATCGTGCACCGGGTCGATCCGGCATCAGCACGCGGACGTGGCGCGTGAGTTCGGCGACGCCGTGCTGGCTGAGGGTGCCGAGATCGTGGCTCGTCACACCTACGAGCTGTCCGAGTTCCTGGTAGACGTTCTCGGGGTGACCGACGTGGGCGCGCACTACCCGCACCGCGTGACCTACCACCCGACGTGCCACTCGCTGCGCCTGCTCCGGGTCGGCGATCGCCCCCTGCGACTGCTGCGCGAGGTGCGCGGCATCGACCTCGTGGAGCTGCCCGACGCCGAGACGTGTTGCGGGTTCGGCGGAACATTCGCGTTGAAGAACGTGGACGTGTCCACGGCGATGCTGGCCGACAAGATGTCGAACGTGCTGGCCACGCGGGCCGAGGTGTGCAGCGCCGGCGACTCGTCGTGCCTGATGCACATCGGCGGCGGGCTGTCCCGGCTGAACAGCGGCGTGCGCACGGTGCACCTCGCGGAGATCCTGGCCTCGTGAGTCACCTGAGCGGCGCACCGTTCCCCGAGGCCGCGAAGGCCGCCCTGGCCGACACGCAGCTGCGCCGCAATCTGGGCCAGGCGACGGCGACCATCCGGGCGAAGCGCGCGTCCGTCGTAGGTGAGCTGCCGGACTGGGCCGAGCTCCGGGCGGCCGGCGCCGCGATCAAGGACGAGGTACTCGCGAACCTCGACGGCTACCTGCTCGAGCTCGAGGAGCAGGTGACCGTACGGGGCGGTACGGTGCATTGGGCACGAGACGCCGCCGAGGCGAATCGCATCGTCACCCGCCTCGTCCGCGATGCGCGCGCGACGAGCGTCGTCAAGGTGAAGTCGATGGCCACGCAGGAGATCGGACTGAACGAGGCCCTTGCCGAGGCGGGCATCGCCGCCTACGAGACCGACCTCGCGGAGTTGATCGTCCAGCTGGGGCACGACCAGCCGAGCCACATCCTGGTGCCGGCCATCCACCGAAACCGCGCCGAGATAAGGGAAATCTTCCTGCGCGAGATGCGCGACGTCGATCCGGACCTGGCCGACGAGCCGACGGTGCTCGCCGAGGCCGCCCGCAAGCATCTGCGGCAGAAGTTTCTGACCGCCGACGTAGCGATCTCCGGCGCCAACTTCGCCGTGGCCGAGACGGGGACCCTGGCCGTCGTCGAGTCCGAGGGCAACGGCCGGATGTGTCTCACCTTGCCGCGCACCCTGATCACCGTCATGGGCATCGAGAAGCTCGTGCCGGCGTGGCGGGACCTCGAGGTGTTCATGCAACTGCTCCCCCGGTCGTCCACCGGCGAGCGGATGAATCCCTACACGTCCATGTGGACCGGCGCCGTCGAGGGCCAGGCGTTCCACCTCGTGCTGCTCGACAACGGACGCACCGCGACGCTGGGCGACCCGAAGGGACGGGCTGCCCTGCGCTGCATCCGATGCTCAGCCTGCCTGAACGTCTGCCCGGTGTACGAGCGCACCGGCGGGCATGCGTACGGCTCGGTGTACCCGGGCCCGATCGGTGCGGTGCTGTCGCCGCAGCTCACCGGGGTCGCGGCGAACCGCACCCTGCCCTTCGCGTCGTCGCTGTGCGGCGCCTGCTACGACGTCTGCCCGGTCGCGATCGACATCCCGTCCATGCTGGTGCACCTGCGCGCTGAGGTCGTCGAGTCGAAGGGCCGCACGCCGGAAAAGGCAGCAATGGCCGCCGCCGCCTGGACGATGAGCGACTCCCGCCGGTGGACGCGAGCCCTGCGCGCCGTCCGGCTCGGTCGCCGGCTGCGTGGACGGCGCTCGTTGCCGCCGCCCCTGTCGGCCTGGATCCGGGCGCGCGACCTGCCCGAGCCGCCGCCGCAGACGTTCCGCGACTGGTGGGGCGGAGGCGGCCGATGACAGCCCGGGACGAGGTTCTTGCTCGGATCCGGACGGCGCTGGCTGACCGCCCGGCGGCGCCACCGATCCCGCGCGCGTACCGCGGTGCCGGCAGCTCGGCCGCCGACCTCGACCAGTTCGCCGAGCGGGTCGTCGACTACCGGGCGACGGTGCGCCGAGCGGCCGCCGGCGACGTCGCGGCCACGATCAGCGATGCGGTGGGCGATCGTCGCGTCGTGGCCCCCGAAGGCTTCCCGTCCGAATGGCTGCCCCCGGACCTCGACGTCGTCCGCGAACCCCTCACCACAACCGAGCTGGATACCTGCGACGGCACGATCACCACGTGCGCACTGGCGATCGCAGAGACCGGCACCGTCGTCCTCGACGCCGGCCCGGGCCAGGGTCCGCGCGCGCTCAGCCTGGTACCCGATTACCTGCTGGTCGTCGTCCGGGCCGAGCAGGTGCGCGCCGGCGTCCCGGACGCGATCGCCGGCCTCGACCCGACCCGTCCGCTGACCTGGATCAGCGGCCCGAGCGCCACGAGCGACATCGAGTTGAACCGGGTCGAGGGCGTCCACGGCCCGCGCACCCTGGACGTGATCATCGTCGGCTGAACCCACGTCAGTTCTCGAGGGTTGTCCGGATCCAGTCCTCGACGCCGGCGATGTGCACGGTTGCCCAGGTCCGGGCCAGGTCCGGGTCGTGCGCGCGGATCGCGTCGAAGATCGCGCGATGCTCGGCGAGCGTGCGGGCGAGCGCGCCTTCCTGGGTGATGCCGCGCCACACCCGGGCCCGCTGGGTGGGTCCGGACAGGTTCTCGATCAGCGAAGCGAGCACCGTGTTGCCCGACGCCACGGCGATCGCCCGGTGGAACTCGAGGTCGTTCTTGACCAGGTCCTCGACGGACGACTCGAGCGTCGATCGGTTGAGCACCTGTTCGAGCTCGGCGAGCGCCTCGTCGTCGATACGGGTGGCCGCCCGCGCGCTCGCCGCCGGTTCGAGGATGCGGCGTACCTCGAGCAGTTCGAGCACCGACGCGTCGTGGTGGAACTCGACGATGAAGCCGAGCGCGTCCAGCAGCGTGTCGGCGGCGAGGCTCGAGACGTAGGTGCCGTCGCCCTGCCGCACGTCCAGGATGCGGACCAGCGACAGCGCGCGTACCGCCTCGCGCAGCGAGCTGCGGGACAGGCCCAGGCTGGTCGCCAGGTCGGCTTCGCGGGGCAGCCGGTCGCCCGGACGCAATGCTCCGGAGACGATCATCTCCTTGAGCTTCTCGATCGCCTCGTCCGTAACCGCCACGGGCAGAGCCTAGCCTTTACACCTCGCGGCCGACCAGCTATAACTGCTCAGACATCGGATGTTTCATCGGCGTGACGGCCCGAGGCCGCCGGATTGCGCCGATTCGGTTCCGGATGAGATCCGGATCCTCCGAGCGACGGGAGCAGGGCTGGTGCACGATTGTCGCGACGTCGCCCGGATCGCAGCGCGGGTGATCCGGCGTCCGGTCAGCGCGCCGGCAGCGACGGAGGTCTGATGGCTGACCGATTCACCGCCTTCGAGGTCACCGACCTACGGTTCCCGACCTCGCGCGAACTCGACGGCTCGGACGCCATGAATACCGACCCGGACTACTCGGCCGCCTACGTCGCGATCGGCACGAGCTCCGGCGACCCGCAAGACATCGGCTACGGCTTCGTGTTCACGATCGGACGGGGCACCGAGGTGGCCGTCGCCGCCATCCGGGCCGTCGAGCCGCTGGTCGTCGGGCTCGACGTCGAGGCGGTGCTGGCCGACCTGGGCGGATTCTGGCGCCGCCTCGTGCACGAGAGCCACCTGCGGTGGCTGGGCCCCGAGAAGGGCGTCATGCACATGGCGATCGGGGCCGTGGTCAACGCCGTCTGGGATCTATACGCCCGGCGCGCGGGCAAGCCGTTGTGGCAGCTGCTCGCGGACCTCACGCCCCGGCAGGTCGTCGATCTGATCGACTTCCGCTACCTCACCGACGCCCTGACCCCGGACGAGGCTCTGCAGATCCTCACCGCCGCCGAGCCGGGCAAGGCCGCCCGCCGGCAACAGCTGATCGACGAGGGCTACCCCGCGTACACCACCTCGGCCGGCTGGCTGGGATACAGCGACGAGAAGGTCGCTCGCCTGGTGCGCGAGGCGCTTGCCGACGGGTTCACCCACCTCAAGCTCAAGGTCGGCGCCGACATCGACGACGACGTGCGCCGCTGCGCGATGGTGCGCGACCTCGTCGGCCCGGACGTCCTGATCTCCGTGGACGCCAACCAGCGGTGGGACATCGCCGACGCGATCACGAACGTCACCCGGCTGGCCCCGAGCGGCGTGTACTGGGTCGAGGAGCCGACCAGCCCCGACGACGTTCTCGGTCACGCCGAGATCGCCAAGGGCATCGCCCCGATGCGGGTGGCCACCGGCGAGAACGTCGCCAATCGGGTGATCTTCAAGCAGCTGCTCGCCAGCCAGGCGATCCAGGTCTGCCAGATCGATGCCTGCCGGGTGGCCGGTGTGAACGAGAACCTCGCGATCCTGCTGCTCGCCGCGAAGTTCGGGGTTCCGGTGTGCCCGCACGCCGGCGGGCTGGGCCTGTGCGAGGTCGTGCAGCACCTGTCGATGTTCGACTTCGTCGCGGTCACCGGCACTACCGAAGGCCGCTGGATCGAGTACGTCGACCACCTGCACGAGCACTTCGTCGACCCGGTGCGCATCCGCGCGGGCCGCTACCTCGCGCCGGAGCTCCCCGGGTCCGGGGCGCAGCTGCGACCTGAGTCGATCGCCGAATATCGCTACCCGCAAGGCAGCACGTGGCACGTCCCAACCCCTACCCGGCCAGCACTCGCCGGTCACCTCCCGGAGGAGGAATCGTGAGATTTACCAAGGCAGCCGTCGCGGTCGTGGCGCTGAGCCTGCTCGCGGCCGCATGTAGCTCGGACAAGAAGGGCTCGGGCGCCAGCGGCTCGGGCGGGGGCGGCGGTGGGGGCGGGAAGACCGGGCTGGTCGGTGTCGACTACCCGCGCTCGGACTCCGACTTCTGGAACTCCTACATCAAGTACGTGCCGCAGATGGCCGGCCAGCTCGGCCTCTCGATCAAGACGACCAACTCGCAGAACGACATCAGCAAGCTGCAGTCCAACGTGCAGACGCTGGTCTCCGAGGGCGCCAAGGGCATCGTCATGGCGCCGCAGGACACGGCGGCGGTCATCCCGACACTGGCCCAGCTGGCGGCGAAGAAGATCCCGGTCGTGTCGGTCGACACCCGTCCGGACGCCGGCAAGGTCTACATGGTGGTGCGCGCCGACAACAAGGCGTACGGCGAGAAGTCGTGCAAGTACATCGGCGACACCCTCAAGGGCACCGGCAGCGTCGTGATGTTCGAGGGTGACCTGAGCTCGATCAACGGCCGCGACCGCTCGGAGGCGTTCAACGCTTGCATGAAGCAGAACTATCCGAAGATGAAGGTGTTCGCCGAGCCGACCAAGTGGGATCCGCCGACGGCCATCACCCAGCTGCAGACGGTGCTGTCGAGCAACACGATCAACGCGATCTACATGGAGGCCAGCATCTACCTGCCGGCCACCCTGCAGGTGCTCAAGAGCAAGGGCCTGCTCAAGCCGCGCGGGCAGTCGGGGCACATCGTGATCGTCTCCAACGACGGCGTCCCGTCGGAGTACAAGGCGATCAAGGACGGCAGCATGGACGCCGCCGTGTCGCAGCCGGCCGACGCGTACGCGAAGTACGCGCTGCAGTACGTCAAGGATGCCCTGGCCGGCAAGACCTACAAGCCGGGTCCGACCGATCACGACAGCAACATCGTCGACGTGGGCAACGGCAACCTAGAAGATCAGCTGCCGGCGCCGCTGGTCACCATCGACGGGGCCTATCCGGGATCGCTCAAGGTCACGGATCCGTCCCTGTGGGGCAACCAGATCAGCTAGTCAGGAGCCCGTCCGTTGAGTGGTGCGTTTGCCGTCGAGTGGTGCGTTGTAGCGCACCACTCGGGCGATAACGCACCGCTCAACGACAATATGATCGCTGGGAGTGCGTATGCCTGACGCGGTGCCGGTCGTCGAGGCGGCCGGGGTGAGCAAGCGGTTCGGCGCCACGCTGGCGCTGAACGACGTCGACCTGCGTGTGCTGCCCGGCGAGGTGCACGCGTTGGTCGGCCGCAACGGCGCCGGCAAGTCGACGCTGGTGTCGATCCTCACCGGGTTGCAGGCGGCCGACACCGGCACGGTGCGCTTCGGCGGTGAACCGGCGCCGGCGGTGACCGACCGCGATGCCTGGCGGCAACGGGTCGCCTGCGTCTACCAGAAATCGACGATCATCCCCGAGCTGTCGGTGGCCGAGAACGTCTTCGTCAACCGGCAGTCCTCGGGACACCGTCCGATCAGCTGGCGCTCGCTGCGCCGGCAGGCCCGCGAACTGCTCGTCGAGTGGGACGTGGACGTCGACGTGCACCAGCCGGCCCGCGAGCTGAGTGTCGAGCAGCGGCAGATGGTCGAGATCGCCCGCTCGCTCTCCCTGGGCGCGCGGTTCATCGTGCTGGACGAACCCACAGCCCGGCTGGACGCCGCCGCCATCGCCCGCCTCTTCGACCGGATCCGGGCCCTGCAGCAACAGGGCGTCACGTTCCTCTACATCAGCCATCACCTGCAGGAGATCTTCGACCTGTGCGACATGGTGACGGTGTACCGCGACGCCCGGCACATCGTCACCGCGCCAGTGCGGGCGCTCTCGCACAACGAGCTCGTCGCGGCGATGACCGGCGAGCAGGTGGCGGAGGCGACCGACCCGCGCCCGCCTTCCCCGGCGGTGACGCAACCGCTGCTCGAGGTCCGCAACCTCACCGTCGGCGACGCGTGCCGGGATGTCAGCCTCGAGGTCAGGCCGGGCGAGATCGTCGGGCTGGCCGGCGCCGGTGGCAGCGGGAAGTTCGCCGTCGCCGAGACGATCGTGGGGCTGCAACGCCCCGACCGGGGCACGGTGATCGTGGCCGACAAGGTGCAGCGACCGGGCAGCGTGCCCCGGGCGCTGCACGCCGGCATCGGCTTCCTGCCGCAGGACCGCCACCGCGAGGGTCTCGTCCCGGAGCTGTCGATCGCCGAGAACATGACGATGACCGTGCCGCACCGCCTCGGCCAGCATGGACTGATCAGCACCCGGCGCCGTACCGCACTCGCCGACGATGCGATCGAACGACTCGACATCGTCCCGCGCAACCCCGCCCAGCCGGCCGCCGATCTGTCCGGCGGCAACCAGCAGAAGGTCGTGATGGCGCGGGCGATCGCCGATGATCCCCGGGTCCTCGTGCTCATGTCGCCGACCGCGGGCGTCGACGTCAAGTCGAAGCAGACGCTGATGGGCACCGCCGTCGAGGCGGCGTCCGACGAGGCCGCGGTGCTGGTCGTCACCGACGACCTCGACGACCTGCGCTACTGCCACCGGGTCGTGATCATGTTCCGCGGTGAGGTCGTCGGCGAGTTGCGCGACACCTGGGACGACCACGAACTCGTCGCCGCCATGGAAGGGGTTGAGCTCAGCAATGACGGAGACGACTGAGACGGTCGTACGCGAGGACCCGCCGGCCGGCACCCGGTCGGGGCGCAGCGCGCCGGTGCTGGCCATCGCCCGGCTACGCGACTTCGCCCTGATCCCGCCGATCATCGCGACCCTGATCGCCGGCTACTTCGTCAACCACGCCTTCCTGACCAAGTCGACGCTGACCGACGTCCTGTCGAACATGGCCTGGATCGCGCTGCTCGTGCTCGCCGAGTCGCTGATCCTGCTCACGGGCAAGATGGACCTCTCGCTGGAGTCCACGGTCGGGCTGGCGCCCGGAGTAGCGGCGTGGCTCACCCTGCCGAAGGGCATCGAGCACGGCGTGCACGCCGTGCCGTCCGCCCTGGCGATACCGATCGCACTGGTAGTCGGCGCGCTGATCGGCGCGGTCAACGGGTTCCTGATCGTCAAGCTGCGCATCAACGCGTTCATCGTCACGCTCGGCATGTTGATCACCCTGCGCGGGCTTCTCAGAGGCATCTCTAAGGGGCAGACGTTCTTCTTCCTGGAGCCGAATTCGCAGACCTACCTCGGCACGTCCAAGTGGCTCGGTCAGCCCACTGCGATCTGGGTGGTGGTCATCGCCTTCGCGATCGGCATCTTCGTACTGTGGAAGACCCGCCTGGGACGTTCGCTCTACGCCGTCGGCGGCAACGCCGATGCCGCCCGGGCCGCCGGCGTGCGCACCGATCGCGTCGTGTGGGGCGTGCTGATCATCGGCAGCGTCATCGCCGCACTGGCCGGCATCGTCGAGTCGGGTGAGCTCGGCTCGGTGACCTCGAGCATGGGCAACGGCCGGATCTTCGACGTGTTCGCCGCCGCCGTGATCGGGGGCATCAGCCTCCGGGGTGGCCGGGGCAGTCTGTTCGGGGCGTTCACCGGGGTCCTACTCCTGAACCTGATCTTCAAGGTCCTCTCCTACGCTGGGGTGCCCGATCAGTGGTTCGACTTCGTCAACGGCGGGGCCATCCTCGTCGTACTGATCGGCCAGCGAATCGTCAGCGGCACTACGGAGGATTAATGCGTCTGGCACGGCACGGTGCACCCGGGCAGGAACGTCCACTCGTCAGCGGTCCCGACGGGGCGTGGCGCGACCTCACCCCGGTGGCGCCCGACATCACCCCTGCGTTCTTGGGCGATCTGTCCTTCGACATCGATGCCCTCCCCGTCGTCGAGGACGTGGAGCGGTTCGGGCCACCGATCATCCCGGGCAAGATCGTCTGCATCGGATTGAACTACCGCGACCACGCGGCGGAGACCAAGGCCGAGATCCCGGCCGAGCCGATCCTGTTCCTCAAGACGCCCGACACCGTCGTCGGCCCGGACGACGAGGTACTCATTCCGCGCACCTCGACCAAGACCGACTGGGAGGTCGAGCTCGCCGTCGTTGTCGGGGCCACGGCCCGCTACCTGTCCTCGCCGGACGACGCGGCCGCCTGCATCGCCGGGTACGCGATCAGCAACGACGTGTCCGAACGGGCGTTCCAGATCGAACGCGGCGGGCAGTGGGACAAGGGCAAGAACTGCGAGACGTTCAACCCGCTCGGACCGTGGATCCGCACGGCGGACGAGGTGGCCGACCCGCAGGCATTGGGCCTGCGGTTGTGGGTCAACGGCCGGCCCCGCCAGGACAGCAGCACCAAGGAGATGATCTTCGGGGTCGACCACCTGGTCTGGTACCTGAGCCAGTTCATGGTGCTGCGCCCGGGCGATGTGATCAACACCGGGACGCCGGCCGGAGTGGCCCTCGGCCAACCCGACAAGCCCTATCTGCGCGCGGGCGACGTCGTCGAGATCGAGATCGACGGGCTGGGCCGCCAGCGGCAGACGTTCGGCCAGGCATGAGCGAATTCGAGGGGCTGCGCGCCCTGGTCACCGGCGGGGCATCCGGCATCGGGCTGGCGGTCGCGCAAGGGCTGGCCGGCGCCGGGGCAGCGGTCGCCGTGCTCGACCGCGCCGACACCGGCCCCTTCACCTACGTGCGCGCCGACATCACCGACGACGCGGCGGTGCGGGCAGCCGTCACGCACGCGATCGACACGCTCGGCGGGCTCGACATCCTGGTCAACAACGCCGGCATCGGCGCGCAGGGTGGCGTCGAGGCGAACGACGACGACGAGTGGCACCGCGTTCTCGACGTCAATGTGGTCGGGCTCGTGCGGGTGACCCGAGCGTCCCTGCCCGCCCTGCGCCGGTCGCAGCACGCGGCGATCGTCAACACCTGCTCGGTCGCCGCCACCGCCGGGCTGCCGAACCGCGCGCTGTACTCGGCCAGCAAGGGCGCCGTGCTGTCGCTCACCCTGGCCATGGCGGCGGACCTGCTGCCGGACGGCATCCGCGTCAACGCCGTCAACCCCGGCACCGCCGACACGCCCTGGGTCGGGCGGCTCCTCGACTCCGCCGACGATCCGAGCGCCGAGCGGGCCGCGCTCGAGGCCCGGCAACCGCACGGACGACTCGTGTCGGCCGACGAGGTAGCCGCCGCCGTCGCCTACCTCGCCTCGCCGGGCGCCGGCTCCACGACCGGCACCTGGCTCGCCGTCGACGGCGGCATGGACCGGCTGCGACCCCGCCGATGAAACGGATGGCGTCCGTCATTCGGCTGCGGCCCGAGCACGAGCGCACGTATCGAGATCTGCACGCGGCGGTCTGGCCCTCCGTCCTGGCGACGTTGCGCAAAGCGCAGATCAGCAACTACTCGATCTTCCTGCGCGACGGGCTGCTGTTCAGCTACCTCGAGTACACCGGCGACGACTACGCCGCCGACACCGCCCGCATCGCCGCCGACCCGGAGACGCAGCGCTGGTGGCAACTCACCGACCCGTGCCAGCAACCACTCGATACCGCCGCGGACGGGGAGTGGTGGGCGCCCGCGGAGGAGGTCTTCCATGCCGACTGAGCGGCGGATCGACGCCCACCACCACGTGTGGGATCTCGCCGTACGCGATCAACCGTGGACGGCTGACCTGCCACCTCTGCGTCGGTCGTTCGCGCTGTCCGATGTTCAACCGGCGCTTGCCGCGAACCACTTCGATGCGACAGTCGTCGTCGAGACCATTAACGTCGCTCACGAGACGCCGGAACTGCTCGCGCTAGCCGCGGCGGAACCGATCGTCGCGGGTGTGGTCGGCTGGGTCGACCTCACCGCCCGGGATGTTCCCACCCGGCTGGCAGCGCTTCGCGCCCAGCCGGGTGGAGAAACCCTCGTCGGAATCCGACATCAAGTTCAGGGCGAATCCGATCCTCGCTGGCTGTGCCGTCCAGACGTTCGCCGCGGGCTGGCCGCTGTCGCCGAGGCCGGTCTCGCCTACGACCTGCTGGTCGTGCCGTCGCAGTTGGCCGCAGCCGTCGAGACGGCGCAAGCCCTGCCGCAGCTGCGATTCGTGCTCGATCACGCGGCCAAGCCCGACATCGCGCACGGCGAGCTAGACCCCTGGCGGACCCAGATCGCTGCGCTGGGGGGGCGGCCCAACGTCGCGGCCAAACTGTCCGGCCTGGTGACGGAAACCGACACCTGGACGGTGGATCGACTGCGTCCATACGCCGACGTACTGTTCGACGCGTTCGGCGCCGAACGGATCATGTTCGGCTCCGACTGGCCGGTATGCCTGCTCGCCGCCAGCTACGACGAATGGGTCGCCGCGGCCGACCAGCTGACCTCCGGGCTGTCGGATTCTGAGCGGGCCGCCGTCTTCGGCGGTGCGGCCGCGCACTGGTACCGGCTGGCGGCGTGATGTTGCGGCGCCAACTGGGCCGGACGTCCATCGAGGTCACCGAGCTGGGTTTCGGGGCCGCGCCGATCGGCAACCTGCATTCCGCGATCACCGACGAAGCGGCCGCCGCCACGGTGCAGGCCGCGTGGGACGGCGGCATCCGCTACTTCGACACCGCACCGCACTACGGACTGGGGCTGTCCGAGCGGCGCCTCGGTGCGGCGCTGGCCGGCCGACCCCGTGACTCCTTCGTGGTGTCGACCAAGGTCGGGCGGCTGCTCGTCGACAACCCGGCACCGACCGGATCGGATCTCGCCGCCGGCGGCTTCGACGTCTCGGACTCGCTGATCCGCGAACGCGACTACTCCGCCGACGGCGTGCGGCGCAGCCTCGACTCGAGCTTGCGACGACTGGGTCTCGATCGCGTCGACATCGTGCTCGTGCACGACCCCGAGGACTTCATGGACGACGCCCTGAACGGGGCGATCCCGGCGCTCGTCGAGCTGCGCGAGCAGGGCGTGATCGGCGCGGTCGGGGCGGGCATGAACTTCTGGCCACCGCTGCTGCGCCTGGTGGACGAGTCCGACCTGGACGTGGTGATGGTGGCCGGTCGCTGGACACTGGCCGACCGCAGTGCCGCGCCCTTACTCGCCGCCTGCGTGGACCGCAACGTGTCGGTGCTGGCGGCGGCCCCGTTCAACTCCGGGCTGCTGGCCCGCCCGTGGCCACCCGACGGGGCGCTGTTCGACTACGCGCCGGCCTCGCCGGAGCTGCTGCACCGGGCCCGGCGGCTGGCCAAGACCTGCCAACGCTACGACGAGCGGCTACCCCACGCGGCGACGCGCTTCCCGTTGCGCCACCCGGCCGTGGCCAGCGTCGTGGCCGGGATGCGCACCGATGTCCACGTCCAAGGAAACGTCGACTGGGCCGAGCACGACCTGCCGGGCGACCTCTGGAAGGACCTCGACGCGATCACCGCCGCCCCGTGACGAGTTGTCCGCGCTACGCGACACCAGGGCAACACGTGGCGCGGACAACTCGGTGGGTTGCTACTTGACCAGCGTCACGGTGCGGTTGCCCGGCGTCCCGCCGATCTCGACCGGCTGCAGCGCCGCGTTGTTGGTGTAGTTCGTCTCGAGCAACTTGTGCGCGGGGTCGGTGGTGACCCGCACCTGGTAGCGACCGTTGGGCAGACCGGTCAGGTCGAACGACTGCCCGGCGACGTACTGGTAATAGGTGTCACCCCAGCCGGCCGGCAGCACCTCACGCAGCCAGATCGACGCCTCGCCGGCGCAGGCACTCCACAGCGCGTTGCGGTCCGGGTGCCAGTCAGCGCCCTTCAGGGTCAGGTCGACCGGGTCGGTCGGCGCCAGGCAGAAGGACTGCTTCTCGCTCAGCACGACGCGCTGGCCGGAGGCGTCGAGCAGGTCGTACTGCGCGATGTCCTCCATGTGCCAGTGGTTGTGGCCCGGACGGGTGTCGAACTCGAACTCGCCGACGTTCGACGAGCTGACCGGCTGACCGTCGCGGTAGATGAACTGCTTCGCCGTCATCACCGGGTTGGCGCCCTGGCGGAAGCCCTCCACGACGAGTGGACCCGAGCCGGCGTTCCAGATCGTCGCACCGAAATCGAGGTAGTCGTGGTGATCATCGGCGTTGTTCTCGGTCGACATGTCGTGCGCCGGCAGCGCGGCGAGGTCAGGTGTCCCGCTCGGCGAATTGCGGACCCCGTCATCGCCGAAGCTCTCCGCCGCCCCGACGTTGTGCGGCCCCTCGGTGGCCTTCACCGTGGCGCCGGCTGTACGCGCCGCCGGGCTGGGCCCGCAGGGCTGCTCGGGAGCGCAATCGGGCTGCGTCGTCACGGTGAGACCCAGGCTGACGGCGGCGGACTTCGCCGGGATGTTCAGCTGGTGCACCCAGCTGGGCGTGATGCTCAGGTCCATCGTGTACTCACCGTCCGGCACGCCGTCGCCGGGGACGTTCAGGTTCAGGGTCGTCGCCCAGCTCTTGTCGATGCCCCAGATGCCCGTCCGAGACAGGGCCGTGCCGCACATGTACGGATACGTGGGTTGGGCCGGTCCGTTGGCGTCGGTGCGCGAGCCCCCGCCGCCGTAGCCGTACCCATCACCGTTCGGGCAGAAGGGCAGCTTGGTATCGGCGACCTTCTTGCCGGCCGCATCGGTCAGCATGAAGTGGAAGAAGTCTGGCAGCCCGACGCTCATGTCGACCTTCGCCGGTGTGGTCAGCTGCCGGATGCGATGCACACCGTGACCGTCCCGGTGTACCTGCCACAGCGTTATCGTGCCGTTCTTCGCGGTGACAGCGTCGACCTCGAACGCACTGTCGACCGCGGCGACGTTCACGCCTTCGACGTAGATGTCCGGACTTCCCTCGTAGCGCTGGACGTCCGCGTGCTTGATGACCGACAGCAGCCGCACGCTCGGCAACCTCGTCCCGGCACTACTCGTGGCGGCTGGCACCACGCAGATCGCCGCCGCGAGTGCAGCAACCGCGGCGAGACGTACCCACAACGTTCGTAACATCAGCTTCCCTCCGTTAACGGCCCCCTAACCTGCTCTGACGTTGTGAGGTATCAATGCGTTGCATATGCTCCGCGAAAAGTGCCCGAAGGGGCTGACTCCGGCGCTGTGCCGCCTTCGTCGGCAACGATTTAGGCTGGCTGCGACCAGCGCACGGCGACCATCTACTATCTGTGTCGTAGTAGGTGGGTCGATCCCGAGTGTCGCACCGCCGTGTGTGTCCGAGGCGACGAGGAGAAGCGAGCGGTGAGTCATCTGAGCTGGCCCGAGGCCGGCGTCATCGGGGCATTGCAAGGCGTCTCGGAGCTGTTTCCGATCTCGAGCCTCGGCCACAGCGTGCTGCTGCCGGCGTGGGTCGGGGGGTCGTGGGCGCGCCATCTGAACGTGAGCGCCCCCGAGTCGCCCTACCTCGCGGTCATCGTCGGGCTGCACGTCGCCACCGCGATCGCGCTGATCATCTACTTCTGGCGCGACTGGGTGCGCATCATCGGTGGGCTGGTGACCAGCATCGCCCGCCGCGAGGTCCGCACCAGCGACCAGCGGCTGGCCTGGCTGCTGGTGCTCGCGACGATCCCGGTCGGGCTGGTGGGCCTGCTCGCCGAGCACGCGGTGCGCACGCACTTGGCCAAGCCGCTCGCGGCGAGCTGGTTCCTGCTCATCAACGGCCTGATCCTGCTGCTCGCCGAGCACTTGCGACAGTCGGCGGGCGACCACGCGGCCGCCAGGCAGCAGGAGGACGAGGAGGAGGAGTACGTGGACGAGCGGGTCAGCGGGCCGGCCTCGGACGCCCGCCTGGCCAGGCTCCGCGTCCCGCCGGCGGTGGTGATCGGCGCGACCCAGATCCTGGCCCTCGCCCCCGGCATCTCGCGCTCCGGTGTAACGATGGCGGCCGGATTACTGCGCGGCCTGTCCCGCGAGGACGCGGCCCGCTTCGCCTTCCTGCTGGCCACTCCGGTGATCCTGGCCGCCGGCGCGCTCAAGCTGCCCGACCTCTCAGGGCACCTCGGCGACGGCATCCGTGGGCAGGTGCTGTTCGGCTCGATCCTCTCCGGCATCGGCGCCTACCTCGCCGTGCGCTTCCTCACCCGTTATCTCGACCGCCGCTCCCTGCGTCCCTTCGGCGTGTACTGCCTTATCGCCGGCTTCGCCAGCATCCTGCGCTTCACGATCGGCTAGCGTCGGCGCTGTGCCCCCGTCCGGCGAAGCAGTGAGCGCGCGCCGGGTGAGCGTCCCGGCCGAACGGCTGGCCCGTTGGCTGGACGGCTTCGCGCAACGACACGGCACCACGACGGCAACCGCCGACGCCACCGAGGTCGCCCTCGTCGGCGCCGACGGAGCCCGGGCCTGGCTGACGGTGCCGTTCCCACCGCTGCCCACGGCTGCGGACGCCCGGGACGCCGCGGCAGCCGGGGACGCCGCCGACGTGCTGGCGGTGCTGATCGCCCACGTCACCCAGCCCCGGACGATCGGCGTGCTGCTGGTGCGCCGGCGGGCGCATGCGGTGGGCGTGTTCGTGGGTGATGAGCTCGTCGCGTCCAAGGTCGACTCGTCCTACGTGCAAGGAACGACCCGGGCCGGCGGCTGGTCGCAGCAGCGCTACGCCCGGCGCCGGGCCAACCAGGCCCTGGCTGCGTTCGCCGACGCCGCCGACACGTGCGCTCGCGTGCTGCTGCCCCGCGCCGCCGAGTTCGACGCCCTGATCTGCGGCGGTGACCATGCGGCGGTGGACGCGGTACTGGCCGACCCTCGACTGACCACCCTCGCGGCCCGGCGCCGAGAACCGTTCCTGACCGTGCCCGACCCCCGGCTGCGCATCCTGCAAGGGACGCCCGAACAGTTCCGCGCCGTCCGGATAACGCTCGATCCCTGAGGAGCTAACTCGACGCCTTGGCGTGGTAGGAGAGAACGACGACGCCGGACTTCAGCGTCTGCGCGCCCGTCTGCTCGAGATGGATGTTCAGGCCGGGATCGAACAGCATGTCGTGCTCGTCGCCCACGCCGGCGAAGACCGGGTGGTACCAGAGATGCAGCTCGTCGAGCAGCCCTTCGCGCAGCAGCGTCTTCGCGACCGGGCCGAAGCCGTGCATGAGGATGGCGTCGCCGTCCTCCTGCTTCAGCGATCGGACGCGTTCGACGAGGTCGCCCCCGAGGACCGACGTGTTCGCCCACTTGGGTGCGGTCAGGGTGGTCGACACGACGTACTTGGTCATGGCGTTGATCCGGTGGGAATACTCGTCGGTCCGGGTCGGCCACGCGCCCGCGTACACCTCGTAGGTCTTGCGGCCCATGAGCATCGCGTCGCTGGCCCACAGCTGGTCGTGGGCGAGCGCGGCCGAGTCGTCGTCGAGGTACTCGAAGTGCCACTTGTCCATGTGGTTGATGACGCCGTCAAGGGTCACGAACGTCGAGTTCACGATAGGACGCATGGTCGGTGAGTCTGGCCCCGGCCGGCTTCATCCTGGTGTCGTACGGGCTACCCCGCTTCGACGGCCGCCTTGATCCGCTGGGCGAACGCGTCGGCATCCTTGACCGCCGCCTTGCGGGCGAAGCCGACGATCAGCTTGCCGAAGCCGTGCCCGACCAGGGAGTTGAACACGGTGAGCTTCGTCTGCGAGTCGCCGACGGCTTCGAGGTCGTAGCCGCCGTCCGGCACCGTGACGAGATTCTTGGAACGCTCGCTCCACCGAAGCGTCGTCGGTGCCTCGAAGACGGTGAGCTCGAAGCGGCGATCAGTCGTCATGCCGGCGTCCTTGACCCGGCTCACGAAGATCGTCCCCAGCCCGGACGGGCCGTCGGGCTCCTTGTGGATCTCGATGACCCGCGGGCTGAACTTCGGATCGTTCGTCCCCTCCGCGAGGAATGCGAACACGTCCGCGATCGGGCGGTCGATCAGGGCCGTACCGCTGAAATCTCCGGGCATGGGACGACTCCTTGGCGTCGGCGACCGAGGAGGTGAGCGTAGTGGTCTGTCTGCAGACCACTAGCCCTCAACGGCGCCGCAGACGCTTGTCCTGCAGGGATGCCGGTGTCGAGAAGACGTCGCCCGCGTTGAGGTTGACGCCCGGCGGGACGATCTCGTCGATCCGGTCGAGGATGTCCTCGTCCAGCTCGACGTCCGCGCCGGCGAGCAGGTCCTGCAGGTGCTCGGGCGTACGCGGGCCGATGATCACTGACGTCACGGCGGGGTGAGCGCGGACGAACGCGATCGCCAGGTGCGGCAGTGACATTCCGGCCTCGGCCGCGAGCTTCGTCAGCTGCTCGACGGCCTCCAGCTTCGCCCGGTTGGCCGGGATCGAGAGGTCGAACATCGGCGATCCCATCGCGGCGCGCGCGCCGGCGGCGGCCGTCGGGTCGGCGCGTCCGGACAGCCAGCCACTGCTCAACGGGCTCCAGGTCAGCACCCCCATCCCGTAGCGCTGCGCGGTCGGCAACATCGCGGCCTCGATGCCCCGGGTGAGGATCGAGTATGGCGGCTGCTCGGTGCGGAAGCGCTGGTGACCGCGGCGCTCCGCGACCCACTGCGCCTCGACGATCAGCTCCGCCGGGAACGTCGACGACCCGATCGCGCGCACCTTTCCCGCGCGGACGAGGTCCGACAGCGCCGACAGCGACTCGTCGAGGTCCGTGAACGGATCGGGGCGGTGCATCTGGTAGAGGTCGATGTGGTCGACGTCGAGTCGCCGCAAGCTGTCCTCGACGGCCTGCTTGATCCATCTCGGCGAGCCGCCGCTTCGGTTCGCCTCCTGGCCCACGGTCCAGCCGAACTTCGTGGCGAGCACGACTTCGTCGCGCCGCCCCTTGAGCGCCTTCCCGACGATCTGCTCGGATTCGCCCAGGGAGTAGACGTCGGCGGTATCGACGAAGTTGATGCCGGCGTCCAGGGCGGTGTGGACCATGCGTATCGACTCGTCGTGGTCGGCGTTGCCGTAAGGACCGAGCATCATCGCGCCGAACGCGAACTCGCTGACCGAGATGCCGGTACCACCCAGAATTCTGTGCTTCATTGTGTCCTCCTCAGGTCTAGGACCAGCGAACCGCGGTCGACGGCCCCGCAGCCAGGCCCCCTTCTACCGGGGGTCCGGCAGACCCCCTCACGCTCGGCGTCGCCGTCCTAACCTTGACGGTGTGAGCGATCGTCCGGCCAACACCGAGCTGCGCGAGTTCCTGCGCTCTCGCCGAGCCCGAATCAGCCCGGAGCAGGCCGGCCTACCCGCCCAGCTGGGTACCCGCCGGGTGCCGGGCCTGCGGCGAGAGGAGGTCGCGCAGCTCGCCGGCGTGAGCGTCGACTACTACGTACGCCTCGAACGGGGTCGCAACATCAATGTCTCGGAGACGGTGCTCGACGCCATCGCCCGCGCCCTGCACCTGGACGAGGTCGAGCGCGGCCACTTGTTCGCGGTGGCCAAACCGTCCCGGTCGAGACAGCGCGCGATGTCCCCGCAGCGGGTGCGGCCCGGGTTGCACCGGATGCTGGACTCCCTGACCGACAACCCGGCACTCGTCCTGGGTCGCCGCATGGACGTCCTGGCCAGCAACCACTTGGCGCGCGCCCTGTACACCGACTTCGAGGCGCTGCCGGCCCGTGACCGCAACATGGCCCGCTTCACCTTCCTCGACGAGACCGCGCGCACGCTCTACGTCGACTGGCCGGCGGCGGCCCGCAGCGAGGTCGCCTACCTGCACCTGTACGCCGGGCGCTACCCGCACGATCCGCAGCTCGCCGAGCTCGTCGGCGAACTTTCCCTGCAGGACAAGGACTTTCGTCGCTGGTGGGCCGAGCACGACGTCTACCAACACTCGCACGGCACGAAGGACTACCACCACGCTGTGGTCGGCGAGATGACGTTGGGCTACGAGGCACTGACTCCCACGGACGATCCTGAGCAGACGTTAGGGCTGCACACCGCCGAGCCGGGGTCGCCGTCCGAGCAGGCGCTCCGGCTGCTGGCCAGCTGGACCACCGAGCCGATCGATCAGCGGTAGCCAGCGGCGCACCAGCGGTCACTGGATGGAACTTAGTCGCCGTCCGAGCAGCATCGACGCCGCGGCGACCGCGGCCAGGATCGCCACCGCGAGGATCAGGCCGCCCTGCGCGCCGTGATCGCGCACGAGCACCGCTCCGATGATCGCTCCGACCAGCATCGTCGACACCGCGAGCACCCGCCGGACGATAACCGGCACCTCGGCGCCGGCGGGGACGTCGGCGGCCAGCCCGGTGAGCGTCATGGTGAGCACCGTCGTCGTGAGATCCGGGACGGCGAGTCGGCGGACCACCGTGTTCTGCACTCCCATGGCCAGCGCGCACACCGCGGCCATCGCGTCGACCGCCGCGTCATGGGCGTGCCGGCCCGCGGTGATCGCGATGATCATCGCGATGGTGACGATCACCAACTCGGCCAGCACCGTTCCGCGCAGAAGCGCGCCACGACTGCCGCCGACCCGAGGGACGATTGCCCCGGCGGCGAACGCCCCCACGAGGAATCCGACCAGCGCGAAGAGCGATGCGCTCAGGGAGAAGCCCGGGATGCCGACCAGCGCGAAGCCCACGAAGACCACGTTGCCCGTCATGTTCGCGACGAAAACCCGACCGAGGCTCAGGATGCTCACCGCGTCGATGACCCCGGTGAGCACCGTCAACGCGAGTAGCAGCACCGGCATCGCCCCGTGCTTGGGGTCATCGACGAGCGACCGCGCCGTCCGACTCAATGCAGCTTCCATGCCGAGATCGTAGGACGATCGGCGGAACGATCACCTCTGCCGAGCGGCGAGATCGTGGACGATGTCGGCGGTCGCGCCGTACAGCTCGCGGTAGCGGGCGTACAGCTCGTCGTAGACGGTTCCGGCCGACGGATCGGGTTCGATCACGGTGGCGATCGGATTCCACGAGGCGATGTCGGACGGGACGGCCTGCCCGGTGGCCAGCGCGGCGAGGAAGGCATCGCCGTACGCGGCCCCGACCGTGTGCGCCGGAAGTTCCTGCGGGCGCCCGATCACGTCCGACACGATCTGCGTCCACAGCCCGCTTGTGGTGCCACCACCAACGGCGACCAAGCGCGTCTGCGCGCCGCCGGCGTCGCGCATCGCCGAGAGGTTGTGCCGTACACCGAACGCGGTCGCCTCCAGGGCGGCGCGATACAGGTGTCCTCGAGTGTGCCGCAGGGTCAGCCCGGCAACTACGCCACGGGCATCAGGATCGAACAAGGGCGTCCGCTCGCCGGCGAAGTAGGGCAGCATGAGCAACCCGTCGGCCCCGACCGGGACGCCGGCCGCTGCCGTCGTCAACTCGTCATACCCGGCACCCGTCAGCTCGGACAGCCAAGCCGTGATCGCCCCCGACGTCGCCATCCCGGCAGCCAGGCTGTACGTGCCGTCATAGGCGCCGACCGTGCTCCACAGCCACGGCGACGTATGCGGTGCGGCGGTGACATTAACCAGGAACATCGTGGTGCCGTAGATGAGCATGAGGTCGCCGGGGTCGCTGACCCCCACGCGCGGGAGGACCGGCTCCCGTGACGTCCACGCAACGCTGTGGAATCGATTTCGAAATCGGTTTCACAGGCACCATAGAGATCTGCGTCACGCGCCGTCAAGAGTCGGGTAGCGTGTCCGATGAATCGATTTCTCATACACTCCGGCGGGACGATCAGGCTTCGAGGAGGCGCCATGCCGACGACGATCAAGAGCGTCGCCGCCGCGGCCGGCGTCTCGCCGGCGACCGTGTCGCGGGTGCTCAACGGCAACACCGACGTCGGGTCCGACCTGAAAGCTCGGGTGCTCGCTGCGGTCAGCGAGCTCGGCTACCGACCCAACGGCGCCGCGCGCAGCTTGCGCACCCGGGCCACGCTCGTGCTGGGCCTCATCATCTCCGACATCTCCAACCCGTTCTTCACCGCGCTCGTGCGCGGCATGGAGGACGCCGCGCAGGAGGCCGGCTATTCGGTCGTGCTGGCCAACGCCGACGAGGACCTCGACAAGGAGTCGCGCTACCTCGAGGTGGCCGCCGCCGAGCAGATGGCCGGCGTCGTCCTCTCTCCCGCGTCGTCCACACAAACCCGGCTGGACGTGCTGACCGAGCGCAACATCCCGGTCGTGACGATCGACCGCCGCATCCGTGGCTCGCAGTGCGACAGCGTGACCATCAACAACCGCGACGTGTCACGGGCCGCCACGGCGCATCTCATCGAGCAGGGTTGCAAGCGCATCGCGTTCGTGGCCGGCCCATCGGTCACGACCACCGCCCGCGACCGGCTGGCCGGATATACAGCTGCCCTGAAGGATGCTGGGCGAGCCCTCGACGAGTCACTGATCGTGCCCGGGGACTTCCGCATCGAGGGTGGCTACGAGGCCACGCGCGAATTGCTGCGATCGCGTCGCCGCCCGGACGGGCTGTTCGTGTCGAACAACCTCATGACCATCGGCGCGTTGGACGCTTTGAGCGAGGCGGACCTCGACGCCCCCGACGACCTGGCCTTCGTCGGCTTCGACGATGTGACCTGGGCGCTCGGCAAGCGCGCTCAGGTCACCGCCGTGCAGCAGCCGACCTACGACATCGGCCGCCGGGCAGCGACACTGTTACTGGCCCGCATCAAGGGCGACGAGTCCGAGCCGCATCGCATAGTGCTGCCCGCTGAGCTCGTCGTGCGCCGCAGCTCGCAACGGCGGCCCTAGCAAGGACCGGCCCGGGTCGGCGTTCCGCTGAGCGGTTCGTCGCGGCCTTGGCCCTTTACGCCGGTATGCCCGAGCCGCCACACTCGCGAGGTAGGGGGACGTCGATCACCCGGCGCGAAGGTGTCCACCATGAACATGTCTCGGCGGAAGTTTCTCACCATCGGGGCCGGCGCGGCGTTGGGCACGGTCGTCGCCCCGGCCGCGATCAGGTCCAGCGCCGCCACGTCCGCGCGCACATCGGCGGTGGCACTGGCTGGCAACATCACCGACGTCAAGCACGTCGTGGTCCTCATGCAGGAGAACCGCAGCTTCGACCACTACTTCGGCCGGCTGTCGGGCGTACGAGGCTTCTCCGATCGCGCCACGATCCTGCAGTCCGGCGGCTACTCGATCTTCAATCAGACGAACGGCTCCGCGCGGCAGTATCCGTGGCGGCTGAGCGATACCGAGCCGGCGTGGGGGCAGACCCCCGAGACGCTCGCCCAGTGCGACGGCTCGCTCGATCATGGCTGGTCGACGCAGCATTCCGCCTGGAACGCCGGCCTGATGGATGCCTGGGTGGCGGCCAAGCACAACGTCCGCACCCTGGGCTATCTCGACCGCGACGACATCCCGTTCCACTACGCGCTGGCCGACAACTACACGATCTGCGATTCGTACTTCTGCTCGATCCTGTCGGCCACCGGCCCCAACCGCACCTTCCTGTGGAGCGGCATGATCGACCCGTCCGGCACCCAGGGCGGGCCGGCCAGCGACGGCGGTGACGAGTCCGGACTGCGGTGGCCGACCTACGCCGAGGCGCTGCAGAACGCCGGCGTCTCCTGGCGGGTCTACCAGAACGCCGACGACAACTACGGCGACAACGGCCTGGCGTATTTCACCCAGTTCGCGAACGCGTCGCCGGGCAACCCGCTGCACGACCGGGGCATGGCGTCGGTACCCGAGGTCACCGGTTCGACCCCGGATGACATCGTCGCGGCCATCAGGGCCGACGTGCTCGGCGGGACCCTGCCGAAGGTGTCGTGGGTGGTCGCCAACCAGGGATTCTCCGAGCATCCGTACGCCCCGCCCAAAGACGGCATGCATTTCGTCCACCTGGTGCTCAACGCGCTGTTCGCCGATCCCGACGTCGGCAACTCGACCGTGCTGCTGCTCAACTACGACGAGAACGACGGGTTCTTCGACCACGTTCCACCCCCGGTACCGCCGGCCGGGACGGCGGGCGAGTTCATCGGCAGCACCCCGGTCGGTCTCGGCTTCCGGGTTCCGCTGCTCGTGATGTCGCCGTGGTCGCGGGGCGGCTGGGTGAACTCCGAGGTCTTCGATCACACGTCGGTCATCCGCTTCCTCGAGACTTGGACGGCCGCGCTCGGCACGCCGGCAACCTGTCCGAATATCAGCGCGTGGCGGCGCAGCATCTGCGGCGATCTCACCAGCGCCTTCGACTTCGGCTCGCCGACGTTCGGCCTGCCGTCCTTGCCCGACACGTCGACCGTGATCGGGATATCCACCTGCACGCTTCTGCCCAATCCCGCTCCGGCGGCGAACGTCGTGCCGACTCAGGAAGCCGGCACTCGACCCGCGCGAGCGCTGCCGTATCAGCCCAACGCCAACATCGACCATCTCGAGTTCGGCTCCGGTAGCCAGATCCTGGCCTGGATCCGGATGACCAACACCGGCGTGCGGGCGACCCGGTCCGCGCACTACGCGGTCTACGCCAACGCGTACCGCACCGGCGGGCCGTGGCAGTACACCGTCGCGCCGTACAGCGCATCGACCGGCGACGGCACGACGCTCGACTTCTTCAACATCGGCAGCGGCTACGGCGACGGCGCTTACGACCTGTCCGTGGTCGGCCCCGATCGCTTCCTCCGTCGGTTCATCGGCAACGCAACCACCGCGGGCAAGAACCTCGAAGCCCGTAGCTCGTACACGGTCGAGCCCGGGACCGGCCAGCTCGCGGTGTACTTCGCCCTGTCGAACACCGGCGCGTCGGCCGCGACGTTCACGATCACGTCCAACCAGTACCGCGGCGACGGGCCGTGGACCTACAGCGTGCCGGCCGGAGGCACGATCACCGACTTCTTCAACGCCGCCGCGTACTCCCATGGTTGGTACGACTTCACGATCACCACCGATTCCGACCCGTCCTGGATGCGGCGATTCGTCGGCCATCTCGAGACCGGGCAACCCAGCATCACCGGATGACGTCCGGCTGCAGCCGTGGTCCGAAGCGGTCGCGATAGGCCGACGGGCTCAGGCCGGCGTGGCGGTGTAGCTGCGCGCGCAGGTTCGCCGCGGTGCCGAGGCCGCTGGCCCGGGCGACGGCATCGAGGCGCCGTTCGCCGTGTTCGATGAGCCGGCACGCCAACGAGACCCGTTCTGCGGTCAGCCAGGACAGCGGCGTGGTCCCGAGCTCGGCGCGAAACCGGCGATGCAACGTCGCCGGACTGACCGCTCCGCGCGCCGCCAGGTCGGCCACGGTGAGCGGCTCGGTCAGCCGATCGCGGGCCCAATCGAGCAACGGCGCGAGCGAGGCGTCGGGTACGGACGGGACGGGGCGCTCGACGAACTGGCGCTGGCCGCCGTCGCGGTGGGCGGCGAAGACGAGCCGTCGACTGACCGCGTTCGCGATCTCGGCGCCGTGGTCGCGACGGATGAGGTAGAGGCCGAGGTCCAGGGCGGCGGCACTGCCGGCGGCGCTGAGCACATCGCCGTCGTCGACGAACAACACGTCGGGCTGCAGATCGACGGCCGGGTAGCGGGCGGCGAACAGCTCCGCCCAGCGCCAGTGCGTTGTTGCCCGGCGACCGTTCAGGACTCCGGCGGCGGCCAGGGTGAATGTGCCCGTGCAGAAGCTCACCAACCGAGCCCCGCGATCCGCCGCCCGACGGATCGCCGCCACGATCGCCGGTGCTGGCGCCGCCGCGACATCGGGATCCGGCCGGTTGGGCACGATGACCGTGTCAGCGGCGTCGACCGCGTCCAGTCCGGCGACCTCCGACAATGTGAACAGCCCGCCGTGCATCCGCACCACCGGCTCGGCCGTGCACAGCGTGAAGTCGTACCAAGGTCGCTGCAGCTCGGGCCGGCGCAGGCCGAACAGCTCGGTCGCGACGCCCAGCTCGAACGGATTCGAGCCCTCGTCGACGATCACCACGACCCGGTGCGAGGATCCTTGCGACATGCGCGATTCCTAGCACTTACCCGGTGCGGCCGCCAGCGGCACGATTGTCACCGTGAGCCAACCCATCGATCTGACCTCCGCGCTGGCGACGTTCGACGAGCTGTGGAGCCCGCGAATCGCCGCCCGCGTGAACGACTACGACGTGCGCATCACCAAGGTCGCCGGCGAGTACATCTGGCATGTCCATACCGATACGGACGAGTTCTTCATGGTGCTCGACGGCGAATTGACGATCGAGTTGCGCGAGAACGGCGCCGAGCGCTCGGTCGTCCTACCGAAGAACTCCGTCTACGTCGTCCCCCGCGGCATCGAGCACAGGCCGGTGTCACCAGCCGGCGCCTCGATCATGGTGATCGAACCGGCCGGCCACTCCACCGTCGGCGACCGCCACGACGACATCCCCGGCCACATCGACGTCACCACCGGCCACCGCCTGACCGGATAACCCGCAATCCATGCGACGGCGGACCCCCGCGTCGGCAAGAATCAGCGATCGTGCTGATCACCGTCACGACGACCCGGGCTCCGGCCACCGACCTCGGCTTCCTGTTGCACAAGCATCCGGATCGGGTGCAGTCGTTCGACGTGTCGGTGGGTCAGGCCCACGTGTTCTACCCCGAAGCGACGTCGGAGCGCTGCACGGCGGCCCTGCTGCTCGAGGTCGACCCGATCGCCCTGGTCCGCGGCCGCAAGGGCCCGTCCGGCGAAGGGTTCGCCCTCGGGCAGTACGTGAACGATCGGCCCTACTCCGCGTCGAGCATGCTCGCGATGACGCTCAAGGACGTCTACCGCAGCGCCCTCGCCGGACGGTGCAATGCCCGGCCCGAGCTGGCCGAATCGCCGCTGCCACTGCAGATCCACGTGCCGGCGCTGCCCTGCGCGAGCGGCGCCGACCTGGTGCGCCGCGTGTTCGAGCCCCTCGGCTGGACGGTGGATGCGACGGTCGTGCCGCTCGATCCGGAGTTGCCGCGATGGGGCGACTCGCGCTACCTCGACCTATATCTCACCGGTGAGCTGCGCCTCGCCGACGCCCTCAACCACCTCTACGTGTTGCTGCCCGTGCTCGACGACGCCAAGCACTACTGGGTGAGCAACGACGAGATCGACAAGCTCATCCGGGCCGGTGGCGAGTGGCTCGCGAAGCACCCGGAGAAGACACTCATCACGCGGCGCTACCTTGCGCATCAGCGCGAGCTCACCCAGTCGGCGCTGGCCCGGCTGGCCGAGGTCGACGACGCCGAGCCCGAGGAACTGGACAACGCCCCTGAGGGCGCGGCCGACCTGGACGCGCCCGATCGCCCGGTGCCGTTGGCCGAGCAGCGGCGCGGCGCCGTGGTGGCGGTCGTCCGCGCCGCGGGTGCGCGCCGGGTCGGAGACCTGGGCTGCGGCGAGGGAGCGCTCGTGCGCGATCTGCTCGCCGACCGCGAGATCGACCACGTCCTAGCAGTGGACGTCTCAGCCCGAGCGTTGCAGATCGCCGCCCGCAAGCTGCGCGTCGACCGGACGGCGGAGCCGCGGTTGGAGCTGTTCCAGTCGTCGCTGACGTATCGCGACTCGCGTCTGGAAGGTCTGGACGCCGCCGTGCTGATGGAGGTGATCGAACACGTCGACCCGCCGCGCCTGGGCGCGCTCGAACACGCCGTGTTCGGGCACGCGGCGCCGACCACGGTCATCGTCACGACGCCGAACGCCGAGCACAACGTGCGATTCGAAACGCTGCCGGCCGGGGTGATGCGCCATCGCGATCACCGTTTCGAGTGGACGCGGGCCGAATTCCGGAGCTGGGCCGACCGCGTGGCCGGCGAACACAAGTACAGGGTGCGGTACCTGCCGGTCGGCATGGATGACCCCGACTTCGGCCCGCCGACGCAGCTGGCGGTGTTCAGCAAGTGAACATCGAGATCCCAGAACTCAGCCTGGTTGTACTTATCGGTGCATCCGGCTCCGGCAAGTCGACGTTCGGGCGCGCCCACTTCAAGTCCACCGAGGTCATCTCCTCCGACTTCTGCCGGGGGCTGGTCGCCGACGACGAGAACGACCAGACCGCGACGCCTGAGGCGTTCGAGCTGCTGCACTACATCGTCGGCAAGCGGCTGGCCGCTGGGCGGCTGACTGTCGTCGACGCGACGAACGTCCAGCCCGATGCGCGGCGCTCGTTGGTGGAACTCGCCCGTGAGCACGACGTGCTGCCGGTCGCGATTGTGCTCGATGTCCCCGAGCGCGTCTGCGTCGAACGCAACGCGGCCCGGCCCGACCGTGACTTCGGCGCGCACGTGATCCGCCGCCAGCAGGGCCAATTGCGCCGGAGCATGAAGGCGCTGCAGCGCGAGGGATTTCGCGGCGTGCACGTGCTGCGCGACGGTGACGTCGCCAATGTGTCGATCACGCGGACCCGGCTGTACAACGACCTGCGCGACGAGACCGGACCGTTCGACGTGATCGGCGACATCCACGGTTGCCGGGCCGAGCTGGAGGCATTGCTCGGCGAGCTCGGTTACACGATCGAGCGTGACGACGCTGGGCGGCCCGTCGGCGCTCACCACGGCGAACGCCGGGTGATCCTGCTCGGTGACCTGGTCGACCGGGGTCCGGATACCCCTGGCGTGCTGCGCCTCGTTATGGGCATGGTCGCCGCCGGCGACGCGTTCTGCGTGCCGGGTAACCACGAGAACAAGCTGCTGCGGGCGATGCGTGGCCGCAACGTCCGGGCATCGCACGGGTTGGCTGAGTCGCTGGCGCAGCTCGAGGCCGAGCCGGCCGAGTTCCGCGCACAGGTCGAGACGTTCGTCGACGGGCTGATCAGCCACTACGTGCTCGACGGTGGCCAGCTGGTCGTGTCGCACGCCGGGCTGATCGAGCGCTACCAGGGCCGCGCGTCCGGCCGGGTGCGCGAGTTCTGCCTCTACGGTCAGACCACGGGCGAGACCGACGAATACGGGCTGCCGGTGCGCTACCCCTGGGCGAACGAGTACCGCGGCCGGGCGATGGTGCTGTACGGGCATACTCCGGTGCCCAGGCCTGAGTGGGTCAACAACACCCTCTGCCTCGACACGGGCTGCGTCTTCGGCGGACGCCTCACCGCGTTGCGCTATCCGGAGCGCGAGATCGTCTCCGTCCCGGCGGCAAAGGTGTACTACGAGCCGGCCCGGCCGTTCCCGGTGAACTCCGACGCCGCCCCTCTCGTATCGCGTCGGGAGCCGGACGTGCTCGACATCGGCGACGTCGCCGGCAGCCGGGTGCTCGAGACCGCGTACCAGAAGCGGATCGGCGTGCGGGCCGAGAATGCCGCGGCCGCGCTCGAAGTGATGAGCCGGTTCGCGATCGATCCGCGGTGGCTGCTCTACCTCCCGCCGACGATGAGCCCGGTGGCGACCTCGACCCATCCGGATCTACTCGAGCATCCCGAGCAGGCGTTCGACGCGTATCGCAGAGACGGGGTGGACGCGGTGGTGTGCGAGGAGAAGCACATGGGCTCGCGCTCCGTGCTGCTGGTTACCCGGTCACTCGACGAAGCGAGGGTGCGGTTCGGCGCGCCGGGTGACGCGTTCGGGGCGTTGTGGACGCGCACTGGCCGGCCGTTCTTCGAGCCGACCCTCACCGCCCAGCTCGTCGAGCGGGTTCGCGTCGCGGCGGAGAAGGCCGGGCTGTTCGACGAGCTCGCCACGTCGTGGTTGCTGCTCGACGCCGAGTTGCTGCCGTGGAGTGTCAAGGCCGAGCAGTTGCTGCGCGACCAATACGCCGCCGTGGGCGCCGCCGCCCGGTCGTCGCTTCCGGCGGCGGTGGCGGCTCTGGAGCAGGCGGCCGGTGCCGGGCGCGACGTCGGCGAGCTACTGGCGCGCACCTCGGCCCGGCGAGCCAACGCCGAGGCGTTCACCGCGGCCTATCGCCGATACTGCTGGGAGACGGACGGCCTCGACGGCGTGCGGCTGGCGCCGTTCCAGCTGCTGGCATCCGAAGGATCCGCGCACCACGACCGCCCGCACATCTGGCACCTCGAGATCGCCGATCGCCTCGTGGCGCAGGACGCCGAGCTGATCGCACCGACTCGGCGCCAGTTCGTCGACACGACCGACCCGTCGTCGGTAGCCGCTGCCACTGCGTGGTGGGAGGAGCTGACCGCGGCCGGCGGCGAGGGCATGGTGGTCAAGCCGGCCGCGAACCTGGTGCGCGGCGCGAAGGGCGTGGTGCAGCCCGGGCTGAAGGTGCGCGGACGCGAGTACCTGCGCATCATCTACGGCCCCGACTACACCGAAGCAGCCAACCTCGACCGACTCCGGCAGCGCAACCTGGCCCACAAACGGTCACTGGCGCTGCGCGAGTACGCGCTGGGTCTGGAGGCACTCGACCGGGTCGCTCGGGGCGAGCCGCTGTGGCGGGTGCACGAGTGCGTGTTCGCAGTGCTGGCGCTGGAGTCCGAACCGGTCGACCCGCGGCTGTGAGAGACGACCCAGCCTGGGAAATCGACCCGCGGCGTCGAACGTCTACAGCAGGGCTGTAAGGTCAGCGATCACGTCGGCCGCCGGGCCGGTGCGGGCGTATCGGTGCCCGGTGCCGGCCCAGAGGCTCACCCGCTCGGCGTCGCCGGCCTGAGTCGCCGCCGCGCGTAGGGGCCGGGTCAGATGGTGGATTGCCGGGTAGCCCACCGGCGCGAACGCCTCGTTGCGCTCGATGAATCCGTTGAGCAGGCCGCGCGCCGGTCGCCCGGTGAATGCTCGGGTGATCACCGTGCGGGCCTGCGCCGGATCAGCGAGCGCGTCCTTGTGCAGCTGGCTGGCGCCACTCTCGTCCGTGCGCAGCAACGCGGTGCCGACCATCACAGCGACCGCGCCGACCTGCATCGACTCGCGGACCTGCTCCGACCTCGCCAGCCCGCCCGCGGCGATCAGCGGCCGGTCGATCGTGCCGCGAATCTGACGGACGAGGTCGTACAGCCGGGTTTCGACCAGGTGGCGTTCCGGGTCGTGTGTGCCGCTGTGCGCGCCGGCGTCGGTGCTCTGCACGATGAGCCCGTCGACGTCACCCGCGGCTGCGGCCGCGGCCTCGTCCGAAGACGTGACCGTGACGAGCACCCGGCTGCCGGCCCGGTGCAGCGCGGCAACGACGTCCGGCGACGGCACCCCGAACGTGAAGCTGACCACCGGCACCGGATCCGCTAGGAGCAGGTCGATCTTGGCCGCCCAGTGGTCGTCGTCCGATACGAGCGAAGCACCAGCCAGATCGAGCCCGTACGGCGCGCCCTCGCCGGCGATCGTCCGGGCGTATCGGCGGAATTCCGCTTCAGCGAGCGGCGAGCCGCTCGGCACGAACACGTTCACGCCGAACGGGATGCCCGCGGCTCGCAGGTCGGCCATCTCGGCCGCCACGGCGGCCGGCTGCTTGTACCCGGCGGCCAGGAAGCCGAACCCACCCGCGCGGGTAACCGCGGCGACGAGCCCAGTCCCGGACGGCCCGCCCGCCATCGGCGCGGCCACGATCGGCAGATCCACGCCGAACAGGTCAGTCATGGTCGTCCCCCAGAAGCTCCTCGTGGTGACGTTCGCGGGCGAGCGCGACGGCGCCGAGCAGCTGCGCATTGTCGCCCAGCGTGCCGGGCCGCACGGCCAGCGCCTCGCTGATCATCGGCGACGTGTGCCGGTCGACGGCCTCGCGCACACCGTCGACCACGTAGCGAGCAGCCGCACCGAGGGCGCCGTCGATGACGATCGCGTCCGGGTTGAGCAGTACGGCCAGGTCGGCGAGCGGACGACCGATCGTGCGGCCGAGGTCGGTGAGGATGCGCCGTACGCCGGTGTCGCCGTGCGCCGCGAGCGACTGCAGGTCCTCGAACGTGATCGACAAGCCGTACGCCGTTTGGATCTCGTCGATCAGCTGCGGACCGTTGCGGTAGACGGTCGCCAGGCAACCCCGGTTGCCGCACAGGCACAGCGGACCGTCGTCGCGGACGCTGACGTGCGCGATTTCGCCGGCCAGCCCGGTAGCGCCGCGGTGCAGCCGTCCGTCGAGGACGAGGCCCGCGCCGATGCCGTCCTTCACGGTCACGCACACCACCCCGCGGTGGCCGCGTCCAGCGCCGGAGATCGTTTCGCCGAGCGCGGCCAGGTTGGCGTCGTTCTCGGCGATGACCGGGATGCCGAGCGCCTCGGCGAACGCGCGCGACGGGTCGGTCAGCAACCACTCGGGCAGCGGCTGCAGGTTCGGGAACGTCGCCAGCATGCTCGGCGTGAGCCGACGGACGGGCAGCGCACCGCGCCCACGTTGGAACGGCAGCGGTATGCCGACCACGCCGATCGACGGCCGGGCGCCGGCGAGACCGTCGATCGTCGCCTTCGCCGCGGCCAGCACCGCGCCCAGATCCTCGGTGCGCGCACCCTCGATCGGACGCCGGGCCAGCACGGTGCCGGTGTAGTCACATACCCCGACGCTCGCCGCCGAGTGCCCGAACACAATCACGGCGACCGGCCCGGTCGGATCAGCCAGTCGGACCACGCTCGCCGGACGCCCGACCGGCCGCGGACCGCCACCCGGGTCCTCGTGCTCGACCAGCAGTCCGCGGCGCACCAGACTGGCCACGGCGGCGGTCACCGTCGTCCGCGGCAGCCCGGTCAGCCGGGCCAGCTCGATGCGGCTGGCCCGGTCGCGTCCACCCAGCGCCGCGATCACGCGCCGCTCGGTGAGTCGCAGCTGCGCGCTCATCCGGTCTGACACCACCCAGGCAGGGTACGGGGCGGCCTACCTCGCAATCGTGACCGTACGCTGCAGTACGTCAGTCCGCTCGGACGCGCTGACGTAGAGCGTCCGACTGCCGATTGCCGTCGTCCAGTCCGCCGTGGTCGACCAGTACTGCAACTGTCGCTTCGGCACGTGCACCGACACGGTCCTGGCCTGTCCGGCGCCGAGGTGCACGCGGGTGTAGCCGACGAGCGCCTTGGCCGCGAACTGCACGCCGGCCGGCTTGGTCGCCGGAGCGCCGAGGTAGACCTGCGGCACCGCGTCGCCGGCAGCGGGCCCGGTGTTGCGGGCCTGGAAGCTGACGGTCAGCCCGCCGTCGGGCGCCGGCGCGGTTCGCAGACCGGAGTAGCTGAACGAGGTGTAGGACAGCCCGTATCCGAACGGGAACAGCGGCGTCGCGTTCGTCGCGTCGTAGAACCGGTAGCCGACATTGATGCCTTCGGAATACGTGGTGACGCAGGAGGGATCCGTGAACGGACCGCCGGCGCTCGGCGCACACGGCTTGCCGGTGCTGTCGATTCCGTTGGACGAGCGCTCAGGATGCGCCGCCTGGTGGGCCACTTCCTGATCGATCGACGCCGGCCAGGTGAACGGCAGCTTGCCACCGGGATTCACCTTGCCGCTCAGGACATTCGCGGTCGCGTAGCCACCACGGTCGCCGGGGTACCACATCTGCAGGACGGCCTTGACCCTGGACAACCACGGCATCGCGACCGGCTGGCTGGTGTTGAGCACGATCACCGTGTTGGGGTTGACCGCCGTGATGTCGTCGATCAGGGCGTCCTGCCCTTCCGGCAGCGGCTGGGACAGGTCGTTTCCACCATCCGCCCAGGCGAACACCACAGCCGTCTTCGCCGACTTCGCCGCCGCGACCGCGGCGTCGTGGGTGGCCTGCTGCTGGGCCGGCGTCACCCAGGCGAGGCGGACCTCGACCGGCGATCCGGAGATGTCAGCGGTCTCGGCCACCGACAGCGTGTGGGCACCGGCGGACAGGCTGATCAGCGTGCGGCCGTTGGCCAGCCCGTCGGTCGTGGGCAGGGGGCCGTTGCCGTCAGCTGGGTGCACGCGTCCGTAACGCGGGGCCGGCGTGAGGAAGCCGCCGAGGTTGATCAGCGACTTGCCGTCGAGGGTGAGGTTGGCCGAGCCGCCGAGCGCCTGGATGTTGAGCCAGTAGCTTCCGGACGCCGGAACGTTCAGCGTCCCCGTCCAGGTGTCGTTCGTCCCGACCGGCAGGGCCGTATTTGTCGAGTGGGTGAAGCTGAGCTGCGCGTCGGTGTTCGTGGCGCCGGTGTCGCGGTTGGTGCGCAGCAGCCCGGGCTGCCCGTCGTGCGAGAGAGCGGACGCCGGTACGGCCGCGCCCGTCATGTCGTCGCCGACGGCATAGCTCACCTGCGCGCCGGGTTGCTGCCGCAGCACCTGGTAGGTGCCCACCTGCTCGGAAATTATGCCGCCCGACTTCTCGCCACCGCCGTCCGTGGCGATCGTCTGGCCGGCGCCGGGGCCGATCAGGGCCGTCGACGAGTGCCCGTCCAACGGAAGCGCGTTGCCGTCGTTCTTCAGCAAGGTCGCGGCATCCTCGCCCGTCTGCTGCACGACTTGGCTGTCGGCCGCGCGGTTCGATGCCGGGTGCTTAGCCTTCCCGTCGAGCAGGCCGAACCGGTCGTATTCGTAGAGGATCCGGCCGGCCGCCTCGGTCACCCGCGAGACCTGGATCGACCCGTTGGCGATCGCGGTCTTCAATGCCGTCTTACTGAAGTACTGCGGCAGGAGGCCGCCGAAGGCGCTGCCGGGCATCTCCATGTCCAGGCCGGCGTTGAGGTAGGACGTCGAGTGGTTGCCGCCCCAGTCGGACGTCACGAATCCCTTGAAGCCCAGCTCATTACGCAGGATGGCTGTAAGTGTCTGCCCGTTGCCGCACGCCTGGTAGCTGTTGATCACGTTGTACGAGCACATGACCGACGAGACGCCGGCGTCGATCGCGTCGGCGAACGGCGCCAGGTAGATCTCGTGCAGCGTCTGCTCGTCGACGTTCACGTTGTTGGCGCCGTCGTAGGCGATGTAGTGCTTGACCTGCGCCATCGTGCCCTGGCTCTGGATGCCGGTGATCTCGGCAGCCCCGACCTGACCGGTCAGTAGCGGGTCCTCGCCGAACGTGTTGAAACCCCGACTCCAACTCGTGTCGCGATCGATGTTGACGAACGGCTCGAGCACAACGTCCTGGCCGAGTGCCTTGGCGTCGCGACCGATCACCTCGCCGTTGCGGCGCGCGTCGTCGCGGCTGAAGGTCGCGGCGACGCCCATGGTCGCGCTCATGCCGGTGGAGTCCTGCTTGGTCACCACTCCGGGCGGCCCGTCGGTCAGCGTCAGCGGCGGGATGCCCAGTCGCGGGATGCCCGGCAGGTAGCCGGCCTGGTACTGGGGATCGGCCGAAGCATCCGCAGTACCCTCCAGCAGGGTCAGCTTCTCGTCGAGGGTCATCCGGGCCAGCAGGCGATCGACCCGGGCATCGCCAGTCACGGTCGGCGCCGGCGCGGTGTTCGCGGTCGCGGACAGCGTCGAGACGATCAGTCCGGTCGCGACCGCGCCCGCGGCGACGAGCAGTCTTACGTGGGGCATGCGCCCTCCTAGAGCTGGTTCCAGCGGCCGCGGTGACGTAGGCAGCAAGCCAATTAGAGCCGATCAGGATCGAAACCTCGGCGTAATGACCTACTCGGCACGCTAGATTCACCGATTCAATGTCGTCAAGACCTTCTTTAGACCGGCTACTGGTCTAATTAAGCGACGATGGCTACACCCACCGCCGCCCCTCGTCGCGGCGCGGGCTACAGATACTGGCCGCTCCGACCCTGTGCCCGCCACCGTCCGGACGCGGCCACGTCGAACAGATCCTCGGACGTGACGGCTGCACCCCGCTCGAGCACCGCGCGGCGGACGATCTCCCGCAGGTCCGCACCGGTGGCGCCGTCGGTGGCGGTCGCGACCCTGGTCAGCTCGAAGTCGCCGAGCGCGCGCAGGTAGCGCCGCAGGATCTGCTCCCGAGCCGCGTACCCGGGCGCGCCGATCTCGATCACCGAGTCGAAACGTCCGGGCCGCAGGAGCGCCGGGTCGATCGTCTCGGTCACGTTCGTGGTCGCAACAGTCACCACAGCCGCCGCCGGCGTGAAGCCGTCGAGGTGAGTGAGGAACTCGCGCAGGGTCGGTCCGCCCGTGCCGTTGCGCCGATCGCCGGCCAACAGGTCGATGTCGTCGAGGAACACCGCCGCCGGGGCGAGGCTGGCCAGCGACTCGTAGATTCGCCCGAGACCGCGCGCCGACGTGGTCGCGTCGACGAGCAGGACGGTGGTCTCCGCCGGAAGCTCGGCAGCGATCACGCGGCACAACGCCGTCTTACCGACGCCGGGCAGCCCGGCCACGAGAATCCCCCGGGCCGCACCCAAGCCCGCCGCGGCCAACAGCTGACCGTTGCGGGCCAGTCCGCCGATCGTGGCGTCGATCTCGCTCCACACCTGCGGGCTGTGGACGACGTCAGCCCGGGTCGCCGTGCTCGGGCCGACCGGGACCAGCTCGACACTGTGATCGTCGGCCGTCACCTGCAGCGTCTTGCCGCGGTAGAAGTTGTCGGTCGTACGCGCCCGCTCGACCAAGGCGCTGAGCGCCGCCCGAGCGCGTTCGGCATCCTCGCGCCGCACGTGCAGGGCGATCTGCTCCCGCTGATGTTCCCAGGTGAGCACGAGCACCGTGTCGAACTCGAACACCGGGCCGGCCGGGATGTACGCCGCGAGATCGTCCGGAGCAGCGACCTGGGTGTCGACGTCAACCGTCACCAGTTCATAGCCCGGTGCGCCGTTACCGAGATCGTCGGTCAGGACGGCATCGGAAGCCGATTCGAGCAGCCGCGCGACCGCAACGTGCACCAACGCCGCATCGATACCCCGGAGGGCGGACGTCACCACCGAGACTCCGACACTCGACGTGTCGAGATGCTCGGCGACGAACGACGCCAGATTCCGCGGCGGATCGATCAGCGCCGCGCCGAGCAGCCGCCCCAACGCGGACAGCGCCTCTCGGACCTGGCGCGATTCGTTGCGCAGGTCGACCAGTGCGCCGCCCAGGGCAGCGTCGTCATGAACAGTCGTCATCGTTTCGTCAGCTCGGAGTAGGGAAGGCGAACAACCCAGGATGCGGTATGCCGGCTCACTAGGCAAGCAGCTTTCGGTCGGCGCAGCGCAGCACACTGTATACATTATGATACTGTCGTCGAACGGGCGCCGGCTGAGGCGCCGCCGATCACACCGGGGGTTGCGCCGATGACGCCGGACGGGCCGACGAAGGTGATCCAGTGGGGTACTGGGAACGCCGGCCGGCACGCCCTGCGCGCCATCATCGAGCGGCCCGACCTCGAGCTGGTGGGCGTACACGCCTGGTCCCGCGACAAGATCGGACGCGACGCCGCCGACCTGTGCGGCCTCACGACTCCGACCGGAGTCATCGCGACGGACGACGTCGACGCGCTCCTTGCCTCGGACGCCGACTGCGTCTCCTACATGGGGCAAGGCGAGTCGCAGCCCACGCAGACGCTGGACGACCTCGCCCGGTGTCTGGCGGCGGGCAAGAACGTCGTCAATACCGCGCTGGTGTTCCTCGTCGATCCGCCGTCCATTCCGGCATCGGTTCGCGACCCGCTGGAGAAGGCGTGCCACGACGGCGGTTCCACGCTATTCACGTCCGGCATCGACCCGGGCTGGTCGGGTGACGTGCTCCCGGTCGCTCTCGCCGGGGCGTCCGAGTGGGTCGACTCGATCCACGTCACCGAGATCATGGACTACTCGACCTACCCGGACCCCGACCTCACCGGCGCGGTCTTCGGCTTCGGCCGCCCGCTCGACGTCGACGCTCGCCCCTTCACCTCGGGAGCGATCGAGGGCGGTTGGGGCGGCATGTGCCAGATGATCGGACGGGCCATCGGCGCATCGATCGACGAACTGCACGTCGACCATGAGCGTCTGCCGGCCCCCGACACCTTCGATACTGCGATGGGCCTGATCGAGAAAGGAACATGCGCCGGCGTATGGTTCGAAGTACGTGCCCTCGAGCGCGGCGTCGTGCGAGTCGTCGCCGCGCACGTCAATCGCTTACGGGGCGACATCGGCCCGCATTGGCCGGCGCTGTCGGGAAACCGTTCCGGCTATCGCGTCGAGGTGCGCGGAACGCCGGCCTACACCTGCGAGATCGAGCTCCATGGACCCAGCGGCGACCACACCGAAGGCGGGATCATCGCCACGGCGATGCGTCTCGTCAACGCCATCCCCGCGGTGTGCGCGGCCGCACCCGGGCTCGTGTCGCCGCTCGACCTGCCACTGTTCGCCGGGCCGGCCCGACCGCTGATCGACGCTTGAGGGCACCGGTCAGCGGTCGTGCGCGCCCATCGAGAATCCAGCTCCGGCTGGGATTGCGTCACCGTAGAAGTCACGCGTACCGGCGCTGATGCCGACCGACGACAGGGTCACTCCGGTATCGGGTACCGGCGATGACGCCGCCAACCGGTAGCCGCTGAGCGAGGTGAGCGTCGTCGGGGTGAGCGTCGGCATGGCGCCCGGCGTCGTGAGCAACGGGTTCGCGAACAGCCCGTGCGCCTCCTGCCCCGTTCCCGCCTGGAACGCGGCGAAGGAGGTGTAGATCGTCGCGCCCCCCTCCGTGTACTGGGGAACGCCGCCGTTCCAGACGAACAGCGTCGTCGCGTTGCCGTTGGCCCAGTAGTCGTTGTAGTCGAGTACCAGACCGGGGTTGTCGCGCTCCTGGCTGACGAGTCGCACGGCGCCGCCGGTGGTGTAGACGATGTTGTTGTAGACCTTGATCGCGCTGCCGCCGTTCCAGAATCGCAGGCCGGACTGCACCGCACTCGAATCGACGGTCGTTGCGTTCAGGTAGATCGTGTTGCCGTAGATCTTCACGTTCGACGCCGGGTGTCCCGGCCAGTTCGACCCGGTCGAGATCGAGCCGTAGTTGCCCTTGCGCGCGTCGTTGACGCTGACGTTGTAGCGCACGGTGTTGTTCTGCAGCTCGCGTCCGCCGGCGTACTGGAAGACGAGCACGCCCGCGCCGTCGTTGTTGTGGCTGTAGTTGTACTGGACGGTGCTGTTGCTCACCCCACCGTCCAGGTCGAAGCCGCCGCCGTCCGAATCGCCCGAGCCCCGACTGTTGTTGTAGGACTCGTTGAACTGAATCAGCGCGTTGGTGGTCTGGTACACCCAGATGCCGACCGGTCCGCCGCCGATGTGGTCGTTGCTGGTTCCGTTGTCGTGCGCCGAGCAGTACTCGATCGTCACGTTCGAGGCCTCACCGAACGAGATGCCGTTACCGGAGTTGTTGCCCTTGCCGGGGATGCCGGCGTTGGCGTACGCGGATGACGAGCCGACGTAGATCGAATCGAAGTTGTACGACGTCGGTGCGGTCGTCACGTCACGGTTGCTCCAGGACTCGATGCCGGCGTCACGGTTCCCGTGCGCGGCCACGTTGGTGATGCGGACGTCGCTGAATCCGGTCGCGGGATTCTGGTCCGAGGGCTCGGCGTGCAAGGCGATCCCGGCGACGGAGAAGCTCGAGATGTCCAGGCTGTCGAAGCGGAAATACGTCTTCTTCACCCCGCCGGTCAGGTCGTTGGCCATCTCGATGCCGTAGTAACCGCCCTTCGTGCCACGGGTGTTCACCAGGTTGAGGTTGCTGATCGAGAAGCCGCCGGTGTTGTGGATCCAGACGGCCGACGCGCCGGCAGTGTTGCACGTGACCGTCGCGCGGCCGGTCCCGTAGCTGTTGATCACGATGGGGCTGCTCGACGTTCCGCCCTCGCCGGCGTCGAACACGAGGCAACCGCTGAAGTTCTGGCCGCCGTTGAAACGGATCGTGGCGCCGCCCGTACCGAGCGCGGCCGCGTTGACCTTGGTGATCGTCTTCCACGGTGTCGACGTGGACGTTCCGTTGTTGCTGTCACTACCGGACGTGCTGACGTAGTACGTAGGTCCCGCCGCCGCGGCCGGCCCCGCGAAGGCGACCGCGGCGCCGAGAACCACAGCCAGGCTGACGATCAGGGCAGCACATTTCCGCATGGTGCCTCCTCAGGTTGTGACTAGGACGTAGCTAGGTCGTGATTAGGTCTTGACGGACCCCGCCGACAGCCCGCTCTGCCAGTACCGCTGCAGAAGCAGGAACGCCACCGCCAGGGGAAGGACGGAGATCAACGAACCCGTGATGACGAGGGAGAACACCGCCTCGGCGCCCCCGCCGCCGGACGCCTGGGCATTCCACTGAGCGAGTCCCACGGTTACCGGGAACAGGTTCGGATCATTCAGCATGATGAACGGGAGGAAGTAGTTGTTCCAGGTAGCGACGAGGGTGAACAGGACCACCGTCACGACGCCGGGCGAGAGCAGGCGTAGGGCGATCTGGAAGAAGATGCGCACCTCGCCCGCGCCGTCGATGCGCGCCGCCTCCAGCAGCGAGTCGTCGATCGCGTCCGCCGCGTACACCCGCATCAGGTAAATGCCGAAGGGGCTGACGAGAGACGGCAAGATGATCGACAGCGGCGTGTTGACGATGCCCACCTTGGCGAACAGCAGGTAGCTGGGGATCGTCAGGGCGATGCCGGGGACCATGATCGAGACGACGACCACCGCGAACGCGGCCCGCTTGCCCACGAAGTCGAACTTGGCGAAGCCGTAGCCGCCGGCGGTCGCCAGGGCCGCGGCCCCACCCGCGCTCGCGATGGCGTAGAAGACCGTGTTCACCAGCCAGCGCACGAATTGGCCGTCGCCGTAGCTGAAGACCTGTCGGATGTTGTGCCAGAGCTGGAAGTCGCGAGTCTGCACCGAGTAGCCGAACGTGTTGAACAGCCCGCTGTCGCTCTTGGTCGAGGCGACGGCAAGCCACACGAGGGGCAGCAGGAAGTAGGCGACACACACGAACATGGCGATGGTGAGTGGCACGCTGCGTCGACGCAGCATTGCCATGAGATTGATGCGTACGGTGGGCGCGGCGGGGCGCTGGGCGGACATCGTGGCGGCCGGCCTCATGCGCGCGCTCGTCTTCTGCTGAAGACCAGCACGAACGCGGCCGTCACGATGACGATGACCGCGCCCATGGCGAAGGAGAGCGCCGCGGCGTAGTTCAACCGCTGATCGGTGAACGCGAGGTTGTAGGCGTACAGGCTGGGGGTGTACGACCGGTTGATGACGTTGGGCGCGACGGTGCTCATGATCGACGGCTCGGTGAAGAGCTGGAACGTCCCGATGATGGAGAAGATCGCGGTCAATCCCAGGGCCGGCCGCAACGCCGGAAGCTTGATGTGGACGGCGACGCGCACGGGGCCGGCGCCGTCCACTGCCGCAGCCTCGTACAGCTCGGCTGGAATCGCCCGCAGCACCGCGTAGAAGATGATCATGTTGTAGCCTACGAACTCCCACGTCACGATGTTGGCGATGGACGGCAACATCCATCCCCCGCTCAGCAGGTTGGGCGCGGTCACTCCGAGGTTGTCGGCCACTTGCGTGATCGGGCCGAAGCTCGGCCCGTACAGGTAGCCCCACATCAGCGCGGCGACGGCACTGGGCACGGCGTACGGCAAGAAGATCGACAGCCGTACGAAGCGAGGTGCCCAGAGCCGACCGCTGTCGATGGCCAGGGCGAACGCGACAGCGAGCACCAGCATGATGGGCACCTGGGTGACCAGGAACCGAGCCATGCGCAGCACGCCGTCGCGAAATGCCGAGTCGTGCAGGACCTCGCGGTAGTTCTGCAGCCCGGCGAAGACCGTGCCTCCGACCAGCCTGGTTCGGAACAGGCTGGTATAGGCCGCGTAGGCCAGCGGCGCGATGAAGGCTCCGGCGAAGAGGATGAGGAACGGGGCGACGAACACGTAGCCCGCGCGGCCACGGCGGGCCTTCCGCGCGGGCCCAGTGCGGCGGGGCGGTACGGCAGCGGGCGATGCCGCTACCAGCGTGTCCGCCGAACTCGCCATCAATGCCTCCAGCCTCGGAGCGTGTGGTGCGGTCGCGTTAGTGGTCAACGGCCTCCTAAGGAACGGTGAACCCCTGGTCCTTCGCGTACTTGACGACGGCGCCCTGCCAGGAATCCAGGGCCGCATCGAGGTCGCCTTTCTTGGTGAACGCCGTACCCACGGTGTCGTTGAACTCGCTGAACACATAGTCCTGGAACGGGCTCCACTGGAACGACGTCACCACGGTCGAGGAGATGTCGGCGAAGGTCTGGTTGACCGCCTGACCGCCGTAGAAGTCGAGTTTCTGACCGAGGAACGCGGCGTTGTCCAGCAGCGCCTTGGTCGCCGGGAACAGTGACTGGTCGTTGTTCAGCAAGGCTGCGGACTGCGGATCACTGTTGAGGAACATCGCGAACGCGGCGGCGGCCGCGGGTTGCTTGGTCTGCTTGGTGACTGCGGTCGTCGAGCCGCCCCAGTTGCCCGCGGCCGGCTCGCCCGCGGACCACTGCGGCAAAGGTGCGACCCGCCACTTCCCCGCCGTCGCCTTGGCCGTGCCCTGCAGGAAGAGCGGCCCCCAGGCGGCCGTCAGCCACGTCGCGTACCGACCCGACGCGAGCCCCTGATACCAGGCGTCGGTGAAGTCGGGATCGGTGGCCACCGTGCCATCCTTGACCAGACCGCTCCAGTAGGCCGAGACCTTTTTGGCGGCGGCGTCGTTCAACGAGACGCCTACGGTGTCGGTCTTCTGCACGTCGAACGGCCGCGCGCCCGCTTGCCATTCCAGTCCGACGTAGGCGCCGGGCTCGTTCGGCGGCAGGTCGGTGAGGTAGACCTTCGGATCCTTCTCGTGCAGCTTCTTCGCCGCCGCCGCGAACTCGTCCCACGTCTTGGGCACCGCGATCCCGTACTTGTCGAACAGGTCCTGGCGGTACAGCATGCCCATCGGTCCGGTGTCCTGCGGGATCGCGAATACCTTGCCGTCCTTCGAAACCTGGCCCCACGCCCAGTCGACGAACTTGGCTTGGAGTGCGCTGGCGCCGTAGGGGGCGAGGTCGAGCAGGCTGTTGGTGATGGTGAACGTCGGGACGTACTGGTATTCGATCTGGGCGACATCCGGCGCACCCTTGCCGGCCTTGAGCGCGGTCTGGAGCTTCTTGTACTCGGCGCTCCCCTGTCCCGCATTGACGACGTTCACCTTGATGTTCGGATACTTCTGGTTGAACAGCGCGACTTCCTTGTCCATGTCCTTGACCCACGTCCAGAACGTGATCGAACCCTTGGTCGACGCGCTGATGGTCGCCGTACTGGCCGTCGACCTGGGCGTCGTGCTCGAGCACGCGGCGGCGACGAGACCGATCGCGGCGATCAACGCCAGCATCGGCAGTCGACGATGGCCGTTCCCCTCACGCAGCTTCATTGGCCCTTCTCCTTGACTGGACGTACATCGGGCGTCGGGATGTGCTCGACGAGCACCCGGGTGCCCCAGGCCCCCAACACCAGTGGACTTCCGGCGGCGAGATCGTCACCGGAGAGGAGATCGATCGACGGGAACGGGACGGTCACTCGCACCTCGTGCCAGTCCCAGTTGTTGCAGAACCACGCGCGTCCCTGCGGCGTGCGAGCGCTGCTGACCGTGACCGACGCCGGCAGCCAACCCCACACGTCGGATACGAGCCCGTCGCCGGCCAGCCACTGCGCCAGCGCGGCCCCGACGCCCTGGTCGGGCATGGTGCCGACGCAGGTCACCCGCCCGGCGCCGTACAGGTGGGTGGTGATCGCCGGCCAGCGCCCCAGGTGCGGATGGTCGTACCACGCGAGCGTCTCCGCGCCTTCCAACTCGAACGCGTCGGCCCAGCCGAGCGCCGTCGCGAACTCGGGCAACGGCAGCACCTCCGAGCGGATCGGCACCGTGCCGGCGATCGTGGAGAACTCGGCGAACGACACACCCGCCGCGGCGCGCAACGGTCCCGGAGCGAGCTCGGTGCGGGCGCGAGCCTCGCGGTCGACGTATCCGGGGTGGAAACCGAGCACCAGGTGTCCGCCGGCCGCCGCGTAGTCGGCGTACCAGGACAGCCGAGCGTCATCGGCCACGTAGACGGCGGGAAGAACCAGCACCGGCCAGCGGGCGACGGCGGCGGGCACGTCAGGCAGATCCTCGTCGAAGACCACGTCGAGCTGCCACCGGCCGTCGAACAGCGCACGGTAATAGGCGTCGAAGATCCGGTCGTAGGAGGACGGATCGCCGTGGCCATCGGCGCCACCGGCACCAGCCGAGAGCGGGAGCGGCGGCGCGAACTCCAGCGCCCACTTGCTCTCCAGCGAATGCACCAGCGCGACGTCGGCGTCGGGCCGCAATCCGGTCAGCTCCGGCCCGGCCTGCGCTAGCTCGCGGCCGATAGCGGCGACCTCGGCGTAGACGCGACCCGGAGATCGGCTGTGTCCGAGAATCCCGCCCCAGTACGTCTCGTGCCCCGAGTCGAGGGTGTGCCATTGCCAGTATTCGATCATGAGCGCACCCCGGCCGATCATCGTCCAGGCCATCTGGCGCAACTGGCCCGCGAACGGCGGGTAGTTCACGTGCGACTCGCCGATACTCGTGGCGTGCGTCTCGGTCACGAGAAACGGCTCCGGCCGGATCGCGCGCGACACGTCCAGCTGGCGGAAGACCGACCAAACGCCGTGCGCGTCGGCCCAGAACGGCTTGCCCCACTGGGACGCGTCGGCCGACTGCGGCCGACGCAGAGCGTCCTGCATGGGAAAGTAGATGTTCACCCCGACCACGTCGAGCGGGCGCGCGACCTGGGCCGGATGCACCCCGGCGCGACCGACCGCCAGGCAGGACGTCACGAACTGGCCGGGCGACACGTACTCGCGCACGATTCGTGCCTGCCACTCGATGAAGTCCGTCGTCAACCCGGCCTGGAAGCGTCGCCACGCGAGATCGTAGGCCGGGGTGGTGTTGCCATCGGGGCGCCACAGGTCGCCCCAGTCCGAGAGGCGATGCGACCAGTACGTCAGGCCCCACGCCTCGTTGAGGCGCTCGACCGATCCGTACGTCCTCCGAAGGCCGGCGACGAACGCCTCGAACGCCCCGTCGTTGTGGATCAGCCGGTACCCGGGTTCGTTGTCGACCTGAAAGCCGACGATGGCCGGGTGCTGCGCGTGCTCGGTGAGGATGGCGCGGACAAGGCGTTCGGCGTACGTCCGAAATACAGGGTGGCTGTAGTCGACGTCCTGGCGGCCACCGTAGGGCACCGGCTGCCCGGTCGCCGTCTCGACGGCCAGCTCGGGATGGGAGCGCCGCAGCCAGGGTGGAACGGCGTAGGTCGGCGTGCCGAGCAGGACATCGATGCCGCGCGCCGCCGCGCCGTCCAGAACCGGGCTCAGCCACTTGACGTCGAAGTCGCCGTCGCGCGGCTCCCACGTCGACCAGACCGATTCGCCGACCCGAATGACCGAGAACCCGGCCTCGGCCATCAGATCGAGATCGAGATCGATGGACCGGTCCGGGGCGTACTCCGGGTAGTACGCGGCCCCGAAGAGCAGCCGGCCCGTCGGCCGGGTCACGCGCCACTCGCAATGGCCGGCAAGTTAGCGCTAACCACGACCGATCCGGCGAACCTGATCTCGATAGTCACTGCAGCGTTGTCCTCTCACGAGCCGCTCGAAGACCACTTGCGTGCGGCGGCTTGCGTAAGTGTTAGCGCTAACGTGAATCGCCGTCAAGACATCGCGGAAACTCTGTCGTAACTCAGCTACCCCGGTGGACGGGTCGTCGATCGGCGGACGACGAGCTCGGGTTCGATCGGAGCCGGCCCCTCCGCGGCGGGTTCCCGGGTGATCTGGGCGAGCAGTTCCCGAAGCGCGGCGTGCCCGAGCGCCCCGAAGTCCTGTCGGACGGTCGTCAGCGGCGGGGTGAGGAACTCGGCCTCGGGTATGTCGTCGAAGCCCACGACACTGATCTCGTCGGGCACCGTGCGGCCCCGCTCGCGGAACGCGTAGGACAGGCCGAGCGCCATGTGATCATTGGCGACGAAGACCGCCGACAGATCAGGGACCCGGGCCAGCAATCGACCGGCCTCGTAGCCCGACCGGGCGCTCCAGTCGCCGGCGACCGGGGGTGGCGCCTCGACGCCGGCCCCGTGCAGCGTCGCCCGCCACCCCTCCTGCCGCGAGACCGCCTCGTGCCACTCCATCGGCCCGGAGACGTGCCACACCGTCGAATGTCCGAGATCGAGAAGGTGCTGGGTCGCGAGCCGCGCGCCGGCGACCTGGTCGACCTCGACGCGCCGGATGCCGGTGCCGACCGCGCCGTCGACCACCACCATGGGCAGCTCTCCGGCCCGCTCGTGCAGCGCGTCGACGGCGTCGGCCTGGGGGGCGATGAGGATGATGCCGTCGATTGCCTGCGTCTCGAGTCGGTCGACCGCGTCGTTGACCGAGCCGCGATCCAAGCGCGGCACGTTCGCGATGCTGACGACGTATCCGGCGACCCGAGCCGCTTGTTCGATCCCGGCGAGCACCGACGCGGGGCCGAACAACGTGGTGTCGAATGCGACCACACCGAGCGTCTGCGTCTGGCCGGTCACCAGCGCCCGCGCGACGACGTTGCGCCGGTAGCCGAGTTGTCCTATCGCGGCGAGCACTCGCGCTCGCGTCGTCGGATCTACTCGGGAACTTCCGTTGAGGACGCGGGACACCGTCTGGTGCGAGACGCCGGCGACCCGCGCCACGTCGGTCATGGCCGGCGGGCGGCGCCGCGCGGTCTTGTCGCTGGTGACGGCAGCCCTCCTGCCCCTCGCCGGTGTGAGCGATAAAGCGCAAGGTCACAGACCCTGAGCCAGCCGATAGTAGGCCATGTTCCAGCGCAACTCGTGGCTGACGCGAGCCACCGTGCTCTCGCGGTCCACCTGCACCAACTCGACGCCCGCCATGAGCGCGAAATCCTGGAGCGTCTCCTTGTCGACGCCGGTCGTCAGGACGGTGTGGTGCGGCCCACCGGCGAGCAGCCACGCCTCCGCCGACGTCGCCAGGTCGGGCGCCGGCTCCCAGACCGCACAGGCGACCGGCAGCTTCGGCAACGGCTCGTCCGGCGCCACGATCGTGACGTCGTTGGCGACCATCCGGAACCGGTCCCCCAGGTCGAGCAGCCCGACGACGTAGCCGCTCGCCGGCGTCGCCCGGAAGACGAGGCGAACCGGATCCTCGCGGCCACCGATGCCGAGCGGATGGATCTCGAGCGTGGGCCGGTCGGTGGTGATCGACGGGCAGACCTCGAGCATGTGCGCGCCGAGCACCTTCGGCTGGCCGGGGCCGAAATGGTAGGTGTAGTCCTCCATGAACGACGTGCCGCCCGCGCCGTTCTCCATCGACTTCATGACCGCGAGCAAGGCCGCGGTCTTCCAGTCGCCCTCGCCGCCGAACCCGTAGCCGTCGGCCATCAGCCGTTGGACGGCGAGTCCCGGCAGCTGCCGCAGCCCGCCGAGATCCTCGAAGTTCGTGGTGAACGCCGAGAATCCACCCGTCACGAGAAAGCGGCGCAGGGCGATCTCGATCCGGGCGCCGTAGCGCAATGACTCGTGGCGGGCGCCGCCTTTCCGCAACGGCGGGGCGACCTGGTAGGCCGCGTCGTACGTCTCGACGAGTTCGTCGATATCAGTTTCGCCGACCGCGTCCACGGCCGCCACAAGGTCGTTCACCCCCCAGGTATTGACCGAGAATCCGAAGGTGATCTGGGCGGCGGTCTTGTCGCCTTCAGTCACGGCCACGTCGCGCATGTTGTCGCCGAAGCGCACGAGGCGAAGGTGACGTGCCGCGTTCCAACCGACGGCCGCGCGGGCCCAGCTGCCGATGCGCCGCCGGCACTGTTCGTCGCTGTGATGACCGACCACGATCTGGCGCCGGATGCGCATCCGGGTCTGCAGGTAGCCGAATTCGCGATCGCCGTGCGCCGCCTGGTTCAGGTTCATGAAGTCCATGTCGAGGTCGCTCCACGGCAGCGACCGATTCGCCTGGGTGTGGAAGTGCAGCAGCGGCTTGTCCAGCTTGGCCAAGGCGTCGAGGCCGGCGATCCACATCTTGGCCGGCGAGAACGTGTGCATCCACGCGATCACGCCGATGCAGTCGGCCGAGACCGACGCGTCCAGGCAGGCCTGGCGGATCGAATCGGCGCCGGTGAGTACGGGCTTCCAGACGATCGCCGGGCCGATCTCGCGCGCCGCGTCCAGCGCCGCGACGATCTGTTGCGACTGCTCGGCGACCTGGCGCAGCGTCGCCTCGCCGTACAGCTCCTGGCTGCCGGTGAAGAACCAGATCTCGGACGGTCGGCTCATGACGGCTCCCCCATCGACGTACGCCCTTGACGGGACACGTGGTTCGCAGCAACACTCAAGCCTGCGATGTGAACGCTAACATTCGTCGGAGCGAAGAGGACCGTTGCCAACCACCAGCCCCCGCGATCGGTACACGGTCGGCGTCGACTTCGGGACGCTGTCCGGCCGGGCGGTCGTGGTGCGCGTCCGGGACGGCGCCGAACTGGGCACCGCGGTCCACCCGTACCGCCGCGGGGTGATGGACCGAACCCTGGCCGCGACGGGAGCGCCATTGCCTCCGGACTGGGCGCTGCAACACCCGTCGGACTACGTCGAGGTCCTCGGCCGGGCGGTGCCCGACGCGGTCGCCGCGAGCGGCGTCGATCCGCAGGACGTGATCGGCATCGCTACCGACTTCACCGCCTGCACCGTCCTCCCGGTTCTAGCCGACGGCACGCCGCTGTGCCTGCTCCCCGAGTACGCGGTCGATCCGCACGCCTACGTCAAGCTGTGGAAGCACCACGCGGCGCAACCGCACGCCGATCGCATCACCGCCGCCGCACACGCCCGCCACGAGAAGTGGATCGGTCGGTACGGCGGGCGGATCTCCGCCGAGTGGGAGTTCGCGAAGGCGCTGCAGTTGCTCGAAGAAGCGCCCGAGCTGTACGCGCGCATGGACCAATGGGTGGAGGCAGCCGACTGGATCGTCTGGCAGCTGTGCGGCCGCTACGTGCGCAACGCAGGTACGGCCGGCTACAAGGGCATCTACCAGGACGGGGCGTACCCGTCCGAGAACCTCCTCGGCGCGCTGAACCCCGCTTTCGCCGGCTTCGCTCGCGACAAGCTCGCGGACCCGACCGGCAACCTGGGCGAGGTGGCCGGATCGCTCACCCCGCAGGCCGCCACCTGGACCGGCCTGCCCGCGGGTATCGCGGTTGCGGTCGGCAACGTCGACGCTCACGTCACCGCGCCGGCCGCGGACGCGGTTCGCCCGGGGCAGCTGGTCGCGATCATGGGGACGTCTACCTGCCACGTGATGAACGGCGAGGTGCTGGTCGAGGTGCCGGGCATGTGCGGCGTCGTCGACGGCGGCATCGTGCCGGGACTGTGGGGCTACGAGGCCGGCCAGTCCGGGGTCGGCGACATCTTCGGCTGGTACGTCGACAACTGCGTGCCGCCGTCCTACGTCAACGGGGGCGACGTCCACGAGCACCTCAGCACGCTCGCGGCCCTCCAGCCGGTGGGCCAGCACGGACTGGTCGCCCTGGACTGGCACAACGGCAACCGATCCGTGCTCGTCGATCACGAGCTGTCCGGCGTCGTCGTCGGACTCACTCTCGGCACCCGACCGGAGGACGTCTACCGCGCACTCGTCGAGGCAACGGCATTCGGCACTCGCACGATCGTCGAGGCATTCGACGCGGCAGGTGTCCCGGTTCAGGAGTTCATCGTCGCCGGAGGGTTGGTGCGGAATCGGTTCGCGATGCAGATCTACGCCGATGTGTTGCAGCGACCTCTCAGCGCCATCGCCTCCGATCAGGGGCCGGCGCTCGGCTCGGCGATCTACGCCGCGGTCGCCGCTGGGGCGTATCCCGACATCACCGCAGCCGCGACCGCGATGGGCAAGAAGGAAGTGGCAGCCTTCGTCCCGAACGCTACGAACGCCTCGGCGTACGACGCCCTCTACGCCGAATACCTGCTGCTGCACGACTACTTCGGTCGCGGCGGCAACGACGTCCTGCACCGATTGCGCGACATCCGCCGACGCGCGGTCGCACGGCAATGAACGCCGACCTGTTCGCGATTCAGGCCGAGGTCGCCCGGCTGCACGCGGAGCTCGTGCGCTACAACCTGGTCGCCTGGACGGCGGGAAACGTGTCGGCGCGAGTGCCCGGCCACAACCTGATGGTGATCAAGCCGAGCGGCATCGACTACGACGAGATCACCGCCAATCACATGATCGTCTGCGACCTGGACGGCAACGTCGTGCAGGGCGACCTGGCCCCGTCCAGCGACACCGCCGCGCACGCTTACGTCTACCGGCACCTGCCCTCGGTCGGCGGCGTCGTCCATACCCACTCGCCATACGCCTGCGCATGGGCGGCGCGGGGGGAGCCGATACCGTGCGTGCTAACCGCGATGGCCGACGAGTTCGGGGGCCCGATTCCGGTCGGCCCGTTCGCCCTTATCGGGAACGACGACATCGGCGTCGGCATCGTGGAAACCCTGACCGGCCACCGCTCCCCTGCGGTGCTCATGCGCAACCACGGCGTCTTCACCATCGGAGTATCGGCCCGGGCGGCGGTGAAGGCGGCGGTCATGTGCGAGGACGTGGCCCGCTCCGTGCACCTGGCCCGCCAACTAGGCGAACCGATTCCCATCGCCGCCGCCGACATCGATCGGTTGTACGGGCGATACCAGACGGTCTACGGTCAGCGCTGACCCGTCCCGGGCAGCGGGGTGAGATCGGGCCGGGCCCGCATCCCGTCGATGAGCAGGGCGAGATAGCGGCGCCACAGCTCGGGCTGGCCGAGATGTTCGGTGACCGCGCCCAGCATCAACTGGAGCGTGGGGAAATCCGGCGGCACGATGTCGGCGCGCAGCAGTCCCTGCTCCTTGGCCCGGGCGACGAGTTCGTCGAGCAATGGCCCGACCCGCGCGCGCATCTGCTCTCGACGTTGCGAGCCCCGGCCGGTACCGAGCATGACCTCGCGCAGCCCGCGGTCCATCGCCTGCACCTCGCACACCTGCTCCAGCGCTCTGGTCAACCCGACCCAGGCGTCGGGCTCGGCCAATCCCGCGCGCGTGACTGTCTCGGCGGTGTCGACGATGTCCTCGAACAGTGCACCGACCAGCTCGTCCTTGTCGGCGAACCGCCGATAGACGGTGGCCACCCCGACCCCCGCGTGCCGGGCCACGTCGTTCAGTGTCGCGGCGATCCCCCGGTCGCGGAAGACCTCGCGCGCCGCCGCGATGATGCGAGCGCGGTTGAGTTCGGCGTCGCTGCGCAGCCTCCGCGACTCGGGTCGCTCCGCCGCCATGTACCTGACACCTCCTCGGGCGAGTCCGATCATCGCGTGGCGCGGACGACCAATGACTCCGCTGTGAACCGACACTAACTGATAGCAGCGTATCCGCTTAGAGGTACGGTGGCGGCGAACCGGATATCAGACATCCAGTTGCCGTTCGTCGAAGGAGTCGATCATGACCACGAGAAAGGTGGGCTCGGTGCTCGCCATCACGGCGCTGCTCGGCAGCGCCCTGGCCGCGTTCGCGTCCAGCTCCAGCGCGTCCACTACGTCCAGCGCGACGACGACCGCTCTGACGTCCTGCCCCACGTCGTCGTCGTCGAGGGGGCCGGGCGGCGGCGGCGCGCCGGGCATCACGATGGCGAAGACCATTGCGCCGAGTGACACCAGAACGAGCACGGTCATCGATGGCGGTGGGCCGCAGCCGCAATGCGGCCAGACCGAGCTGACCACTCACAACGATGTCGTCTACGACACGCCGTCATCGGGCGGCAAGATGATCTCGTTGAAGATGGACATCCAGGTGCCGAAGACGTCCGGCAAGAAGCCGCTCGTCGTCTACATCACCGGCGGCGGATTCGTCTCGGATGACAAGTCGGGCAACCTGGATCAGCGCACCTACGTCGCCGAGCAGGGCTACGTCGTGGCCAGCATCGAATACCGCACGGTCACCAATGGCGCGACCTACAAGGACTCGGTCGCGGACGTGAAGTCGGCGATCCGCTACCTGCGCGCGCACGCCGCCACCTACGGCATCGACCCGGCCAAAGTCGCGGTATGGGGACAGTCCGCCGGTGGCTACCTCGCCGCGATGACCGGCGTCACCAACGGCCTCAAACAGTTCGAAGACAGCAGCAACCCCGGCCAGAGCAGCACGGTGCAGGCAGTGGTCGACGAGTTCGGACCTTCTGACATATCGAAGGTCGCGGCCGACTTCGACCCGGCGGCAAAGCAGGCGAACTACGCGGCCGGCAACTCACTCGCCAAGTTCGTCTTCGGGCCGAACACGACGCTGTCGGTCAAGGACGATCCGGCCGCGATGGCCCGGGCGAATCCGCTCACCTACGCCAGAAAGTCCAGCCCGCCCTTCGTCCTGCTACACGGCAGCGCGGACCAACTCGTCTCGCCCAGCCAGACGCTGATCCTGCAGAAGGCCTTGCGGGCCAAGGGCGTCGAGAGCACCCGGTACGTCGTGCAAGGAGCCAACCACGGCGACGTGACCTTCCTCGGCGGAGCCGCGACGTCCGCGAAGCAATGGTCCTCGAAGCAGGTCATGGACGACATCGTCAGCTTCCTGGGCAACAAGCTGTACTGACCACGACCCGTTGTCGGACGATCGAGGTAGAACGGCGTCATGCCAAATCACGTTGACTACTTCGAGATCGGATCGTCGGACCCGGACTCCTCGAGAGCCTTCTACGGAGGACTGCTCGGCTGGGAGATCGGCCCACCCTCAGCACCGGCGCAGTACAGCACGGTCGACGGTGACAAGGGTGGGCTGTGGGGCACGTCCGGCATGGGCGCCGAGAACTGGGCGATCTTCTACGTCCACGTCGACGACGTCCAGGCGACGATCAGCCGGGCCCAAGAACTCGGCGCCACCTTGGCCATCCCGTTCACCCACAACGGCGACATTGAGTTCGCCCATCTCGTCGACCCGCTCGGCAACCGATTCGGCGTCTGGCGGCCCAAGTCGGAGTAGTCGTAGCCGTCGACGGCGTCACTCCCTATCGCGGTAGGGGCACGCTGTGTTCGACGCTCGCCACGAGGCCGTTCGCGTACTTGCGCTCATCGGTGCCGTTCAAGCCTGACATCCCGGCGCTGTTCCCGCCGGCCTCGTTGTAGATCCACGGGACGCGGGAGAGCAACTGCACCAACCAGATGTTGCCCGGAGCGAGGCCGCGCGTGCCCAGGTCGTAGCCGACGTTGCTCCGCAATGTGATCTGGTGACCCTCGGCGTTCGCCCGCTGCGCCTGAAACATCTGGCCATACTTCATGCTCAGCGCCGCGATCCGCTGGTCGGTGAAGACGACCTTCTTGCCACTCGGCGTTTCGCGGTAGTTCCCGACAGACTGGTAGTAAACCGTGTTGTTGCCCTCGGCGAACGCGATGCCGCCGTTCGAGCCGGCCTGGTCATGGATGCTCAGAGCCAGCGCCGCATGAGCGTTGTTGGCGATGGCGGCACGCTGCGCCAGCGAGACACGATCAGTCGCTGTGGTCTTCGTTATGACCACTCGGTAGCCGGCTGCAGTCAGCTTGGCCTTGACCATCTCGGCAACTGTGAACACATCACGCATCTCCGGCTCGTTCTCGTAGTCGGAGACATTCAACCCGGTGGAGGGATCGATTGCGTTGATCGTCGGGCTGTGGCCCGGGTCGATGACGATGACCGGGCCACTCTGCGACGGCGCGCTCGATCTGCTCGGCGACGGTGCTGAGCTGGACGGGCCCCGCGTCGGCTTCGACGCGACGTGGCTTAGCGACGGGACAGGGCTGGCGGGCGTCGTGGGTGCAGCGACCGAACTCGAGGACTCCCTGTTGCGGGCAGAAGTGTCGGCCGGCCCGGATGCTTTCGACGACCCGCACGCCGCGGCGCCAGCAGCGACACATAGTCCGGCGAGAACACCAGCGCGTAAACGCAGCCCATAACCCATCCGGCTACGGTAGCGATGCCACGCCGCCAGGTTCGCGACCTCCACCGCGACCGGCATCGGAAACGTGCGGTACTCCTCCCCGGCTGTGGGAGGTCCCGGGGTTCCTCCTGAAGCACACCAATACGTCCCTTGACAAGCACGCGCGCTCGGGCGCCCGTTCATCGGGCCTGACCAGGCCGCGCTCGAGGCGATGCTGCGCGAGTTCGAACCGGCCTGAGCACACACGTGGCGGTGCCGCCGACGCCCTCAGCGGGCAGCCGGCGGCACCGTCATGACGGTCAGACGTTCCAGACCTGGAAGCTGGAGATCTGGCCGGCCGGCCAGCCGTTGTTGGCGGTGATGTTCAGCCGGAAGTAGCGCTGGGTGGTGGCGGTGATGGGGATGGTGACGGTGTTGTTGGACGCCGGGTCGAAGGTGTAGCCGGCCGACGCCTTGACCGTGGCGAAGTTCGTCCCGTCGGTGCTGCCCAGGATCGACAACGTCTCGGTGCGCGCACCCCACGACGCCGGCAGTTGCAGCACGATCCGGCTGGCGCTCTGCGCGGAACCGAGATCGACCTGCACCCACTGGGGGAACGCGTTGTTGGCGCTCTCCCAGTAGCTGCCCTGGTTGGTGTCGGTGACGTTGCTCGAGGGGTAGACGTCGGTGTGGCTGGACTCGCTGGTCGGCTTGCCGGCCGCGAGGTTGGTGGACGTGGTCCCGGCGCCCGTGCCGGTGAGCGCGATCGTGGTAGGGGTGTTCGTGGCGTTGCTCGCGATGGTGAGCGTGCCGGTGCGGGTGCCTGACGCCGTCGGTCGGAACGTGACGGTGGTCGTGCAGGACGCGCCGGCGGCGATCGAGTTGCCGCAGGTGTTCGTCTGGGCGAACTCACCGGTGACCGCGACGGAGGAGACCGAGGCGGCCGCCGTCCCCGTGTTGGTGATCGTCACGGTCTGCGCCGGGCTGGTGGTGTTGAGCGCCTGGCTGGCGAAGGTGAGCGAGCCGGGGTTGGTGCTCAGCGTCGCCGAGTTGGCCGGGGTGCCGCCGCTCGGGTAGACCTCGAACTCGGATGCCTGCCCCGCCGGCCATCCCGAATTGGCGGTGACGTTGATCCGCACGTACCGGGCGTCGGTCGCCGGGGTCGGGATGTTGACCACGTTGGTCGGCGAGGTGAACGTGTACGTCGCCGAACCTACAGCCGTGCTGAACGTGCTGCCGTTGGTACTGGTCTGCACCGACAGCGTCTGGGTGCGGGTACCCCAGGCGCTCGACGGCGGCAGCTTCAGCGTCACCTTGCCGACGGTGTACGTCGCGCCGAGGTCGACCTGCAGCCACTGCGGGAAGGCGTTGTTCGCGCTCTCCCAGTAGGTGTTGGCGTCACCGTCGACAGCGGTAGCGGCGGTCTGGGTGCCGTTGACCTCGCTGCTGGCCGAGGCCGTCTTGTGCAGCGCGATGTTGGTGTCGGTGCCGATGCCGCTGCCGGTGAGGGCGATCGCCGTCGGGCTGTTGTTGGCGTTGCTGGTGATCGTGACGTTGCCGGTGCGAGTGCCGGACACGGTCGGGGTGAACTTGACCGTCACCGTGCAGGACGCGCCGACAGCCAGGGTCGCGCAGTTGTTGGTCTGGCTGTAGTCACCACTCGCCGTGACGCCGGAGACCGTCGCCGACGTCGTCCCGGAGTTGGTGACGATGACGGCCTGGGTCGGCGCGGAGTTGCCGACGATCGTCCCGGCGAAGGTCAGGCTGGACGGGTTGGGGTTGAGGATCGGCCCGGGGGCCACGCCCGTCCCGGACAGTGGAACGGTGTTGACGATTCCCGACGCGGTGACGGACAGGTTGCCCGTCCGGGAGCCGGAAGCAGTCGGCGTGAACGTGACATTGACCGTGCACGAGGCGCCGGCGGCGAGCGAGCTGCCGCAGTTGTTGGTCTGGCTGAAGTCGCCGGACGTCGCGATAGAGCCGACCGGGGCGGCGGCCGTCCCGGTGTTGGTGACCGTGACCGCCTGCGGAGCACTGGACGAGCCGGTGGCCACGCTGCCGAAACCGACCGCCGTCGGGCTGATCGAGATCAGCGAGCCGTTGTCCGGCAGGTACGGCGGGAACGCCGGGGCGGTGATGTTCTGGCAAGCCGGGGTGCCGAAGACGCCGGAGTTGCCGCCGCCGTCGGTCAGCGTGAAGCCGACCCCGCAGTTGTAGATCGACGCGGGGGCCTGCGTGCCGGTGGCGGTGCTGTTGGTGATGGTCGCCGCGCCGTTGACCTGTTCCTGGACGACCCACGTGCCCGTGTTCTGGATCGTCGCGTTGTTGATCGCGACGTTGCTGATGCTCGAGCCCGATACGAACTGGATCGCCTCGAACGGGCTCTGCTGGATCAGGATGTTGTCGACGTTGGTCAGGCCGGTCATCGCCGCGTCCCGGGCGTCGAACCACAGCGCGCCGACGCCGAAGTTCCAGTTGGGGTCGAGGCTGCCGGACCGGATGATGGTGTTGCGCAGGACATCCGTACGCCCCAGTGTGGTGGAGGCGAACCGCTGGGCGACGTGGATGCCTCCGCCCTGGGTGAGGCCGGCGTCGATGACCCGGTTGTCGGTGACGAAGTTGTCGTGCCCGCCGTAGATCGCGATGCCGTTGGCCAGGATCGGGTATTGGACGGTGTTGTGGTCGAACGAGTCGTTCGCGTCCGCGTTCTGGTCGGCCCAGGTGGCCAGGCCGTCGTCGCCGAGGTTGCGCAGGTCGCTATTGGTGACCTTGGAGTTGGTCACGCCGTCGTGGAAGTTGACGCCGTCCGCGGTGACGTTGCGGATGCGCATGCCGGTGAAGACGAGGTTGTTGAACGGGCCGTCCATCCAGGCGCCGACCTTCATGTGCTCGATCCACACCCGGTCGACGGTGGAGTTGCTGAGCGCGCCGCCGATGCCGTTGACCTGGGCGCCGTCATTGCGTTCCTGGACGTCGCCGAAGATCGCGAAGTCGCTGAGGTGGACGCCGGAGCTGCCGTTCGGGGCGTAGTTGCCGTAGAAGCCGGGGGCGGCGCCGACCACCGTCGAGCGCCACATGCCGGCGCCCTTGATGGTGACGTTGTTCAGGATGAGATGGCCGGGGATCTTGAAGGTGCCCTCAGGGATCCAGACCGTGCCGCCCGCTCCGGCGGCGGAGATCGCCGAGTTGAACGCACCGGTCGAGTCGGCCGCGCCGGTCGGGTCGGCGCCCTGGCTGGTCACCGACACGGAGCCGCCCGGCTGGGACAGTACGCCGGCGACGTTCTCGAAGTCGGCGAAGTCGATCGTGTACGACGAGGCGCTCGAGTCGGCGTCGACCTGGACGCGGAAGGTGGTGCCCGCGGCGTACGTCGTCGAGAACAGGCGATGGGCCTCGTCGTAGAAGTGGTGCGGGTTGCCGCCCGGCGAGTTGGTGAACGGGTAGCCGCCGTAGTACCAGCTGTACGCGTTGGTCAGGGTGAAGTTCGGCTGCTTCGTCCCGTTGACGTAGAGGGAGATCGGCGCCGTATAGACCGATCCGCTCCCGGTGTCGGGGATGCTGTAGCGGAAGACGATCGAGTTCGTGGCGACCGGGGTGGTGAACTCGACGTACTTGCCACTGCCCTGCAGCGTCACGGCCTTGCGATAGGAGGCCTCGGCCGGGAGCGTGCCGTAGACGGCGCTCGGACCGATGATCGTGCCGTTGGTGGTCGAGTTCTCCGCCTGGACCTCCACGTAGGGCAGCGTCGCTCCGACGCCGCCGCTCGCCGCGGCCGCGGCTGGGCCCGCGGTCACGACGGTGATGCCCGCGATGACGAGCACGCCGCTGAGCACGACTGCGAGTCGGGATCTGTTTCTGACCTGGGGGATGGACATGCGCTGCTCACTCTCGGTGGGGGAGGCCGATGTGACGGTGATCACGCGACCGTAGCGTCGCCGACACATTTACGCAATATCTCGACAACAGAGAGCAGGTAATTAACTCTCGACCGGCAGGAATATGATGATCTTCAGGAATTCCGTCACACGCTCCCGGATTCGGGCGGCTACTGGCGACTGTCGCCCCTCCGCTAGGAAGCTCGAATGCCCCTGGAGCCGACCCCGATCCACGTGCCCGACGAGGTGCTCACCGACTTACGGCACCGCCTCGACCTCACTCGGCTGGCCCCTCGATGCCGGCAACCGCGACTCGTATTACGGCGTCGATCGCAACTATCTGCAAGAACTCGTCGACTACTGGCGGACCGACTACGACTGGCGGGCCGCCGAAGCACAGATCAACAACCTACGAGCACTACCGGGTCGACGTCGACGGCGTGCCGGTCCATTTCCTGCGCAAGCCGGGGGTCGGCCCGAACCCGACGCCCTTGATCCTTACGCGTGGCTGGCCATGGACGTTTCTGGCACTGGTCCAAGGTCGTCGACCCGCTGGCCGACCCCGGAGCTCACGGCGGCGATCCGGCCGAGGCGTTCGATGTCATCGTCCCGTCGTTTCCGGGCTTCGGCTTCTCCGCGCCGGTGCCGAACAACCCGGACCTGAATTTCTGGAAGGTTGCCGATCTCTGGCACACCCTCATGACCCAGACCCTCGGCTACCGCAAGTACGCCGCGGCGGGCTGCGACGTCGGCGCGCTGGTCACCGGCCAACTCGGCCACAAGTACGCCGACGAGCTGTACGCGATCCACATCGGCTCCGGCCAGAAACTCGATCTGTTCACCGGAGACCGGGCCTGGGACCTCAGCGGCGGCCGCCCGATCCCGGAGGGCCTGCCGGCCGACGTCCACGCCCGAATCGTCGCCCTGGAAAGGCGGTTCGCCGTCCATCTCGCCGCCCACGTGCTCGACTCGAGCACGCTGGCCTACGGGCTGTCCGACTCCCCCGCCGGGATGCTGGCCTGGATTCTTCAACGCTGGATCAGCTGGAGCGACAACGGCGGCGACATCGAGACGGTCTTCACCAAGGACGACCTGCTGACCCACGCCACGATCTTCTGGGCCGGTAACACCATCGGCACGTCGATCCGCACCTACGCCAACAACAACCGTTATCCCTGGACGCCCTCGCACGACCGGCAACCGGCGATCGAGGCACCTACCGGCATCACCTTCGTCGGCTACGAGAATCCGCCCGGGGTCACCACCGACGGGCGCGTCCAGAACTTCCTCGATGGCGACCGCGCGGGCTGGTACAACCACGTCAACCTCACCGCCCACGAAGCGGGTGGCCACTTCATCCCTTGGGAAATCCCTGACCAATGGGTCGACGACCTACGCCGCACCTTTCGCGGCCGCCGATAGCGTCGGCCGGCCGACCGGCGGGCGGGCGCTGGCGTACAGGACATGCTCAGGGCGCTCACGGGAAACGCATGGCGATAGCACAGCCGGGCTGCCCAGGATGAGAGGACGACACAACAAGGAGACTCATCATGACGGCACCCATTCGGCCGTTCGCCCCATTCGCCGCCCCGCCCCGAATCGACCCCGCCTACACCGCGTGGAACACGGTCACCAGCTTCGACGACTACTCCGCCGCTCAGCGGGCCGTGGACCGGTTGTCCGATGACGGCTTCCCGGTCGAGCACCTCGACATCATCGGCTCGGATCTGCGTCTCGTCGAGCGCGTAACCGGCCGACTCACCAAGGCCCGCGCCGCCGCCACGGGCGCAGTAAGTGGCGCCTGGTTCGGCCTGATGATCGGATTGCTACTCGGCCTCTTCACGAACGGCTCGTGGCTCGGTCTACTCGTCGCCGGCGCGGTGATCGGTACCGCCTGGGGCGCGCTGTTCGGATTCCTGGGACACGCCGCGACACGCGGTGCCCGCGACTTCGCCTCAGCCCGCACGCTGGTGGCGATGCGCTACGACCTCGTAGCCCGGGACGGATTCCTCGACGCCGCTCGTAGCGGCCTGCAGTTGGCCGGACTACTCAACCCCGCCGCCTGACGGCGGGCGAGCTGCAGCGGCCCACCCGCGGCGAGCTCGAGCGGAGGGTCGTTCGCGTAGTCCTCGTCGGCCTCCTGGCACGCCGACGGACGCCGACTCCTTGGCCACTCCGGAGCGGGTGCCCAACGCCCCATCTCGGTCGCGACGCGTCCACTTCCACAGCTAGCCTGCGTATCAGCGGCCGAGGCCTCCAAGATCGCTGACGCGGCTCCGAGAGCACGGCTCACCCTGCCCCTTCGACTGGCACGTCCTCAGCTGTCGTCGGGTGGGTCTGGTCGCACGGTGTAGGCGTGTCCGGTGGGTGCGGTCCAGTGGTAGCTGCCGTCTTGTCGTCGTTCTACGTGCCAGCGGGCGTTGTGTTTGGCGTAGTGGTGCCGTTCGCATAAGGGATGCAGGTTGTGTTCGCAGGTCTCTCCGCCGGTGCACCAGTCTTCGCCATGATCGAGATCGCAGTGTCGGGCTGGTCGTCGGCAGCGGGGGAAGATGCAGGTTCTGTCTCGCGCGATGACATGGTCGGCGAGGTTGGCTGGCGGCCGGTAGGTGCTGCGCCCGTACTCCAGCAATTGCCCTGAGGCAGGGTCGGTGAGCAGCCGGCGCCAGGTGCCCGTCTGATCCGAGGCGATGCGGCGGGCCAGGGCGGCGGTGATGGGTCCGTACCCGTCGAGGTCAGCTGGCAACTCGTCGCAGTCGAGCAAGGTCGATGCGGCGATGGTGACCTGGATGGCGGGTCGTTGGCCGTGGTGTTCAGGCAGGGTGGGGTCGCCGAGCACCCGGGCGAACACGTCGACCAGGGCGTCGGCGCGGCGGTGGTCGATGACCCGACCATCACCCGGGGTCTTCACGGTGGCGAGAGAGTCGAGCACCGTCTTGACCAACGCGGCACCCTCGGCCGGCAACCATGCCCACAGTTCAGCCATCCCGTCTGGTTTCGGGGTGACCACCACCCGCCGCTCGGTCAAGGCGTCGGCGTGGCGTTGTTCGGCCCGCCGCGGATCAGCAACCAGGACAGCTCGACGCACCGAGGCGGTGAACTGGCCCACGGTCTGAGCACTGGCGCGGCGCAGCACCCGTTCCTCGATCTCGCCCGTGGGCTTCGCATCGAAGGCCACCACCGATTCGGCGAGCTTCTTGGCGTGCAGGTAGGTGACCTCGCCACGGTCGAGCAGGTCGAGGGTGGTCGGCAGCCGATCAACCAAGATCCGGCCCACAGCCAGTCGATCCGCGGCGTGACCCGGCGACAGGCGCAGCGCCGCGCCGCGCCGCGCCGACTTGTTCTTGCGTGTAGTCGATCGACTTCTTGCCGGTCCAATCCAACGCCGACCCATCCAACTCAGCAAGGACACGTTGCTGAGCAGCTGCCAGCCAGGCGATCTGCCGCTCATAGGCGACCAGCAGATCAATCTGCCCGACACCATCAACCCTGGCCGGATCGATCACCGCCAACGGCCCGACCACCTCCGCGCCCGGTGCCACAGTGGCCGCCCAGACGGCGACGTCACCCGGTGCGGTCAGCGCGTCGAGCACGGTCGGCGGCCGAGTTGATGGATCGAACACGCGTATGATTTTACGCATCGGCAGCACGGCTGTCCAGCCTGAATACCCAACAAAATAAGGAGAATCGACGATCGAGAAGAGGGTGGGGCAACGGAAAGGCGGAGCGCAATCCGACGGTGGGAGACGACCGAGGGCGAGAGGAGGGTGGGAGGAGAGGGAGGCCAGAACAGATCGGGCAGCTAGCCGGCCGCGCTAGCCAAGCAAGGAGGAAGCCCCTCCGTCGGTGCGCTCTTCAAACCGAAGCGCAAACCGCAGCGCGACGCGACAGCGAGTGCCGAATAGAACCCAAGTCCGCTCTTCAAGTGCGACTGAGGGCCTGCTAAGCAGCCGCGCAGTCAGGGCCTCCGGCGCCCGGCCAGGTACCCCGCAAGATGGTCGATCACCTCACGCGCATCGTCCTCGATGCCGTGGATGAACGTGGACTTGCGCCGCCGCAGCACCGGCAGCCCCAGCGCATACAGGCCCGGGCTGTCGACCACTCCGCCCTCGTGGCGCAGGTGGCCCTTCGCGTCGACGACGGGCACGTCGAGCCACGCGTAGTCGGGCCGAAACCCCGTCGCCCAGACGATCGTGCGGATCTCGCCGCTACCCAGGTCGAGCTGCAACCGCGACGACGACGGCACACCGGTCGGCGCGAAGCGCTCGGGCGGATCGACCTCCCCAGAACATCCGGACGTCCGATCCCACTCGTCGAACGAGTCCAGCAGGCGCCCCATCTTGAGGTCCGCGAGCGAGAAGACATTGCGCAGGCCGCCGGAGAACAGCGCCCGGCCGTCACGCACAGTCGCCCACCGGCCCACCAGCTCAACGCCCAGAGCGGACAGCGCGTTGAGATCTAACGTCATCCGCGACGGCGTCCCGACGAGCTGCGGCGAGGGCAGCCGCCGGGCCCGTACGAGATCGTCGACCTCGTCGTGCCGTTCGTCCCACACGCCCGCTGCGTCCATCCACCACAGGACATCGCGTCCGCGGTAGAGGCGCGGCAACCGGACGTGCTCCCCCACCGACAGGGTCACCGGCCGCCCCGATCGCTGCAGCTCAGCGGCCAGCTGCACGCCGGTCGCCGACGCTCCCACGACGAGCACGCCGCCGTCGGGCAGTTGGGCGGGGCCGCGGTAGTCGAACGGCGTCAGCTGCTCGACGGACGCCGGCACCGCATCGCTGAACCGCGGCACCGAGGGCTGGTTGCAGGCGCCGCTCGCGATGACCACTACCCGGGCGCGAATCTCGCCCCGGCTCGTCGTCACGACGTATCCGTCGTCGGCGCGTCGCACCGACGTGACGGCCGTGCCGGTCCAGACGGGCGCGCGCGATACGGCCGCGAAGCGCGAGATGAACTCGACCACGTCGCTCATCGTCATGTAGCCGTCGGGATCCGGGCCCTCGTAGCGATGGCCCGGCAGCCGGCTCTGCCAGTTGGGAGTGAGCAGCCGCAGCGAGTCCCACCGTTCGCGCCGCCACGAGTTCGCGACCTCGCCGCGTTCGAGCACGACGTGGTCCACAGAAGCGACGCTGAGGAAGTGACTTGCCGCGAGACCCGCGTGCCCGGCCCCGATGACGACCGTGGTGACGCGCTCGATCAGGCGACCTCTACGGTGACGTCCGTCGGGTTGGTGAGCGCGTCGAACACGGCAGAACGCTTCTGGGACTGCGCCACCAGCGCCTCGATGTCCTCCTTCGAGGCGTCCGCGTCGATCCTGAACGTCACCTTGATGTCGTTGAAGCCGTTGCGGACGTCGCTGTCGACACCGAGGATGCCGCGGATGTCGTGGTTGCCCTCGACCGTCGATTCGACCGAGCGCAACTGAATGCCGCGATTCTCCGCGACGGACGCCACGCCCGCGGTCAGGCAGCTGGCCAGGCCCACGAGGAGGTACTCGATCGGCGTGATGCCGTTGTCCTCCGCCGCGAAGACCTCGGGGTGGTCGGCGTCGAACACCGCTTCGGTCTTGTGGTTCTGCTCTTCGCCGAGACCGAAGAAGTTCTGGATCGACGTCGTGCTGTGTACGCCGTTCTGCCACTTGGAGGATGCCCGCCAGGTGAACTGAGCGGCCGCAGGCGCGCCCTTCAGAACTTCGCGCGCATCGAGCAGCGCCTGCACGTTGACTCCGTTGACGACCGTCGTCATGTCGCTGATGCCCCTCTCGCGTACTTTCCTAGGTTCCCCATCGGGATAGCTGACATTACACCGGGGCCCGCTATCATCGCGCGTATGGCGCCAGCGTCGACGCTCGCGGCCGGGTCGGTCGGCAGTGTCGAAACGCAGTACCTCGACCTGCCGAAGCCGGTGCGGCTCGAGTGCGGGCAGGAGCTGCATCCGATCCGGGTGGCGTACGAGACCTACGGCGCCCTCTCCCCCCGGCGCGACAACGTCATCCTGGTGTGCCATGCGCTCAGCGGCGACGCCCACGCGGCCGGTTTCTCGAAGACGCCGCCCGGCGAGAGCACGCGTGACGGGTTCGCGGCCGAGGATCGCGACGGCACGGCCGGCAAGGGGCTCGGCTGGTGGGACGGGATGATCGGCCCGGGCAAGGCGTTCGACACCGACCGCTTCTTCGTCGTCTCCACGAACCTGCTCGGCGGCTGCCGCGGCACGACCGGGCCGTCCTCCCTCGACCCGCACACCGGCCGGCCGTACGGTTCGGACTTCCCCGTGATTACGGTCGCGGACATGGTGCGGACCGAGCGCGCGTTCCTGGACGCACTCGGCATCGAGCGGCTGGCGGCGGTGGCCGGCGGCTCGCTCGGTGGGATGCAGGCGTTCGAATGGGCGGTTCTGTATCCCGATCAGGTCGATGCCGTCGTGGCGATCGCCAGCACGCATGCCCTCCACCCGCAGGGCATGGCCTGGAATTCGATCGCCCGGGACGCGATCATGCGCGACCCGGACTGGCAAGGCGGCCACTACTACGGCACCGGCCGAACACCCGACGCCGGCATGGGCGTAGCCCGGATGGTCGGCCACGTCACGTACCTGTCCGCCCCCGCGCTGGACGACAAGTTCGGCCGGCGGCTGCAGAACGCCTCCGACATCCGCTACACGATCACCGAGCCGGAGTTCGAGGTCGAGAGCTACCTGCGCCACCAGGCCGACTCGTTCGTCCGCCGCTTCGACGCCAATACCTACGTCTATACCTCGCGCGCGCTGACGTACTTCGATCTCGCCAGTCAGCACGGCGGCGGATCGCTCGCCGCGGCCCTCGAACCGGTCGAAGCCCGGACGCTGCTGATCGCGTTCAGCTCCGACTGGCTGTACCCGCCGTCCGCATCGAAGGAGATCGACGACGCGCTTCGCGCCCTCGGCAAACCGGTCGAGTTCCAGGTGATCGACGCGCCGTACGGCCACGACTGCTTCCTGCTCGAGGAAGCGCGGCAGACGCCCATCATCCGCCGCTTCCTGGCCGAGGGTGGGGCCGGCGGGTGACGTTCGAGGAAGATGGTCTCGTGACCGACCACGCCGAACAAGACCGCGCATACGGATTCGAGACCCGGCAGCTGCACGCCGGGCAACGGCCCGACCCGAACACGGGAGCCCGTGCGGTGCCGATCTTCCAGACGACTAGCTACGTGTTCGAGGACCCCGAATCGGCCGCGGCGTACTTCAACCTGCAGGAGTACGGCAACACGTACTCGCGCATCATGAACCCGACCGTCGCGGTGTTCGAGGAGCGGGTCGCGAACCTCGAAGGCGGCGCCGGCGGGGTGGCGTTCGCCAGCGGGATCGCCGCGCAGGCCGCCGCGCTGTTCACGCTGCTGCAGCCGGGCGATCACGTCGTCGCGTCCTCGGCGCTCTACGGCGGGACGGTGAACCAGTTCAAGCACCTGCTGCGCAAGATGAATGTCGAGCTGACGTGGGTCGACCCCGACGATTCGGACGCGTGGCGGAAGGCGGTCGGCGCGAACACCAAGGCGTTCTTCGGCGAGACGATCGGCAACCCCGGCGGAAACGTGCTGGACATCGAGACCGTGGCATCCATCGCGCACGAGCACGAACTGCCGCTGATCGTGGACAACACGTTCGCGACGCCCTACCTGTGCCGTCCGATCGAGTGGGGCGCCGACATCGTGATCCACTCGGCGACCAAGTTCATCGGCGGCCACGGCACGAGCATCGGCGGCGTCGTCGTCGAGGCCGGCACGTTCGACTGGTCCAACGGGCGGTTTCCCGTGGTCGCCGATCCGTCGCCGGCCTACCACGGCCTGCAGTTCCACGAGACGTTCGGCACGTACGGCTATCTGATGAAGCTGCGGGCCGAGACCCTGCGCGACCTCGGCGGGGCGCTCGCGCCGCTCAACGCGTTCCTGTTCCTGCAGGGCCTGGAGACCTTGTCGCTGCGGATGGATCGCCACGTCACGAACGCGCAGGCGGTCGCGGCGTTCCTCGAGTCGCACGAGCTGGCGTCGAATGTGACCTACCCCGGCCGGCCGGAGAGCAAGTACCGCCCGCTCGTGGAGAAGTACCTGCCGCGCGGTGCCGGCGCGGTGTTCTCGTTCGACTGCGCCGGTGGCCGGGCCGGCGGGCAGGACCTCATCCGCGGCGTGACGCTCTGGTCCCACTTGGCGAACGTCGGCGACGCGAAGAGCCTGATCATTCACCCGGCCAGCACGACGCACCGCCAGCTGAGCGACGACGAACTGCGGGCGGCCGGCGTCGGGCCGGGCACGGTGCGGCTGTCGGTCGGCACCGAGTCGGTCGAGGATCTGATCTGGGACCTGGAGCAGGGCTTCGCGAAGGTGGCAACGGCATGACTGACCTGGCTCGGTACCAAGACCCGTTGGCCATCCAGCGCGTGCTGCACGGTGCGCAGACGATCGCGGTCGTCGGCCTGTCGCCGAACGAACTGCGAGCCAGCTACTTCGTCGGCTACTACCTCAAGCGGCACGGCTATCGCGTCATCCCGGTGAATCCGCGCGAGAGCCAGATCCTCGGCGAGACGTCCTACCCGAGCCTGAGCGACGTGCCCGAGAAGGTGGACGTCGTGAACGTCTTCCGCGCGCCGGACGCCCTGCCCGGCATCGCCCGCGACGCCGTGGCCATCGGGGCGAGCGCCCTCTGGTGCCAGTTCGGCGTCATCAACGAGGAGGGCGCGCGGATCGCGGAGGACGGCGGCGTGACCGTCATCATGGACCGCTGCCTCAAGGTCGAGCACGCGCGCTACGTGGGCCGGATGCACTGGCTGGGCTTCAACACCCAGCGCATCACGTCCGTCCGCGCGGGGCTCCAGTAGCTGTTCGACCCAGCCTCGTAGCTGGGCGAGTTGCTCGCCGATTGGACTCGCGGCGTTAACGTCGGTCGCGGCGTATCGTCACGTTTCGCAGCTAACGTCCACCCCACCCAATCGGATCACGTTGCAGGGGGCCTGACCATGCCTCGTTCCCGCACCCGCCTCGCCGCGTTGGCCATCGCACTACTGGTCGCCGTCACCACGTCGCTGACACTGATGACGCCGGCCTCGGCCACGCCACCCAACATCCCCAGCAAGGCCACGGCCCAGTCCGACCTCAACGCCCTCACCGTCGCCACCGAGGGCAGCATGAGCGGCTACTCCCGAACCTTGTTCCCGCACTGGATCACCATCTCCGGAACGTGCGACACCCGCGAGACGGTTCTCAAACGCGACGGCACCAACGTCGTCGTGGGAAGCAACTGCTACCCGACCTCCGGCAGCTGGCACAGCCCGTACGACGGCGCCACGTGGACCGCGCCGTCCGATGTCGACATCGACCACATCGTTCCCCTCGCGGAGGCGTGGCGCTCCGGCGCGAGCAGCTGGACCACAGCCAAGCGTCAGTCCTTCGCGAATGACCTGAGCGACCCGCAACTGATCGCGGTCACCGACAACGTCAATCAGTCCAAAGGCGACCAGGACCCCTCCACCTGGAAACCACCCCTCACGTCCTACTACTGCACGTACGCCAAGATGTGGATCGCGTCCAAGTACCACTGGGCGCTCAAACTCCAATCCAGCGAGAAGACCGCACTGCAGTCGATGCTCAACACCTGCTAGCGCAACAGGCAGACGACCCGACTTCGGACCGAGGTCGTAGGTTCGAGGACGTGTGCACAGTCGTGACGCAGTGGGCGCCGGACGAGCCGTTGCAGATCCTCGCCGTCCGCGACGAGTTCGTGGCCCGTCCGTTCGACCCGCCCGGCGCGTGGTGGCCCGAGCAGCCGACCGTGATAGGCGGCCGCGACCGCCTGGCCGGCGGGAGCTGGTGCGTGTCAGACGTCAACACCGGAGTTACCGCCCTCGTGCTCAACCGCAGGGAGCGACGCGACGGCACGCCATCGCGCGGCGGGCTGCCTCTCGCCGCGGTCAACGCGGGCGAGAACTGGCCCGACCAGGTCGAGCACCGGCAGATGGCCAGCTTCAACCTCGTCCTGGCCGCGCCGTCCGGCGTAACGGTGTGGACCTGGGACGCGGCCGAGCTGCGCCGACAAGAACTGCCACCCGGCCAGCACATGATCACCTCCGACGGTGTCGACGCCGACAACCCCAAGACCTCTCGGTTCGCGCCCCTCTTCAAGACCCGGCCGTGGTACGACGTCATCACCGGCACGCAGCCATCCGACGACCCGGCCGCGCTCGTCGTGCGACACGAAGTGGAGGGCAACATCTACGCGACGGTGTTCGGGCAATTGATCACCGCCGCGACCGGAGCGCTCAGCATCGCGTCATCGACGACACCATGGATCCACGGCAGCTGGACCCAACAGTCCTGGCCGCAGTCACTGCGCCTTGCGGCCCCACGCTGAGATCAAGGGGGCAGTGGCCAGATCAAGCTGCCCGCCGGCAACGTTGGTCAGGTGCTGGTCGATCTCGGCCTCGGTGGCCAGACCGGCAGCCAGGAGCTGCTCGCGGATCTGTTGCACGGTCGCGAGTTCCAGCGCGGTGCCCGCCGGCGAGGTGATCGGGAAGAACGCGTCGGCCTGCACCGCGTCCAGCCCCGCCTCGCGCAGCAGACGCGGCAGCGTTCGCCCGAACGCCAGATCCGCCCCTCGGCCAGCCATCAGCGTTCGGAACCCCTGACGCAGCCGGTTCGCCAACTGCTGCGCCGGCCCGTACTCGTCCGGGCAGATCAGCGGCTGCAATGCCGGGTCGGCGTCCTCGATGACCAACCAGCCGCCCGGACGCAGCGCTCGCACCATCGAGGCCAGCGCCTCGATCCGCGCCGGCACGTGGGTCAGCAGCAACCGGGCGTGCACCAGGTCGAAGCCACCCGCCGGCGGCTGGTCGACACCGATGTCATGCCGCAGCACCTCGAACGCGGCCCCCTCGACGGGCATCCAGGCCGTGTCGATGTCGCTGGCCACAACCCGACCGGACGGGCCGGCCTGCTCGGCGAGCCAGGCCGGCACGCTGACCCCGCCCGCTCCGACCTCCCAGCAGGCCCACCCGGCCGACACGCCGACCGCCGCGAGGTGCCGGAACGTCACCGGATCGAACAGTTCCGACAGAGCGACGAATCGTCGCCCAGCCTCCGACTGCTGATTGTCCAGTAGATAGCTCTCGTTCCTGCTCACGCACCCATCCTGCGCTAGGTGAGCCGGGTGAGGGCGAACGTGACGGACTGGCCGGGGCGGCACTGGGCGGCGAGGTCGGCGCCGTGCGGATCGAGCACCGCGACGACGGGGTAGCCACACGTCGTGGAGTGGTCAGCGGAGAAGATGATGGGCCGGCCGTCCGGGGGGACCTCGATCGCGCCGCGGATCGTCGGCTCCGACAGCAGCTCGGCCGCGGCGTCCCGTCGCCGCAGCCGTGGACCGTCCAGGCGGATCCCGACTCGGTCCGACGCGGCCGCGACGGTGTAGTCGCTGTGCCCGAACGCGTCGAGCGACTCGGCGGTGAACCAGTCGTCGCGTGGTCCGAGGACGCCCGGCAGGGTGATCACCCCCTCGGGCCATCCCGGAACCGGAGCCACGTCGACCAGCGGCGGCCCGACCACGTCGATTCCGACGGGCACGACGTCGCCCGGGCGCAGGGCCCGTCCCAGGCCACTGCGCTCGTCGGTTGCGCGGGAGCCGAGCACGGGGTCGGTGGCCACTCCGCCGCGCACCGCGACGTAGGTGCGCAGCCGTTGCGCCGGGGTGCCGAACCGGACGACCGCACCGGCGGGCACGAGCTGCGGACCGTCGCAACGACCGGCACTGCCGTCGACGGTGAACGGGCAGGTGGCTCCGGTGACGGCGATGACAGCGGCTCGGTCGAAGCGCAGCGTGGCCCCGGCGAGCAGTAGCTCGAACGCGGCCGCGGTCTGGGCATTGCCCACGAGCCGGTTCGCGAGCCGGAGGCTGCCGCGGTCGGCCGCGCCGCCGCCCGCTATCCCCCAAGCGGCATAACCCACGCGGCCGAGATCCTGGACGCTCGCGTGCGGCCCGGTGCCCACAACCTCGATCATCACGCGGCGGTGAAACGGATCGAGGTGCCGGGCGTCAACAGCGCCGCCGGGAGCCGAGTCGGATGCCACAGCTCCTCGACCACCCGGCCGATGAGTTGCCAACCGCCGGGTCCGGTGCGGGGATAGATCCCGGTCAACTCACCGGCGAGACCCACGGCGCCCTTCGGCACGTCGACGCGCGGCGACGATCTCCGCGGAACGCGCAGCCGGGGGTCGCCGCCGGCCAGGAAGTAGAACCCGGGGGCCAGGCCGATGAGAACGATCCGATAGTGGCGGGCCTGGTGGATCGCGACGACCTCGGCCGGGGTGAGGCCGGTGTGCCGGGCGACGTCGTCGAGATCGGGCCCGGTGTAGTCCACACGCAGACAGACCGTCTCGTCGGTGCGGTCGGCCACCTCACTGGTCACCGCGGGCTCGCTCCACACCTCGGCGAGGCGATGCCCGAGGCGCGTCCGGTCGGTCAACGCGGGATCGAAGCGGATCAGCACCGTCCGCAGACCCGGCATCGTCTCGACCAGACCATGGACGGTGACGCCGGCCGGCGCGGTCAGCCGGGCGTGCAGCGCCGCGGCTTCGTCCACGCTGTCGAGTTCGACGAGCACGGCGGTGCGGCCGTAGGAGCGGACGTTCACGGCGGATCCACGAAGCTGGCCAACGCCACTCCGTTGTCGCGTAGGGCGGTGGCGATGGCGCGGGCTGCTGTCACGGACGCCGCGTTGTCTCCGTGCAGGCACAGCGATTCGGCCCGGACGGTGAGCTCGATGCCGTCGTGCGAGGTGACCGATGCCCGGCAGGCGAGGTCGACGGCTCGCCGGACGATCTCGTCGACGTCGTGCAGGACCGCGTCGGGCATTGATCTGCTCACCAGCTGTCGATCTCGGTCGTAGGCGCGGTCAGGAAATGCCTCGGGCACGGTCCGCAAGCCCGCGGCCGTGGCCTGCTGCTCCAGTTGGGACCCGGGCAGGACGAGGATCGGCAGGGTCGCGTCAACCGCGAGCACCGCGTCGACGATGGCCGCGGCCTGCTCGGCGTCGACCGCGGAGACGTTGTTGAGCGCACCGTGGGGCTTGACGTAGCTCACCCTCGTCCCCTCCGCGCGGGCGCAGGCGTCCAGTCCACCGATCTGATAGACGATGTCGTTGGTCAGTTCAGCGGCGGGCATCGAGATCGGTCGCCGGCCGAATCCGGCGAGATCGCGGTAGGAGAACTGCGCCCCGACCGCCACCGACCTCTCCCGAGCGGACCGGCACACGCGTCGCATGATCGTCGGGTCCCCGGCGTGAAACCCGCAGGCGACGTTGGCGCTGGTGATGACCTCGAGCAGCGCGTCGTCGTCACCGAGGCTCCAGCGTCCGAACCCTTCGCCGAGGTCGGCGTTGAGATCGATGCGGGCACCGCGCTGGCTGGTCACGTGAACAGGCTTCCGGGAATGCGCGGGTACTTGTCCAGCCCGAATACCTCGACTTGAGGCGAGCGCTGCTGGATGAGGACGCCGCCGTCGACGACCAGGCAGATCCCCGTCACGTACTCGGCATCCGCCGAGGCGAGAAACACCGCCGGTCCGGCGAGGTCGTCGGCTCGGCCGCCGCGCCCGAGTGGGACGGTGTCGTCACGCAGTTTCCGGGCCGCCGGAGCGAGGTGCGTGGGATGGGTCGCGATCAGTCCGGGCACCAACGCGTTGACCCGGATGCCGTACGGCGCGAGCTCGATCGCGAGGCTGCGGGTCATCGACTCGATGGCGCCCTTCGACGCGTCGTAGCCGACCGCGCCCCGATGCGAGCGGTTCGCGCCGCCGCTGGACATGTTGATGATGGTGCCGCCCCGGGCCGCGACCATGATCTTGGCGACCCGCTGGACAAACAGGTAGTGGCCCTTGAGATTCGTCCTGATCATGTCGTCCCACCACTGCTCGTCACCGTCGAGGAAGTGACGCAGCGTGCTGACGTCGCCGGCATTGTTGACGAGGATGTCGACCGCGCCGAACCGGTCCAGCGCGGTGTCCACGACGCGGTCCACGTCGGCCGCGTGGCCGACATCGGCCGCCACGGCCAGCGCCTGCCCGCCGTCGCCGGTGATCTTCGCGGCGGCCTCGGTCGCCGCCTCGCTGTTGATGTCGGCGATCACGACACTGGCGCCCTCGGCGGCGTAGCGGTGGGCGATGGCGTAGCCGATCCCCTGGGCGCCGCCGGTCACGATCGCGACCTTGCCGTTGAGCTCGTCATTCGGTGCGCGCATGTTGCCTCGTTCGTCGGTCGGTAGCGGTGGACGCTCGGTATCAGTGGCGCTCAGATGACAATCTTCTCGACGCGCCGGGCGCCACTAGGGGCGAAGCGTTCGGCGCGCAGTCCGGTGAGATCGATCGTGGGCGGGCGGCCCGTTACCAGCTCGCCCACGTGCTCGCCGACCGCGGGCGAGAGCTGGAATCCGTGCCCGGAGAACCCGGTCGCGTAGTAGAAGCCGGTCAGTTCGTCGGACTCACCGATCATGCCGTTGTGGTCGGGGCTCATGTCGTAGTCGCCGTGCCAGGAGGAGCTGATCGGCAACTCGCCGAGTACCGGTAGGCGGCGCATGGCCGGTTCCATGAGGTCCTCGGGCTCGAACTCGCGACCGGCGAACACGAGGCCCGGGCCCTCACGGTGGAAGTAGAGGCCGGTCGAGAAGTCGACCGTCAGCGGGATACCGTCCGGCACCCCGCCATTGTGGCGGGAGAAGAAGATCCGGCGGCGTTCGGAGCTCACCGGCAGCTCGACTCCCGCGGTGGCGGCGACAACGCCCGAACCGACCCCGGCGGCGCACACCACTGCCGACGTCGAGATGTGTTCGTCGCCGACGTCGACCCCGGTGACCCGACCCGCCTCGGTCCTGATCCGGGTCACCCGCTCCCGCTGCCGGATCGTCACCCCGCGTCGCCGCGCCGCGGACGCGTAGCCCTGGACGACCGACTCGGGTGTGGCGTACCCGTCGAGCGGGCAGAAGGTCGCGCCGACCAGGCCAGCGATGTTCAGCTGGGGCACGAACTCGAGCGCGGCCTGCGGTGGGAGCAGCTCGACCGGGATGCCGAACGAGCGCTGCATCTGGGCGGCGGCGCGGAACAGGTCGAGATCGGGCTGGGAGTCGAGCAGGAACAGATACCCGACCTGATGGAAGGAGATCTCAGCGCCGGTCATCTCCTCGAAGCGGGTGAACTCCGCGAGCGAGCGCAGGGCGAGCTGGGTGTTGAGCGAGTCGCCGTGCTGCATCCGGATGCCTCCGGCTGTCTTGCTCGTGGAGCCGCTGGCGAGGGTGTTCGCCTCGAGGAGCACGACGTCGGTGCAGCCGGCCTCGGCCAGGTGGTAGGCGACGCTCGCACCGACACATCCACCACCTATGACCACGACACCACAGGAAACCATCTCACCCCATCTCGGATCCCAGATTGGCTATCGTGACAGACGGATCGGCGGATCGTCAAACAGATGCGAGCGTTCGTGTTACGTTTCGGATCCGAAACTGGCCACAAGGGCGAGCTAGGGTCGTGACGACAGACGCAGGCCAGGTCGATGATGCGAGAGGTGGTGACAGCAGTGTCGAACGAGCCGATCACCACCAAGGCTGACGAGATCGCCCGCACGCTCGAGGAGATGATCGTCGCGGGCCGCCTGCAACCTGACCAGGTGCTGCGCCAGGACGACCTGTCCCGGCAGTTCGGGGTGAGCCGCACGCCGGTACGCGAGGCGTTTCGCCAGCTCGCCGCGCTCGGTCTGGTGTCCTTCGTCCCCAACCGCGGGGTGCGGGTGCGAACGCTCGACCAGGACGAGTGGGGACAGGCGTTCATCGTCCGCGCGGCTCTGGAGGGGACGGCCGCGGAGCGCGCCGCGTTGCGGATCACCCCGGCCGAACTGGGCTGCATCGACGAGGCCAACGAAGAATTCCGACGCCAGACCGACCTGCTCCGCAGTCCCGGCCTGAACAGCGATGAGCGCGAGCGGGCCTCGCTCGCGTGGATCGCGGCCAACGACGCCTTCCACGAGACCATCCTGGATGCCGCGCGGGTGCCCCTGATCGGTCGCTTGATATCCGGCCTGCGCCGGGTCTTTTCCGGGGAGTCGATGTGGGCACCCGGTTCGGCAGCTGACCGGCTCTACGAGGTCAACGTCCGACAACACGACGCGATCCGGCACGCGTTGGCGGCCGGCAGCGCGAACGCGGCCCGCACGCTGGCCCACGACCACGTACTCGATTCGTGGGAAATGCTGAAGGCGGTGTTGGCCGAAGCCGGGCCCCGGCCGGAGGAGGATGATCTCCGGCCGGGGCCGCTCTGACTAGCTGGCTACCAGCGCCATCAGGTGCTGGCCGGTACCACTTCTCCGTTCACGATCTGATGGAACTCCTGGCCCGATGTCGTGAGATTCAACTTGATGTCGATCTCCCACAGGCCCGGACCCGGATTGGCCACGGTGAGCGTCGCGTTGCCGTTGACGAAGGCGGCCGAGGTCTGCAACAGGCCATCCGACGGCCGCACCAGGTAGGCGGTGAAGCCGTTGTCCGGGGACGTGTCGGCGGTGTGCAGGTTGACGGTCAGGTCTCCGCGACCGGCGGACACCGGGAACACGAAGGTGCTGATCTGCCCGGTGCCGCGCCCGACTGTGCCGACGATGTCGGCCTGGAACGAGCCGCCCACGGCCGGGATCGGCGTGCGCCGCGCCACGGGCAGCGAGGTCGTAGCCCCGTTGGTGGCGAGGAACTGCACCGACTCCGGGTGATCACCCGGATCCCGCGGCATCGCGATGGGCACGGACACCGCGCGCGTCGAGTGTCCCGGGATGATCACCGGGTACGAGGCCGGGGCGGTCTGGTAGTGCTGGCCGACGGTACGGAACTGCACGGTCCCGGTGTAGCCGCCGGGGACGTTCGGCGGCTCCTGCAGGTGCGCGCGGCCGTTGGCCCACACGATCTCGGCGTGCCATCTGCCCGGTTCCGGGTGCGCGATCTCCACCCGTTGGGAGTTGGGCACGGTGCCCGGCCGGGCGGGATTCGTCGACGCGGTGCCGTAGTCGTAGGACTGCTGGCGCAGGCGCCCGCGCGGGTCGGTCAAGATGAACGAGAGCACGTTGCCGTTGGTCGGATCCGGCCAGATCATCTCCGGCGTCATCCGCGCGAGGCCGGACGGCACGATGAAGTCGATGCCCTTCGCCGCGTCCGCGCCCTTGGCCGGCACGGGTTTGGCGGGATCCGGTGCGCTCAGGTTCTCCGTCACCGTGGCGCCGAATTGCTTCGGTTCGGTGAACGCTCGGGAGGTGGCGGTCACCAGAGTCGGTTGGGCGCTGGTGTTGTAGAGATTCACTGTCTGGTCGACCGTCGGCCCGCCGTCACCGACGACCTCGAGCTGGGACGTGTCAGCCGATGGGGTCGAGGCGATCAGGCTCGGGGCGTCGCGGTGACTGCTGCGAACCGTGCTGCCGGGCAGCTGCCGGGCGGCCTTCACCGCGGCGTCGATGTTGAGCAGGCCGGCGCCCTGCTGATCGGCCGGGGCGCCGGTGTCGGTGGCGGTGCTGATCAGGATCTGCTTGATCAGCGCCGGGGCCGGGCTCGCGCCGTTGTGCGAGTCGCGATAGGCCTGGATGACGTCGGCCACCGCGCCCGAGACGAGCGGGCAGGACTGGCTGGTGCCGCCGAAGGCCACGGTGTGGGTGTTGCTCGGGCAGCTGCTCGCGGCCGGGTTGCACGCCGCCTGGCCGCTGTAACCCGGCGCCACCAGGTCGGGGACCTTGTTGTTCGGGGTGGTTCCACCGGACGACAGCGGGGTGATGTCGTCGTTCGCCCAGCTGTCGTAGCCGTAGGCCTGGGCCTCGAGTCGCAGCGTGTTCGTCGCCCCGACCTCGATTACGAGCGGGTCGGAGGCGGGCGAGGACACCGTGCCCTGCACACCGCTGTCGCCGGAGGACACGACCACGGTGACGCCCGCGGCAACCGCAGCGTCGTTGGCCGCGTAGTGCGTGGCGTAGTTACCGGGCCGCAGGCCGTAGCCGTAGGACTCGGACAGCACGTCGGCGTGGTAGACGGTGACCGCGGCGTCGATGCCGGCCACGATCTGCGACTCGCTCTCGGTCAGCACGTCGCCGGAGCTGCTCTCGGGATGATCGTTGTGGTTGATGTCCACCAGCGAGGCGTCCGGTGCGTCACCCCGCAGCACGAAGGTGCACCGGCCCACGGCCAGCCCGGAGTACGGCAGCTCCTGGGCGTAGTCGTAGACGACGGTGCCCTGGGCCGCGATCGAGGACGCGTCGCCGTAGTACTCCTCATCGGTGTCGTCGGCGGTGTAGTCGCTGGCGCCGATCACCACGTGTGAGCCGTCGGGCCGGGTGAAGTTCGGATTGCCGGCCAGCCCGTCGATGCCGTCGTTGGCCACGACGACGCCCTTGCCGGTGGCGATCGAGTTGGCCATGTCGGGCGTGCGTGGGTCGTTGCTGTAGGCGTGGATGTCGGTCAGCGCCTCCGGCTCGATCTGGGGCTGCTTGGTATCGCAGTTCGGGGACCGTCCGGACGCGGGCGCGGTCGTCGCCGACGTGGCCGACCCGGTCAGCGGGGCCTCCCCGACGGTGACCTCGGAGTCCGGAACGATCTGCTTCACTGCCGGATCAGTGCGGAGGCGCTGGACCTCATCGGCCGACAGGTTGGCTGCGACGGCGTTGACGCTGACCAGCTGCTTGAGATCCGTTCCACCGTGTGCCCTGATATCGGCAACCAGCGAGTTCTGATCCTCGTGCGCCGCGTCGATCCGTTGCCGGCTCTGCGTCCGCAGGTTGAGGTCGGCGTGCTGGTCCTTCAGCCACACGATGACCGCGCCACCGTCCTGCGCCGCGCCGACGACCGGCGCCGACGGAACCGGCGCGGCGACACTCGACGTGACCGGCACCAGCGTGCCGGCGGCGGTAGCCAGCCCGGCAGTCAGCGCGATCACGCTGGCCGCCCTCAGACGACGGCGCCGTCGTATTGGTGTCGTCATTTCTTGCAGTACTGCTTTTCGCATTCGTGGTCCTCTCAAAATGACACGGAGAGATGGCGCGTGGTTTTGGGTGCAAGGCATTAAGGCTCGGGCGGCAAAAGAGCATTTCCACGTGACGTTAGGAGCGTCTACGTCGAAATAGAATGCAGAATTGCCGGACGGGTCTCTTTGGGGGTGGCCGAGCGCTGGGATGCACTCGTCGCAGGCCGCCACGGATCACTGCCCGATGGGATGTCGCCAGGCGACCGAGAGCTGTCTGCCCCACTAGGGCGCCGCCGGCCGTCCCGCCATCAGCAAGACCGTCACCCCTAGCTGTGCCCCCGAGCCCCCGACTAGAACCACACTGCAAAGGACTCATGAATAGCGCGGCCCGACTATGCGCCACATGAGCGTTCTCTCACGTCAAGACCATTAGGTCCGCGATAAACGCTAACGCCCTCGAAATCCTCGGTCAAGTAGTTCGAGTAGCTAACTTTCTGTCGATCATGAGCTATTTTGTGGCTACTCAGGGTGGCCGCATTCCCCGCCTAAAAGATCAACATCCGGCCGCAGGAACCAAGCCGACGACCCGGCCGGAGGCGTTGGCGGGCCGGCGCCGCGATCTGGGCGCGCTACGCGCTGGGCCCACCCGTCGCGACGTAACTGTCGGCAGCGGGCTTGGGGGGCGTCGGCCTCGCGTCGGGCTCAACGCGTGCGACAGCCGTGACGCAGTGTCATGGGTTGTGCCCATTGCGTTATCTGCACAGACCGCTACGGTTTTACAGGTGGCTGACAGTGAGGAGCGCTGGGCAGCCAAAATTGTCGCCGCCATTCGGGCCTCAGCCACGGCGCTCGACGATGACGAGCTCGCTGCGCGGGTGGGGGCCAGCCAGCCGCAGACGATCACCCCGATCTGTCAACGGCTGGAGGAGCTGGGCATCCTGCGCCGTATCCCCGGCGCGGAAGGCACGCTCGTCAACGTCCTGACCGGGCGGCACCCGTCGGAGGTAGGCCCGACAAACCCGCGTCGGATCGGCGTCGCGGACCTCCTGAGCGAAGACACGGTCAAGACCGCGGTCAAGGCGCACCTGGAGGCACACGGCTGGAGCGTTCGGGTGGCCTGGGGCCGCAGCCATGGTGTTGACATCGACGCCCATCGAGCGGCCGAGCACCTGCTTCTGGAGGCAAAAGGCGGAGCCATCGATCCACCCGAGCAAGTCAACTACTTCCTGGGCGCAATCGGCGAGCTCGTTCAGCGGCTCCGGGATCCGGGCACGCAGTACGGCCTGGCCCTACCTGACAACTTGCAATACCGCCGACTCATCAGGCGCCTGCCCGCACTCGCCCGCGAACGCATCGTGCAAGTCGCGTACCTGGTTGATCCGACAACGGCGACGGACGTCGTCGTTCTCGACTGACTGCCTCGGCGACAGCGCGCGGCTCAGATTGGCTCGCCTTGCAGCAGCAGGGTGACGTCGATGTTGCCGCGCGTGGCGTTGGAATAGGGGCACACCTCATGGGCGGCTCGAACCAGCTCCGCGGCCGTCACCCGGTCGGCGACTGACGGCAGACCTACGTCGAGCGTGACGGCGAGTTTGAATCCTCCGTCGCCGGTCGGAAGCAGGCTCACCGCGGAGTCGATCGCGACCTCACCGGCGTCCAGGTGACGGCGCCGAGCGATCGTGGCGAGGGCGCTTTCGAAGCAGGCCGCGTACCCGACCGCGAAGAGCTCCTCGGGGTTCGTACCACCACCGGCACCACCCAACTCTTTGGGTACGCGCAGAGTCAGCTCCAGGTCACTGTCGCTGGTGTGACCGTGACCGTCGCGCCCGCCGGTGACGTGTGCGCGTGCGGTGTAGAGAATCTTGGCCATCATTGCTCCATTCAGTGCGTCGCTGCGCGTCGGCTCCGCCGCGCCTTGACCGCGAGGCTTCATCTCCAGTGGAGTCTAAGGAATCGCTTCCACCGGCGCTTACCGCGACGACTAGCAGCAACCTCAGACCGAACAAGGAGAATCTCGTGGATCCGAGTCCTGCGCGCCGGGTCCCGCCGACGCGCTGTCCGGTCGGGTCCGGCCGGGTCGCGTCAATCGTCTCCGGTGGCGCCCGGGCCTATGGCCGGCGCCAGCTGCTGACTGACCTGGATGCGGGGCCGGGTCGTCCGTCGAGGTTGTAGGGGATGACTCGGTAGATGCCGGGGGATGTGGTGGCCCAGCCGTCGCTTTGATCGGTCACGCAACGGTTGCAGACCGTCGTCCAATTCCAGGTACCTGTCGTGGAGCGCTGGATGCTGTAGTCGACGGCTCCCGCGGATCCCTGCCAGTAGATCCGCCCGTCCTTGATCTGGGTGATCTTCGGTGCCGGCGGAATGCTGTGCGCCGGAACCGTCATCCCGCGCATTCCGTACGCGTGGGTACGGAGCAGCTGGCCGCGTGCGGCCATGTCGGCTGCAGTGTGGCTCAGCGACGGAATCCCGGTGTAGTAGAACGCCCACCAGTTGCCGTCCTCGTTCGTGTAGCAGCCGCTGCCGGACGGGTCGGGGTGGGTAGGTGGCGCGGTGTCCCCGGCGCCCGCTTGGCATTGCTCGTTGGCGGGTACGGGTTTCCAGCCGTGCCCGTCGGTATGGGCTTCCAGCGACCAGAACAGGTCTCCGGAGATGTTTCGATCGGCGGTGATGCCGTCGAGGAAGGTCTGTAGTTCGGCAGCGGTGGCCCAGTTGGTCTTGTCCCAGCCGAACTCGCTCATCAGCCACACCTTGCCGGCTGCGGCGGTCGCGGCGGCCGCCTGATGGGCCGCGGGTGCTACCTGGTCCGGGTCCTGGCCGAACAGCGGGGACCAGTGCGGGTAGATCTCTTGGGAGTACGTATCGACGGTGGGGATGGCCACCAGTTGCGCATCGGGGGCGAGCAGCGAGGCGTTGCTCATGAACAGGTGGTGCGGGTCGAGTCCCTTGACGAACCCGGAGATCGTGGACACCCAGCTGGTGGTCGCGTCACCCGCCAAGTACTGGCAGACGTTGCAGTCCATCCAGCCCAGGATGGTGGGGTCGTCCTTGTAGGGGATGCCGGTGTAGCTGTTCACGTGGTTGACGATGTGCGCGATGTGGTTCTCGAAGTCGCCGATGACGGTGGGGTCGGTCCAGAAGTTCGCGCCACCCCGCCAGCTCGAGAAAATGTCGGCCGTCGAGCCGACGTGCTCGGCCCGGGCATCGCCCTGGAACTCGGGGATCACCTTCAGGCCGTAGGCCCGGGCCCGCGCGATCGCGTAGTCCATGACCCGGAACGCCTGTGCGTTGAAGTGGCCCAGCGTCGGCTCCAGGCAGTTGCGGCAGCCGACGCTGTCGCCCAAGGTCTGGGCGCGGACCACCGTCGCACCCATCTCCTTCGCCGTGGCCAGCGCGTCGTCGATCTCGTAGTGGCTGGGGAAGCGCTCGTTCTGGCCGGCCTCGAAGTTGAACGGCCCGTAACCCACCAGGCCCAGCCACTCGATGTTCGGCCCGGAGAACCGGAACGGACGGCCATCCTGCATCAGCTGCGAGCCGCTACGGGTGACGAAATCCCCCGAGGGGTGTGCTTGCGCCGGTGCCGGTGCCGCCATACCGTCAGCACCAACGCCGCAACGGCCACGATGGCTCCAGAGGCCCCGGCCTTCAGCCTCATCGCCTGCTCCCCTACCGGTGTCGCGCGTGGGCCGCACCGTCACAAGTGAGGCTGAGACCCGACCAGACTTCTACGGACAATCTCGACTGACAACGATGTCAGGCTGTCACGGTGATCGGCGACCGTCAAGGCGGGCGCGCCCGTCAGCTCGTCGTCCACGGACGGAGCTTCTCGGGGTTGCGTATTACCCAGATGTGCTTGATCCGGTCGCCGGCGACGTCGAATGCGAACACCGTCACGGTGACGCCGTCCTCGTGAGTCACCAGGCCGGGCTGGCCGTTGACCGTGCGCTCGTGCAGCGTCATGTTGCTCGTCGCCCGGTTGGCGAGTTCGACCCAGGCGCGCGCGATCTGCTCGCCACCTTCGATAGGGCGCAGGAAGGTCAGGGCGAGGCCGCCGCCGTCGGCGGTCGCCGCGGCGTCGGGGTCGAGCAGGCCGATGAGGGCTTTGACGTCCTTGGCCTCCCAGGCCCGCTTGAAGTTGCGGACGATCTCGGCCACTTCGATGAAGGAGTAGCGGAAGACGTCGTGCGGACGAACGCGACGCGCTCGGCCGGCGTCATCGAATCGAGCACGACGAGGAAGGCCATGTTGACCGACTCGTCGAGGGTGACCCGGTCGGCCGGGTCGGTCGTGCCGCCACCCGCGCGCCCGTTGAGCCACTCCGTGCGATCCGGGAGCGGCTCGGGGATCCATTCGCCGACGTAGCGTTCCCGCCGCGCCCGGGCCGAACCGAGCAGGTTGAGGCAGATACGGCTGGCGACCGTCGTCAGCCAGGCGCCGGGCGACTCGATCGCCTCCTGCTGCGGGCGAGACATGGCATACCAGCGGGCGTAGGTCTCCTGCACGACGTCCTCGGCCTCGGCCAGCGAACCGAGCAGCCGATAGGCGAGATTGATCAGCTGACGTCGCTCGCTCATGACCACGTCCAGGCCCGGGCTGCCTTCTGGCTCGGATCGGGTGCTCATCGGGTCGCCGGCCTTCCTCGCTCGCTGTTGCCCTCACCAGTACGACACGACAGCCCACCGACGTGTGAGCTGACGCGCCGACCTCACAGTGCGCGCGGCTGTCTTGTCGAACCGCTGAGACGAAACAGCGACCCGTCAGCCAGGAGGCGCCATGACCACCCCGATGCCGACAACATCGTTCGCCGAACCCGCGACCGCGCAGCGCCTGGAGCGGGCCGCCGCCGCGCTGACGGCCCACGGGTTCACCGTCGAGGTCCTCGACGACGCCGCCGCCGCACGCAGCCGCATCAAGGATCTGATTCCCGAGGGCGCCAGCGTGTTCACCGGAGCCAGCGAGACCCTCCGCCTCTCCGGCATCGAGGAGGACATCAACGCCAGCGGGCGATACGAGGCCATCAGGGCACGCGGCCAGGCCATGGACCGCGCCACCCAACTAGCCGAGATCTGGCGGCTGCTCGCCAGCCCCGACGTCATCGTGGGCAGCGTCCACGCGGTCACCGAAACGGGCTCTCTTGTGATCGCCTCGGCCAGCGGAAGCCAGCTTCCCGGGTACGCCGGCGGCTCCCTCCGCGCGATCTGGGTCGTTGGAGCGCAGAAGGTAGTGCCCGACCTGAGCACCGCGCTGCGCCGGGTCGAGGACCACTGCCTCCCGCTGGAAAACGATCGCGCCCTGGAGGTCTACGGGCAGCCCAGTGCCGTCAACCGCCTTCTCATCCTCAACACCGAACCCGACCCCGGGCGCGGCATCGTCCTGCTGCTCCGCGAGGCCATCGGATTTTGAGTCAGGTCCGAGTGCCGCGACGCCGGGTTGCACCGGCCCGGACAACTCAGTTCCCACCGCGGGCCGCGGCTGCGCGCGTCTCCGCCTCCGCGACGCCCACGTCGTCGGTGTGCTTGGGGACCTCACTGAAGTACCAGTAGATGACGTCGAGGGCCGGCTCGCGAAGCGGCCCGGCCCAGTCGCGGAACAGCTCGGTGGTGACGGCGAGCGCCGTGGTCGGAACCGCCCCGGCGTGCGCCAGCCGGTCGATGGCGGTGCGGTGCGCAGCTTGCGAGCGGCCACCGACTGCGTCGAAGCCGCCGCCCGGTTGCCTCCACCGCTGCGCGAAACCGCCCGTCCTCGAACGCGCTCATCGACGCCCGGTCGATCGGCTCGACACCGTCAAGCTCGGACAGAACTGACGGGTGCGTCGGCCCGTTGAAGCCGAACCCAACTCCCACCGTCGAGAGCACGATGGGTACGCCGAACGCCTTGGCCATCTTGGCCAGCAACCGCACATGTAGCTCGACCAGTTCGGCGCTCGTCTCCGAACGAATCACCTCGAACATCTCGTTCTGGTAGTCGATCAATACCAACGCACAGTCATCGGCGGTCCACACACCCAAGTCATTCGCCATCGCGCGTCTCCTCTTCGTGTTCCTCGGGTCCACAACTCGCAGGCGATCGTCGCCAGCGCGCGGGTGACGCGTCATCGCCGGATCCCGGTGATTCAGAGAGCCAGGCCGCGGGGCTCGGTCACGAGCAGGGCGCCCAAATGCCGCACATCAGGGAGAAGGTCACGGGGCTGACCGCCGAGGTCCGTACTCGCCAGCAAAAGCTCGCCGCACCGGGACGGGAGCACCCGTAATGTTGGGCGGGATCTCAGGAGGATGTGCGTTACCACGGGCACGGGCAGCAGCTCTGGCCCCCCGCGTTCGCCAGGCACTGACGGCCTTGAATGGAGCGGCACGTGCCGCAGCAGCTGATCTCACGAGACGTTTCGGGCGCCCGGGGCCTGCTCGACCGGAAGGATCTCCTCCGGCTGCTCGACCGCGCTGTGACCAAACGTCTGACTGTCATTTCGGCGCCCCCGGGAAGTGGAAAGACCTCGCTGTTGCGGGCGTGGGCTGATGACTCGACCAACCGTCGTCGGGTCGCGTTCGTGTCCGTCGAGCGCGACCAACGCAACGAGCAGCGGTTCTGGTGCGCCGTCCTGGACGCGATCCGTAGCCCGGCGCGCGCGAGTGATTCTGAGACGCCACCCGCACCGACCGATGCGCTCGACGTAGACCAGGTGATCAATACCGTCCTGGCGGAGGTCGCCGAGCACGTCGAACCCGTCGTGCTGGTCATCGACGATCTCCATGAGCTGAGGTCAGCTGACGCCCTCGCGCACCTCGAGAATCTTCTCGCGATTCTGCCGAGGTCGGCGCGCGTGGTGCTGTCGTCCCGCCGGGACCCGTCGATCAGACTGCACCAGCTCAGGCTGGCCGACGACATCACCGAGATCCGTGCCGACGATCTACGGTTCACCGAGGGCGAGACGCGCGACCTGCTTGTCGGGTCCGCGATCAGTCTGTCCGACGCCGGCGTGGCCGCGTTGCACCAACGCACGGAAGGGTGGGCGGCTGGCCTGCGCCTGGCGGCGATCTCGCTCAGCGGTCACCCGGATCCCGAGCGTTTCGTCGCAGAGTTCTCGGGCACCGACCGGGCCATCGGGGAGTACCTGATGGCCGAGATGCTCGAACGCCAGCCGAGCGAGGTTCAGAGCATGCTGCTGCGAACCTCGCTGGTCGACCGGATGAACGGTGAGCTCGCCGACCTGCTGGCCGGTCGCTCCGGCTCGGAACGGACGCTGCTGGCATTGGAGGAAGCCAACGCGTTCGTCGTCTCGCTCGACGCTGCGCGCACCTGGTTTCGCTACCACCACCTTCTGGCCGATTTCCTGCGCCTGGAACTTCGCCGAACGTTGGCCGACGAGGTTCCTGACCTCCACCGCCGGGCCGCGCGCTGGTTCGCCGACCGCGGGGACGTCGTCGAGGCCGTCCGGCACACAGTCGCGGCCGGCGATTGGCCCGATGCCGCGCGGCTGGTCGCAGACCACTCGTTCAGGTGGGTGCTCGACGGCCAGGCCGCAACGATTCGCGCGGTCCTGCAAGCGTTTCCCGAGGGCGCCTCGGTCGATCATCCTGACCTCGCCCTGGCTCACGCGGCAGCTGAGCTGAACCAGGGGCGAGTGGAGGAAGCAGCGGCTCAGCTGGCGCTGGCCGAGTCGAACGTCCAGAACGCTCCGCCGGCTCGCCGCCGGCGCCTATCGGTGGCGACCGCGTCTCTGCGCTTGGCGCTAGCCCGGCGTACCGGTCAATTCGACGACGTAATCGAGCAAGTGCAGCTGCTCGACGCATCGATCGGCGACGCATCGCGCGAACCGATCGGGCTGGACCGGGAACTGCGCGCAGTCGCGCTGCTCAATCTCGGGATCGTCGAGACGTGGTCCGGCCAATTCGCCGATGCCGAGCGGCACGTCACCGAAGGAGCGATGCTCGCCCAGGCGATCGGCCGACCCTACCTAGAGGTCGCGTGTCGCGCGTATCAAGCGTTCCCGTCAACCAGTGTCTCGCTCGCGAACGCACGGGAACGCGGTCGTCACGCGTTCGCGGTGGCCGAACGCTATGGCTTGAGCGATCGCCCGGTGCTCGCGCCCGCGTTCGGGGCAGTTGCCTGCATGGCCGTGTGGATGGGCGAGTTCGACGAGGGCGCGCGTTTGCTCCGCCGAGGTTGGGATGTCGTCCAGACAGACGTTGACCCCGCTGGCGCGGTGCTGCTGCACATGGTGACGGGAATGTTGCGTGTCGGTCGCGGCGAGCATCAGTCCGGGTTCGAGGCGTTAACCGCGGCGGTGCGGGCGCAGTCGCTTCTCACCGGTGTGCACATTCTCGCAACGGTGATCGCCGAGTGGCTCGCGGCCACCCAGGCTCGTCTCGGGATGCTCGACGAAGCGCGGGCAACTCTCGCCGGGTTCTCCACCGAGCACCGACGAATGGACAGCTTTGCCCTGACGGGCGCGCTGATCAGCCTGGCCGAGGGAGACCCCGCCGCTGCATTAGCTGTCCTCGGCGACGTTCGGGACATGGCGCCGCCGCCCGGCTTCCCGGCGTACGCACTCGTCGAAGGACACGTGCTCGCCGGTCTCGCGCACCTAGCTCTGGGCGATCGGAACGCCGCCGCTGCCGCAGCCGAGGCGGCGCTCGCTGCTGCTGAACCAGATCGGCTGATCTTCCCGTTCGCCATGGCCGACGCCGGGGAGCTGCTGGACGTGCTCCTGCATCACGAAACGGCTCACGGTGCCCTTCTCGCCGACATCGTCGACCTGTTGCGGGGCGCATCGGCGCGTGGCACCGGCCGAGAGCCGGCATCGAAATCGGACGAGCTCAGCCCCAGCGAGCTACGCGTCTTGGGGTACCTGCCGACGAACCTCACGCGGGCGGAGATCGCGCAGGCGCTCCACGTCTCGATCAACACGGTCAACACTCACATCCGCAACGTCTATGCCAAGCTCGGTGCGCGTGATCGCTCGGCCGCCGTGCAACGCGCCCGCCAGCTGCGGCTCCTCTCGAACCGGATCTCGCCAACATCGCCGCAGCGCTCGACGTTCGGCTCGCCAGCTTCGCCGAAGCGCTCGACGTTCGGCGGAGGCAATCACCAGATTCCGGCGTCGCCGACTCACTAGGTCGGGCGGCACGATCACTGCGTGGCCGCATCGCCGGGCTCGTACACGATCCGGATAAAGGGTCGGCTCGGAGCTACCGCTCTGTCCGCCTTCCCCACGATGGTGGCTGAGCTGAGGGGCAGCGAGACCGTGCTTACGGGCTTGCTCGAAGATCGGTCCGCAGTGTTCGGCGTCCTTGCACAGATCGAAGCGCTCGGCCTCGAGCTGGTCGAACTGCGCCAGATATGACGCCCCGGACCGGGTGGCGGGGAATCACCATCATCCGGTGAGGACAGCTCACCTGGGTCACGGCGATCGTATGGCGAATGAGCAAAGAGCAGCAGCTCCAGTTGGACGCCATCCTGCGCCAGGGCGGGCTCGACACCAGCGCGGATGTCCCGAAGCTGCGGGCGGCGTTCAGCGACCTCATGGCGCAGGTGCCGGTGGCTCCCGACGTCCAGCAGAAGCCGGTTGAGATCGGAGGAGTCGCCGGCGTCGAGGTCACCGTCGCGGGCAACGAGGCCGAGAACGTGATCCTCTATTTCCACGGGGGTGTCTACGTCATCGGCTCGGCGACAGCGTCGGTTCCCCTGGTGGGTGATCTCGTTCGACGAACCGGAACCAAGGCCATCACGCTCGAGTACCGGCTCGGTCCCGAACATCCCTATCCGGCCGCGGTCGACGACGCGCGAGCCGCGTACGAGGGACTGCTCGCGCAGGGCATCGCCCCAGCTCAGATCGCTCTCGCGGGCGAGTCGGCGGGAGGCGGGCTGGCCGTGGCCACACTGCTGTCCCTACGAGAAGCCGGCATGGCCCTGCCGTCCTGCGCGTACTTGATGTCGCCCTACGCAGATCTGACGCTGTCGGGAGAGACCCTCGCCGGAAAGTCGGAGCTCGACCCGCTCCTCAGCCCTGAGGGGCTCCGGGCCCGGGTTCCGGATTACGTTGGCGGCGCCGACGCCGCTGATCCCTACATCAGCCCGATCTTCGGTGATCTAAGGGGATTGCCTCCGCTTCTCATCCAGGTTGGTTCCCACGAGGTGCTCCTGAGCGACGCCCTCCGGCTCGCCGGACGGGCCGCCATCGCCGATGTCCCAGCGACGCTCGACGTCACGCCCGGCGTCCCGCACGTCTTCCAGGCGTATGCGGGCCTCCTCGACGAGGCCGGCGCGGCGCTCGACCGGGCATCGACCTTCGTCAAGACCCAACTCGTGCACTCGCCGAGCCGCGCCCACACCGCCTGAGGAGCCATCCAATGACCAGCGAACCGACGCGGGATCCGCTCACCGATCCGCTACTGACGCCGTCCAACAGCGCGTTGGTGGTGATCGATTACCAACCGAGCCAGATCCAGACGGTTCGGTCGGTGGACACCGACCTGCTCGTTCGCAACATCGTCTCGGTAGCCCGGACCGCCACGGCATACGGCTTGCCGATCGTTCTGTCGACGGTGAACGTCGCGAACGGGCAAGGGCGGACGATCCCCGAGCTGGCCGAGGTCCTGAGCGATCAGGTCGAGCTCGACCGGACCCAGATCAATGCCTGGGAGGACGTCGAGTTCCGAAACGCGGTCGAAGCCACCGGGCGCAAGAAGCTGATCATGGCGGCCCTGTGGACCGAGGTGTGTCTCACCTTCCCCACCCTCGACGCGCTGCGAGCGGGCTACGAGGTTTTCCCGGTCGTCGACGCCGTCGGCGGAACTTCTCCCGAAGCCCATCGAAGCGGCCTCGAGCGCATCGTCCAAGCGGGCGCGCAACCGATCAGCTGGGTGTCGCTGGCCTGCGAGCTGCAGCGCGACTGGGGTCGCGTCGAGACCGTTCCCGAGGTCGTCGACATCGTGCTCACGTCCCGGCTGCTTGCCGGGGTCTAGGCCGGGCTGTGCGTTCGCAACCTAGTGAAGGAGAAACGGTGACACCATCCACCTCGCCCGCCTCATCCACGAGCCGGCGGTCGTTCCTCACCGGCACCGCGGCGGTCGTCGGCGCATCGTCGATCGCAGCTGTCCTGCCCGGCGCAATGGCCGACTCGGCACCGGCCGGCGCGGCCGACGCCCCCGCCCTGCCGGACTACGCGCCGATCCCCCGGTCATCGCTCGGCCCCGCCCTCAACGACCAGGGCTACTACGTCGGACGCGTGAAGCGGAACCTCTACTGGGTCACGGACGGCACCTACCAGGCGGCGTTCCTGACCACCCGGGACGGCGTCGTGCTGTTCGACGCGCCTCCGACCATCGGCCACAACCTGCAGCGGGCCGTGAACGAGATCGCCGCCGCCAATGGCGTGAGCAACAAGGTGACGCACCTGGTCTACTCGCACCACCACGCCGACCACGCGGGCGCGTCCTCGTTGTTCGGCAAGGACGTCGTGCGCATCGGGCACCAGGAGACACGGCAGCTCCTGCTGCGCGACAACGACCCGACCAGGCCCGCGCCGACGGAGACCTTTCGGGACCGCAAGACCCTCCACATCGGTGGTGAACGCATCCAGCTGGCCTGGCACGGCTCCAACCACACGCCAGACAACATCTACATCCATTTCCCGGATCACGACACGCTCATGCTCGTCGACATCGTTACCTCCGGCTGGGTGCCGATCTACAACCTCAACCTGAGCGAGGACATACCCGGCTTTACCGCGGCTCCGACCACCGCGCTGTCCTACCCCTGGCAGCACTTCATCGGCGGGCATGTGGGCAGGCTCGGCACGCGCGACGACGTCGTCCTGCACCAGCAGTACGTCGAGGACATCGCCGACAGCGCCCGAACTGCGCTTGCCGTTGTCGATCCGACGCCGTACTTCGTGAAGTACGGCGAGAATTCTTGGGCCGCGGTGAAGACCTACCTCGATGCGGTCACCGACTACGCCGCCGCGCCGGTCATCGCGAAGTACACCGGCGTGCTGGCCGCGGCGGACGTGTTCACCACGAGCACCACGCTCGTGATCCTCGAGTCGATCCGCCTCGACCTCGGCCTCGGATCGCAGGTCCACCCGTGACCGACATCGGCGTCGGCGAGCGAGAGGGCCCCGAGGGGACGATCGCAGAACTTCCCAGCCGCCGGTGGTGGGCCCTGGCGGTCATCGCGATCGCGCAATTGATGGTGGTGCTCGACGGCACCGTCGTGACCATCGCCCTCCCGTCGGCCCAACGCGATCTGGACATCTCCAACGCGGATCGGCAGTGGGTGGTCACCGCCTACACCCTCGCGTTCGGTGGCTTGCTGCTGCTGGGCGGACGGATCTCCGACTACCTCGGCCGCAAGCGGATGTTCCTCTTCGGGCTGGTCGGGTTCGCCGCGGCCTCGGCGCTCGGCGGTGCGGCGCAGAACGGCGCGACCCTCTTCGGAGCGCGCGCGCTGCAAGGCGCGTTCGCGGCGCTGCTCGCGCCCGCCGCCCTGTCCCTGATCACGGTGACCTTCACCGCGGAGAAGGAACGGTCCAGGGCGTTCGCGGTCTACGGCGCCATCGCGGGGGCCGGCGCCGCGATCGGCCTGATCCTGGGTGGCGCCTTGACCGAGTACGCCTCGTGGCGGTGGTGTCTGTTCATCAACGTGCCGATCGCGGCCGTCGCCGTCGCGGGCGGGGTGATCCTGGTCAGCGAGAGCAAGGCCCACGGCGGTACGTCGTACGACATCCCGGGGGCAATCCTCGGCACCGCCGGGCTGGTCGCCCTAGTCTACGGATTCACCGAGGCGGCCAAGACCGGTGTCGGCTGGCTCTCGGTGGAGGCCATCGGCTACCTCGTGGGCGCCGGCATCCTGTTGATCGCATTCGTGTTCGTCGAGTTGCGAGCGGCCAGCCCGCTGCTGCCCATGCGGGTGCTACTCGATCGCAATCGCGGCGGCTCGTACGTCGCCTCGCTGCTGGCGTTCGCCGGGCTGTTCGCGATGTTCTTGTTCCTGAGCTACTACCTGCAGACCAACCTGGGCTACAGCGCACTCAAGTCGGGCCTCGCCGTCTTGCCGTTCGGCGGCGGCGTCATCATCACCTCGGGCATCGTGCCGGCGCTGCTGCCCCGCACCGGACCCAAGCCGCTCATGCTGATCGGACTCGCCATGGCCGCAGGCGGGCTGGCCATCTTCACCCTGATCTCGGACACCAGCAGCTGGGCCGCCGTCGTCCTGCCCGGGGAACTGCTGATGAGCATCGGCTTCGCCCTGCTACTGGTGCCGTTGTCGAGCCTCGCGCTCGCCGGGGTGAACGAGGACGACGCCGGAGTCGCGAGCGCGGTGCTCAACTCGACCCAGCAGATCGGTGGATCTCTGGGCACCGCGCTGCTCAACACCTTCTACGCGAGCGCGGTCACCTCCTACGTCCTGTCCCACCACCTCTCACCGACCGCGTTCAACCCGCTCGCCGCGATCCACGGCTACCACGTCGCGTTCTGGATCGGCGTCGGGCTGATCGCCGCGGCGTTCGCGGCCGTCCTGGTCCTGGTCAATGCCCGCAAGGACGACGTCAGCCCGGCAGGTTGACCGGGTACGGCTGGCGCTGCTCGGGATCACCGAGCGCGCGGCCACGGCCGTGATCTCCACGGCCGCTTGACCGGCTGGGTCGACCCCGGCCTCGACGCCGCGATCAGTACGTCGGGGCTGACGCCAGCAGCGCGCCGAACGAGGTCAGCGTCACACTCGAATCGGAATTCGGATATCCGTTTTCATGTTAGCCTCGAAAAGCGGATACACCAGATCCGCTTAGTTGCTCGGAGGACAGACATGACCGCCACCTTGACCACGACACCGCCCGTCGAGACGGACAACCCGCACCACGAACGGCGATGGTGGATCCTGGCCGTGCTCGGTATCGCCCAGCTGATGGTCGTGCTCGACACCACGGTCGTGAACATCGCACTCCCCTCGGCCCAGCGGTCGCTGGGTTTCGACGACGGCGACCGGCAGTGGATCGTCACCGCGTACGCGCTCGCGTTCGGCAGCCTGCTGCTGCTCGGCGGCCGCCTGGCCGACCTGTTCGGTCGCAAACGGCTCTTCCTCATCGGGCTGATCGGCTTCGCCGTGGCGTCCGCGGTCGGCGGCGCGGCCACGAGCTTCGGCATGCTCGTCACGTCCCGGGCGGTTCAGGGCGCGTTCGGCGCAATGCTCGCGCCGGCGGCGCTGTCGCTGCTGACGACCACGTTCACCCGACCCGGTGAGCGATCCAAGGCATTCGGCATCTACGGCGCGATCGCCGGCGGCGGCGCAGCGATCGGCCTGCTGCTCGGCGGGGTGCTCACCGAGTACCTGTCCTGGCGCTGGTGCATGTACGTCAACCTGATCTTCGCCGGGGCCGCATTCGTCGGCGGATGGGTGCTGCTGCACAACCAGTCGTCCGCGCATCGGCCGAAGCTCGACCTGCCCGGCGTGCTGACGGTCTCGAGCGGCTTGTTCGCGGTCGTGTACGGCTTCTCGCACGCCGAGACCGGCGGCTGGGCCAACTCGGTCACGATCGGCTTCCTTGTCGCCGGCGCCGCGCTGCTCGCCACCTTCGTCTACCTGCAGACCCGGGTGGCGCACCCGCTGCTTCCGCTGCGCGTCGTGCTCGACCGCAACCGCGGCGGGGCCTACCTCGCGATCTTCGCCCTCGGGGCCGGCATGTTCGGCGTGTTCTTGTTCCTCACCTACTACCTGCAGCAGACCCTGGGCTTCAGCGCCGTGCAGTCGGGCCTGGCGTTCCTGCCCATGACGGTCACGCTCGTCATCGTGTCCCAGATCGGCACGCTGGTCCTGGCGCCGCGGGTCGGACCCCGATTCATCATCGCGCCCGGGCTGGCGCTGGCCGCCGCCGGCATGCTGATGCTCACCCGGCTCGATCTGAGCAGCGACTACGCCAGCGGGGTGCTGCCGGCGCTGGTGGTATTCGCCGCCGGCCTGGGGCTGACGTTCTCCTCCGCGATGAGCACGGCCACCTACGGCGTCGACCACGAGGACGCCGGCGTCGCCTCGGCGATGGTCAACACCGGCCAGCAGGTCGGCGGCTCGATCGGCACCGCGCTGCTGAACACGCTCGCCGCCTCGGCGGCAACCAGCTACGTCGGCTCGCATGCCGCCGGACCCGACCTCGTGGCCCAGGCGACCATGCACAGCTACACCACGGCATTCGGCTGGTCGGCCGGGATCCTGGCCACCGGAGCGGTGATCTGCGCAGTCCTGCTGCGGCCCCGGGTGCTGGCCGTGAACCCCCAGGCCGCCGAGGTAATGGCGTTGTGAACGTTCCGCAATCGGCGCCGGCCCGACCTCGTGTCGGGCCGGCCGCCGGCCCAATACGCAAGGATGACCTGGTGAGCACGTCGCCGGACCGTCCGCTGCGCAAGGACGCCGCCCGCAACCGGGACCTGCTGCTCGCCGCCGCCAACGAGCTGATTGCCACGCGGGGCACCGACGTGACGCTCAACGACATCGCCCACCACGCCGGCGTCGGAGTCGGCACCGCCTACCGCCACTTCACCGACAAGCACGAGGTGCTTCAAGCTCTGCTCGATCAGCGCATCGACCAGGTACAGGCGATCATGACCGAGGCGGCCCAGGCCGACGACGCCTACGAGGGACTGCGCGACTGCATCATCAAGGTCGGCCAGCTGCAAGCGGCCGACCGCGGGATGCGCCAGGCCATCTCGACCGCGCAAAGCCCCGAACAACGGGCGTCGGTGCGCGAGCGGTTGATTCCGATCGCGACCGTGCTTGTCGAGCGGGCCAAGGCCACCGGACGGCTGCGCCCGGAATTCCAGCAGGGCGACCTACCGATGCTCTTCTGGACGACCGGCGCGATCAGCGAATACACCGTCGACGTCGCGCCCAACCTGTGGCGGCGTTACCTGGACGTACTGCTCGACGGCTTCGCCGCCGACACCGAGCCGCGGCAACCGATCACCGTCGAGCCGCCGGACCTCGATCAGCTCGACGCCATCATGCAGACCTGGCCGTCCAAACACTGACCGCGCTGACGCCGGCTCAGTCGGCCGACTCGGCGGCCTCGCCCGGCCCGGCCTCGATCGTGCGCGGCCCCGGAGCGGGTGGATCGGCCGGTCGGGCCGGTTCGGACTGCGACCGGACCGGCCGGACTCGCTCGGCGGCCGAATCGGCCAGCGCCAGCTGCCACAGGTAGTCGTTGTACGCGCCGTGGTAGCCGTCGCCCTCGCTGCGGGCCGGGGTCGTCGCACTGTTCGGCGCGACGTAGCCACGATAGACCACCGGCGCCGCCCCGGATCCGTCGTCCGGGACGGCCAGATAGCCCGGACCGACCCGGGGCGCGCCGCGGACCAGGTCGAGTTCACCGGATCGGCGCACGAGCTGACCGCCGCCGCCCGACGCCGCCGGTGGGCGTCGGGTGTGCCGCATGACCCGCAGCCAGAACAGCACCACGAAGAGGCTGAATGCCCACCACTGCAGGACATAGCCGAAGTTCTGCAGATCGAAGTGCTTGCGGTTGGAGACGGTCAGCTGCCACCGTCCGAGCAGCACCATCGTCACCACCAAGGCCCAGACGAGCACGTGCGCCACGACCCACCGCGGGGTCAGGAAGGGCCGCACTGCTCGCCACACCCTCACGACACTAGCGCCACTGATCCGCTGTGACCGTCACGGCCGGTGAGCACTCGGCCGTGGCCGGACGGGTGGCCGCTCAGGCCAGCCCGCGCACGGCCCGCGCGACCGGGCGCTCGCCAGCGCGATCGTGCGGTCGAGCACGCCGGTCGTCACGTCCGGATGTAGGTGGCCCCCGGGTCGTAGAACGAGTCCGCCGTCCGATTCACGATCGCCATCACCGCCAACCGACCGGGGCCGAAGCATCGCCCGCCGATACGCAGTGCGTCGACGTCTGGCATTCGAACGGTCCGATCTCCAGTTTGGCAAACTGAGTTAACTGTATTGCCGTGGCCCGCGAGCCAGGTATCGGGCGTCAGGCGCGCCGGACGCCGGCGACGAACGTGGCGGCCACGGGGTTGCCCCCGTCGTCGACCACCTGGGCCAGCGCCTCGCGCACGGGTCGGCGCAGGACGCACAGATCGGCCGGCGCGCCGACGGCGATCGGGCGAGCCGGGCCGGCCGGCGACCGCGGCTCGGTGAGCATGGTCGCCAAGGCCGTCTCGGGCGGCACCGCCTCCGGCGCGCCGATTGGGGCACCGTCGTCGAGCCGCCGGGTGGTCGCGGCCCGGATCGTCGCCCACGGATCGGGCGGTCCGTACGGCGCGTCGCTACTGACGGCGACGGACACTCCGGCGCGCAGCAAGCCCGCGTAGCGCCACAGCCCGGGCCGTTCGGCCGGTTCGCTGTCCGCGAGGTACCGCGCGCCGTGCCGGACGGCCAGGCCGGGCTGGGTCACGACGACGACGTGCAGCTGGGCCAGCTGGTCGGCGGCCGAGTCGTCGCACACCGCGGCGTGCTCGATCCGATCGCCTGGTACGGCGCCGGCCCCGCGCAAAGCGGCGATCGTCAACGCCAGGGCCACCGCGCTGACCGCGTGGATCGCCACCGCGCAGCCGGCCTCGTGGTGATCGCGCACCCCGGCCGTGAGTGCGTCGAGCGTGGGCAGTTCCGAGTCCGCGACGACGATCTTGGCCGGCATCGTCGCGTCGGCCGGACCGAGTGACGCGACGTGTTGGGGTAGCGCCGCCCGCAACGTCGCCAGCGCGCGCGCGTCGAGGTCGGGGGTGGCGTCGGTCAGCTGGGTCAGGCCGTACCCGGCGAGTCTCGCGCCGAGCCCGGCCAGCGCATCAGGGTCGATCGAGGTGCGCAGTAGCCGACGCAGCCGGGTGTCCGACCGCCACAGGACGCCGGTGCGACGTTCCTCGGAGGACAGCCCGTCGGCGAGCCGCCCGATGGCCACGGTGTTCAGCGTCCACGTTGCGCCGCTGCGGTGCTGGACCCGGACCGGACGGTGCGGCCAACGGCGATCGAGCGCGCGCCGATCCGGCTCGTCGCCGCAACCGATCACCCGCAGCCAGCCGGTACCCGGATCGTCGGGCGCCTGGGCTATCGGACCCCCGCCGAGATCCAGCGATCCGGCGGCCGCGGCCGACGCGAACAGGTGGACGTGGTGGTCGGCCAGGCCGGGCAGCAATGCGCCACCGTCGGCGTTGAATACCGTTTCCCCTTGTTCCACCAGCAGTTCCGGACCGATCGCGGCGATCACGCCGTCGGCGAGACGGCAGTCGACGAGCTCGCCGGCGACCGTCACGCGGCGCAACAACCAGGGCCGCGCGGCGTCGTCACCCGAGCGCATCGACCAGGCCCCAGCCGAGCGCGGTGGGGGCGTCCAGCCGATCGCCGGTGAGCGCCAACCAGGCGGTGCGTTGACGACCGATGCGGCGCGCTATCCCGGCCGTGCCTCCGGCGCCGGGGATGAGGCCCATCGCCAGTTCCGGCAACGAGAACATCGCGTCCGGCGCCGCGACCACGTGCCCCGCGAACGACGGGATCTCCACGCCGGCGCCCACGCAGCCCCCGTGCACGTAGGCGGTCACGCGGTGCCGGATCGGCTCGAGCGCGGCCGCCGGACTGTTCAGCACGCGGACCAGGTGCGCGGTGGCGACATCGGGCGCCGACCCGAACTCGTCGAGATCCCCGCCGGCGGAGAAGGACGGCCCCTCGGCCCGCCATTCGACGGCGAGTTCCGGCAAAGCGGCAGCCAACTCGAACGCATCGACCAGGGCGCGGCGCATACCGGCGTCCATCGCGTTGCGGCGTCCCGCGCGGGTCAGCGTCACGCGCAGGCCGTCGTCGTCTCGCTCGACGCGGACCCGCTCGCCGGGGTCGGATTCGCGCGCCGGTCCGCGTCGACGCAGCCACCCGGCGAAGTCCGGCCCGGCGAGCAGCATCGAGTACGCCGCCGACTCGGCGCGCAGGCCGTCGGCGATCGAGCGCCGGTCATGCCCGCGCAGCAGCCAGGCCAGGGTCAGCGCGGCGCGCGGTTGGGCGAGCGCGGCCGCCGTCACCTGCTCCAGCGCGCCCTCCGGATCGTCGACGGGCACGTAGCGGCGATCGGCGGGCAGCTCACGGTCGGCCAGGACGAGGTCCACGGCGTCGGCCAGGACGTCGGGCGGCCGGTGCCGGGCGAGGCCGATCACGATCGCGCCGGCGGCGTGCAGGCGCTGGGCCGCCGCGGTCACGACCCGGTCGGGTAGTCCGTCCGCCGTGTCGAGGTCGACGGCGGCGAGGACGCGGCTCGGCTCACCGGACGGGCTCATGGCTGGGTCGAGCTCGCCGCGCCCCGGCACGGCTTCGGCGGCAGCCAGTCGCTCGACGTCCAGCATGGCTACACAGTAGGGTCCCGAGATTCGTTGCCTGGGTCTGAGCGAGTCGTCCGCGCTTGGACGCGCCCCCACACCGCAAAGCGCGGACAACTCGGGGCTGCACTCACCAGGATCGGCTCACCTCATCCCACCCGCGAACTCGTCCGCGCTTGGAAGCGCCCCCACATCACGAAGCGCGGACAACTTGCGAGTAGCTGGCACCCTTGCGGGATGACCGGGTCGGGCGGGGCACTGCCGCTGGCGGGGTTGGGCGTGGCCGCCGCGTCGTGGCCGGCGGCGGCTGAGGCCGGCCGCCTGCTCGCGCTGCTCGGCGCGACGGTGACGGCGGGCGACGACCCGCACGTCGCGCTCCGGCACGGCGACCGTCTCGTCTCGGCCGAACCGGGCGACGCGGCGACCGACTGGGAACACTCCGGTCTCGCCGCGGTTTCGGGCCGCCCGACCGGATCGCCGGCAACGGTGGCCCGCGCCGCCGCCCTGGCCTTCGAGCTGCTGTCGGCGCTGACCGGCCCGCCGGTGCGGGTCGACGGCCCGGCGATCCTGGCGCACCGACTGGCGTTCCTGCCCGGACGGCGAGCCGGGACGACATCCCTCGGCGGGGCCGCGCGGCTGCTGCGGGCGGCCGACGGCTGGTGGGCACTCAACCTGGCCCGGCCGAGCGACCAGGAGCTGCTGCCGGCGCTCGTCGAGGCGCAGGTGTCGGGCGATCCGTGGGCGGCCGTCGAGCGGTGGTCGGCAGCGGCGAAGGTCGCCGACGTGATCGACCGGGCGGTTCTCCTCGGCCTGCCCGCCGCCCGGGTCGCCGAGACGACGACGCCCGGCTCGCCTTGGGACATCGCGCTGCGGCCGGCCAGGCCGCGCGGCATCCGGCCGATCCGGGTCGTCAACCTCGGCGCGCTGTGGGCCGCACCGCTGGCCGCGCATCTGTTGTCGCTCGCGGGGGCCGAGGTGGTGGACGTCGAGGACGGGCACCGGCCGGACGCGGCGCGGACCGGGATGCCGAGCTTCTACCAAGCGCTGCACGCCGGATCGACCTTGTGCCGGCTGGACTTTCGCTCCGCCGACGGCCGCGAGGAACTACGTCGCAGGCTGGCCGACGCGGACGTGGTGATCGAGGCGAGCCGCCCGCGCGCGCTGGTCGAGCTGGGCGGGCCGGCCGAGGTGATCCAGCGCGACGACCGTCCGCGGGTGTGGGTACGGATCACCGGGCACGGCCCGGCCCAGCCGCATCGAGTGGCCTTCGGCGACGACGCCGCGGCCGCCGGGGGCCTCGTTGCGTGGGACGGATCGCGACCGGCCTTCGTCGGCGATGCCGTTGCCGATCCCCTGACCGGGCTGCTCGCCGCCGTCGCCACCACGGCCCTGCTCCGGGCGGGGGTCTCGGCGGTGGTCGACCTCAGCCTGAGTGGCAGCGCCGCGTGGGCCACGCAGCTGTGAATCGCCGTCAACGCGCCGTCTTCGGCAGGCCCAGCACGCCCTCGGCGATGGTGTTGCGCTGGATTTCCGCGGTGCCGGTGCCGATCGTCGCCGCGCGGCTGCGCAGGTAGTTGACGACCCACCGCCCGCCCTGCACGGCACCGGCCTCGGCGTCGAGCAGCACCGCGTCCGGGCCGAGCAGCTCCATCGCCAGCTCGTACAGGTCCTGTTCCAGCAGGCTCTGGTAGAGCCGCGACGTGGACGACCCGGCGCCGGGCTCGCCGGTAGTGCGGATGTGGTCGATCGTGCGCTGCGCGGTGAGCTGCATGATCCGGACGCGGACCTCCAGCTGGGCCGCCCGGTCGCGGGCCACCTCGTCGGCCAGCGCGTCGCGCTCGCGCAGCACCGCGACCAGGTCGTCCCACACTCGGCGGAACAATGCAGCCTGGCTGAGGGCTCGGGTCGCCCGCTCGTGGCCGAGGCTGGTGCGCGCGATCGCCCAGCCGCCGTTCTCGGCGCCGATGCGGTTGGCCACGGGCACCCGCACGTCGTCGAGGAACACCTCGCAGAAGTGCGTGCCGCCGGCCAGGTCCCTGATCGGGCGGACCGTGATGCCCGGCGTGGCCAGCTCGAGCAGCAGGTAGCTGATGCCGTCGGCGCGCGCCTCCTGCGAACCGGTGCGCACGAGGGCGAACAACCAGTCGGCGACGTCGGCATTGCTGCTCCAGACCTTCTGGCCGGTCACGACGTACTCGTCGCCGTCGTGGCGCGCCCGGGTCCGCAGCGCTGGCAGGTCAGACCCGGCGTCCGGCTCGGAGAAACCCTGCGCCCACACCGTGTCGCCGCGCAGCATCGGCCGCAGGAACCGATCGCGTTGCTCGTCCGTGCCGTACCGGATGATCGTGGGCCCGGCGATCGACGGCCCGTTGCCGGGGTGGGCCGGCACCCGCGCCTGCGCGATCTGTTCGTAGTAGACGAGCTGATGGTCGAGATCGAGATCCATCCCGCCGTAGCGCACCGGCCAGCTCGGCCCGGCCCAGCCGTTGTCGTAGAGGGTGGTGCTCCAGGCCCGCTGCCAGTCGGTCCGTTCGCGGCGCGACCCCTTCGGGCTGCGACCGGGATGGTGCTCGGCGAGAAAGCCGCGCAGCTGGTCGCGGAACCGGTCGAGGTCGGCCCGGTCGGCGCCGCTCATCCAGCCAACCCCGTCGCCACGACCAGCTCGCGCCGATGCTCGCGGGGCGTCCCGTACAGCAGCTGGTCGGATCGGGCCCGGCGCAGGTGCAGGTGGGCGTCGTGCTCCCAGGTGAAGCCGATCCCGCCGTGTAGCTGGATCGTCTCCTGCGCCGCGTGGACGTAGGTCTGCGCGCACCACGCCGCGGCGGCCGCCACGGCGGCGTGCGAGCCCGCGTCTGCCCCGGCGAAGGCCGCGGCCACGGCATCGCGCGCGTGGTAGGCGATCGAGCGGGCCGCCTCGAGCTCGACGAGCAGGTCGGCGCAACGGTGTTTGACCGCCTGGAACGAGCCGATCGGCACCCCGAACTGCACCCGGGTCTTGACGTAGTCGACGGTCCGGTCGAGGCAGCGCGCCGTACCGCCGATCTGCTCGCAGGCCAGCGCCGCGAGCTGCAGGTCGGCGGCCAACTGCAGCGCGGATGGGCCGATCCCGATGAATCGGGCCGGTGCGGCCGCGAACTCGACGGCGGCCAGTGGTCGCGTCGCGTCGAGGGCGTTGCGCGGTCGCACCGTGACTCCGCGTTCTGGTACCCGGGCCGCAAAGAGCGCCGGCCCCTCCGCTGCGTTGGCGGCTACCACGAACAATGCCGCCCGTGCGCCGTCCGGGACGTGCGGCACGAGCCCGTCGAGCGTCCAGCCGGCCGCCGCTCGATGGGCCGCCACCGCGCCGCGCAGGACGGGAACGCCGACGGTGGCGCCACTGGCCAGTTCGGGCAGCAGCTCGGCTTGTGCCGCCTCGTCCCCGCCCGCCACGATCGCCGCCGCGGCGCAGACCGTGGACAGGAACGGCACCGGCGCGAGCGCGGCGCCCAGCTCCTCGACCACGACGCCGAGCTCGGTGAACGAGTAGCCAGCGCCGCCGTGCCGTTGCGGGATGCCGATGCCGGTCAGGCCGAGCGAGCTGCTCAGGGCCGTCCAGGCGGACGCCGAGTAGTCCGTGGCGCGCAGCTCGCTGCTCGGGAACGTCTCGGCGGCGAACTCGCGGACGACCCGCCGCAGCTCGTCGGTCTCGGCGGCCGACGCCGACGTCTCCGGACCGGTCATTGCTCGGACGCCGCCGACGCATCCGCCGACCCGAAGAGACCCTTGACCCGGTCGGCGAAGTCCGGCCCGACGCGGGTCGTTCGGTAGGCCTCGTCGGCCAGACCGTCGCGCAGCGCCAGGCCGTCGGTGCGCAGCAACGTCTGCTTGTGCTCGCGGTGGCTGAACCAGGAACCGGCCACGATCGCGCCGACCAGCTCGTCGACGGCGGCGTCGAGTTGATCGTCGGGGACGCAGCGGTTGACCAGCCCCATCGCCTCGGCCTCCCGGCCGGTGTACTCGCGGGCGGTGAACATCATTTCCCGGGCGCGGTACGCCCCGACCCGACGGGGCAGCCGCTGGGTCAGTCCCCAGCCGGCGGCCAGCCCGAAGCGGGCGTGCGTGTCGGCGAACCGGGCCGACTCGGCCGCGACGATCAGGTCGGCGGCCAGCACCAGCTCGAGCCCGCCCGTGAAGCAGAAGCCGTGCACGACGCCGACCACCGGCTGCGGCAGGTTCGCGAGACGCTCGATCACCGACGCCTGGAAGTGCCGGCGCGGGCTGCGGATCGGCCCGGAGATGTCCGCGCCGGCCGAGAAGCCGGGGCCCGCGCCGCGCAGGACGACGACCCCGACCTGGTCGACCTGCTCTTCCAGCGCGTCGAGCTCCGCCTCGAGCGCGAGGAACGTGTCGACGTCCAGCGCGTTGCGCTTCGCCGGGCGGTTCAGCGTCAACGTGGCCACGCCGGCGGCGTCGTGGCGCAGCACCCGGCTCTCCGGCACGTCGTCTCCATCCCGCGCTCGCCACAATGATCCGTAGCAGTCCATCGAGTGACGCTAATTAGTTCATATAGCATACTGATTAGTCGACGGACCGAGAAGCGGAGTAGCCAGTGAGCGGGCTCAGGACGACCTACGCCGACCGCGAGGCGTTGCGCGAGAGCCTGCGGGCCTTTCTCGCCAAGTACTCCCCCGAGTCCGAGGTGCGTCGCCTCATGGCCGCCGACGTGGGCTACGACCGGCAGCTGTGGCAGCGCATGGCGGCCGAACTCGGCCTGCCGGGCATCACCGTCCCGGCCGAGTACGGCGGCGGCGGCTTCGGCGCCACCGAGCTGCAGGTCGTCGCGCAGGAGCTGGGCCGCACCTTGCTCTGCGCGCCGTTCCTCGCCTCGGCGGTCATCGCGACCAATGTCCTGCTCGCGTCGGAGGACGGCGCGGCCGGCCGCGATCTGCTGCCCGCGCTGGCCGACGGCACGCGCATCGCCACCCTGGCCGCGACCGGCGAGTCCGGCAGCTACGAC
>DASXYL010000010.1:0-95996 GCA_036502575.1 Jatrophihabitantaceae bacterium | reverse complement strand
GACGGTGGAGTCGGTCAGGGTGGTGACGTCGCCTAACTGTCGGTTTTCGGCGACGTCGCGCAGCAGTCGGCGCATGATCTTCCCGGACCGGGTTTTGGGGAGTTCGGGGACGACCATGATCTGGCGGGGTTTGGCGATCGGGCCGATCTCGTGGGTGACGTGGTCGCGCAGCGTCTTGGCCAGGTCATCGCCTTCAGCGGCCCCGCTGCGCAGGATCACGAACGCGACGATGCCCTGCCCGGTCGTGGGATCGGTCGCCCCGACCACGGCCGCCTCGGCCACCGCAGGATGAGACACCAACGCGGATTCGACCTCGGTGGTCGAGATGTTGTGCCCGGACACCAGCATCACGTCGTCCACCCGGCCGAGCAGCCACAGGTCACCGTCCTCGTCCTTCTTCGCGCCATCCCCGGGGAAGTAGTAGCCCTGGTCGGCGAACCGATCCCAATAGGTCGACCGATAGCGCTCCGGGTCGCCCCAGATACCGCGCAGCATCGAGGGCCACGGCTCGGTCACCACCAGAAACCCGCCACCACCGTTCGGCACCGGCACCCCGTCACTACCCACCACGTCCGCGGAGATACCCGGCAACGGACGCGTCGCCGAACCCGGCTTGGTCGACGTCAGCCCGGGCAGCGGGCTGATCATGATCGCCCCGGTCTCGGTCTGCCACCAGGTATCCACCACCGGCGTGCGATCACCACCAATCACCCGCCGATACCAGACCCACGCCTCCGGATTGATCGGCTCGCCCACACTGCCCAACAACCGTAGTGAGGACAGGTCAAAGCGAGCCGGGATCTCATCGCCCCACTTCATGAACGTGCGAATGGTAGTGGGTGCGGTGTACAAGATGTTGATCTTGTACTTCTGGATCATCTCCCACCAGCGACCCTCGTGCGGTGTGTTGGGCGTGCCCTCGTACATGAACGACGTCGCTCGGTTCGAGAGCGGCCCGTAGACGATGTACGAATGGCCGGTCACCCACCCGATGTCCGCGCCGCACCAGTACACATCCGTGTCGGGCTTGAGGTCGAACACCGCATGGTGCGTGTACGACACCTGGGTCAGGTACCCACCCGTGGTGTGCAGGATCCCCTTCGGCTTACCCGTCGTCCCCGACGTGTACATGACGTAGAGCGGATGCTCGGCATCGAACGCCATCGGCACATGCGTCGACGACGCGGCATCCACGACGTCGTGCCACCACACATCACGCCCTTCGGTCCACTCGACGTCCTGGCCCGTGCGCCGGACGACGAGCACGGAACGCACGTCCGGGCAGGACCGCAACGCCTCGTCGACGGCCGGCTTCAACGCCGACGCAGCCCCGCGCCGGTACCCACCGTCGGCGGTGATCACCACCCGGGCGTCGCAGTCGAGGATCCGGTCGGACAACGCCTGCGCCGAGAACCCGCCGAACACCACCGTGTGCGGCGCGCCGATCCGGGCACAGGCCAACATCGCCACGACCGTCTCGAGGAGCATCGGCAGGTAGATGGCAACGCGGTCACCGGTCTGGACGCCCAACGCGGTAAGGGCGTTCGCCGCCCGGCACACCTCGTCCTTCAGCTGACCGTACGTCACGGTACGGGTGTCGCCCGGCTCGCCCTCCCAGTAGTAGGCGACCTGGTCGCCGTGGCCGGACTCGACGTGCCGGTCGACGCAGTTGTACGCCACGTTGAGCGTCCCGCCCACAAACCATGCAGCGTTCGGGCGCTCCCACTGAAGCACTTGCGTCCAGGGCGTCGCCCAACTCAGTCGATGCGCCTGCTTCTCCCAGAACGCCAACCGATCCGACGCCGCGTCGTCATACGCCTGCGCCGTGACGTTGGCCTGGGCCGCGAACTCGGGCAACGGCGGGAAACGGCGGTTCTCGTGCATCAGGTTCGACAGAGCCTCAGCACTCGGGTCAGTCACCGTCGTTCCCCCTTCAGAGCGGGAACGTCGGCAGCACAGTGCGCTTGAACGTCGAATTCGTGACCGCGGCGAAGGACGCGTACCACGCGAGGAACGCCGTGATCAGGCCGAGCCATCCACCGAACTTGGTGATGCCGGTCTTCTCGGCGAAGTCGCCGATCGCCAGGAACACGAACGTCAGGGTCAGGAAGAAGAAGACCGCGGCCACCGCCCCGGAGGTCCGCAGCGAGGCGATGAACATGTAGGCGGTGAAGATCCCCCAGGCCAGCAGGTACGTCGCGAGGCTGTGGCTGAGGTCGTTGCCCTTGGTCTCGGCCGGGATGTGGTTGAGGAGGTACCAGAACGAGATCCAGAACCCGCCGTACGAGGCGAAGGCGACCGCGCCGAAGGTGTTGCCCTTGACGAACTCCCACATGCCGGCGGCGAACTGGGCGATGCCGCCGTAGGCCAGGGCGAGTCCCAGCACCACCGTCTCGCCGGTGCCGATCAGCCCGGCGTTGAACACCGACAGCACGAACGTGGTGAGTGCGAACCCGGCGAGGCCGAGCGGTCCGGGGTCGGCGATTCCCGACGTCCGGGGTGGGGCCTGAGTCGGATCTTGCCTTGTGTCTGCCATTGCCTGCTCCTGTCCAGCGACTCGGACGGGTCCGAGCGAAGCGGCCGACCGGAGGGACCCCCGGTGCCGGACCGACGTTCCCAGCACGGCGGGGTCGTGTGCAGCAGGTCACAGCCCTGAGTCGGTGGACGTCGTCGACGCGTCGGTGAGAGGCGGAGGCGGCTGCGACGAGCGGTCGATTCCGGCCGACGAGCGGTCGGGCCGTATCCGCGCAAGATCGAGCGACTCGGGAGCATGCAGGCGCACCATCACCCGTCCGACATCGGACGGCACCCGCGACCGGGTCAGGAGCGACACGACGACCATCACCACGAACGCGAGCGGCACCGTCCACGCGGCCGGCTGCTCGAGCAGGGCGCCCGTCCATCCGCGCGCGGGGCCGCCGATGATCGTCACGAGCACCGCGATGGTCGCGAGCACCCCGCCGCAGACCAGGCCCGCGACCGCGCCGGCGTCGGTGAGGCGACGCCACCAGATGCCGAGCACCAGCAGCGGGCAGAACGAGGACGCGGCCACGGCGAAGGCCAGCCCGACGACAGCGGCCAGGCCGATGCGTTCACTGGGCAGGCTCAGCAGGTATGGAACGCCGATCGCCAGGATCGCGCTGAGCCGGAAGGCCCGGATCCGGGTCGCGCGTCGCCGATCCGGCCGGCCGCGCACGACGTCCTGCGACAGGACGCCGGCCACCGACACGGTGAGCCCGGACGCCGTGGACAGGAACGCCGCGAACGCGCCGGCCGTGACGAGCGCGCCGAGCAGGATGCCGGGCAGGCCGGCGAGCATCCGCTCGGGCAGCAGCAACACGGTGGCGTCGGTGTTGCCGGTGAGCAGCAGGTCAGGCACGTAGCGCCGTCCGAAGGCCCCGAACAGGGTCGGCAGCAGGTAGAACGACGACAGCAACACGATGACCATCAGCGTCGTGCGCCGGGCGTCGCGACCGTCGGGGTTGGTGTAGAAGCGCACGAGCACGTGCGGCAAGCCCATAGTCCCGAGGCAGATCGCCAACATCAGCGACAGGCTGGCGTAGAGCGGATGGTCCTTGCCGGACCCGAGCGGGCGCAGCCAGTCGTCGTTGTGCTGGGCCGGCAGCGACGTGATCACCGGGACGACGTCGCCGGCCCGCAGCTCGACCCGGGTGCCGGCGCCGAGGTGGTGCCGGCCGGTCGGCAGGGCGATGGGGCCGTCGACCTGCCGGCCGTCCAGAACGCCGCGCACGACCAGGGTTTCGGCCTGCTCGACGCGAACCGTCGTCGACGATGCGATGTTCACCGACGTGGCCCGCAGTGCGGTCGGGTAACCGTCGCCGATGGTGTCGTGGCGCTGATGCCACACGCTCAGCACGGCGATCGCCGGCACCAGCAGCGCGGTGAACTTCAGCCAGTACTGGAACGCCTGCGCGAAGGTGATCGAACGCATGCCGCCGATCGCCACGGCCGCGAGCACGACGCCCACCACGACCAGGCCGCCGAGCCAGTGCGGCGCGCCGGTCTGGGTCCGCAGCGTGAGCGCGGCCCCCTGCAGCTGCGGCACGAGGTAGAGCCAACCGATCAGCACGACGAGCAGGCTGGCCAGCCGCCGCACCACCACCGAACGCAGCCGGATCTCGGCGAAGTCCGGCAGCGTGTACGCCCCGGACCGACGAAGCGGCGCGGCCACGACGGCCAGCAGGACCAGATACCCCGCCGTATAGCCGACCGGATACCAGAGCACGTCGTAGCCGTAGGCCAGGATCAGCCCGGCGATGCCGAGGAACGACGCCGCCGACAGGTACTCACCGCCGATCGCGGCCGCGTTCCACTGCGGCGAGACCGCCCGCGAGGCGACGTAGAAGTCGCTGGTCGTGCGCACCCGGCGCAGTCCGAGGGCACCGACGGCCACGGTCGTCACGGCCACGACGACCAGCGCGCCGATCGCGTAGCCGTGCGTCATTGGCGCCGCACGAGCTGGGTGAAGTCGCGTTCGTTGCGCTCGGCGTGGCGCACCGCGTACGCGGCCAGCCCGATCATCGCCGGATAGATCACCACGCCGAGGAGCAGCCACGGCGCCGCGATGCCGAAGAGCCGCAGCCGGGAGAAACTCGGTGCGAGCGCCCCGAGAAGAGCCGTCCCACCCAGTACGACCGCGGTCAGCGAGCACACGAGCAAGGCCAGCCGCCGCTGGCTGCGCACCAGCGAGGCCATGTACACCTCACCGACCTGGGTCTGCTCATCGATCTCATGGACCACCGGCCGGGCCGGGACCCGCCGCGCCGCGTCGGTGCGCGGATGGGTGATCCGCACCCGCCGCGGCTGCGTCATCGGTGGGTGACCCGGTCGCGCAGCTCGCGGGTGTGCCGGCGGCTGACCGGCAGCTCGTCGTTGCCCAGCCGCACGCTGCATCGCCCGTCCGAGACCCGTACCTCGTCGACGTGGGTCAGCGAGACGAGCGTGCTCCGGTGGATGCGGACGAAGCCGGCGTCGGCCCAGCGTTCTGCGAGCGCGGACAGCGGCACTCGGACCAGGTGGCTGCCGAAGGCCGTGTGCAGCCGCGCGTAGTCGCCCTGGGCCTCGACGTAGCGCACCTGCGAACGGCTCACGAACCGGGTGACGCCGGCCAGCTCGACCGGAATGGTCTCATCGCCCGTGTCCGGGGTTCCGGCGCCGGACAGCATCACGCGGCGCACCGCCTCGGCCAGCCGCGCCGCCCGCACCGGCTTCATCAGGTAGTCGACGGCCTGCATCTCGAACGCCTCGACGGCGTGCTCGTCGTAGGCGGTGACGAACACGATGCGCGGACGCTCGGCGAAGCGCGCCAGCACGCGGGCGAGGTCCATTCCCTGCAGTCCGGGCATCTTGAGATCGCAGAAGACGACGTCCACCGGTTCCTCGGCGAGCAGCTGCAGCGCCTCCGAACCGTTGCTCGCGCACCGCACCTGGCCGACCCGCCCGTCATTGTCGAGCAGGTAGGCCAGCTCCTCACGAGCCGGAGCCTCGTCATCGACCACCAAGGCGCGCAGGAGCGCCGCCGCCGTCATTCTTCGGAGGCTAACTCGGGTATCTCGGTCAGGGAAGGATGCACGCCGGGCGCGAACTTCGGCACCCGGAAGCTGACCTTCGTCCCGGCGGCCGGCGCGGTCTCCACCACCAGGCCGTAACGGTCGCCATAGACCTGGCGCAGCCGGGCGTCGACGTTGCCCAGGCCCACCGACGGCGACGCCGACTCGTGCACGAGCGCCGAGCGGATCACGGCCGGGTCCGAGCCCGGACCATCGTCCTCGATGGTGATCAGCGCGTCGGCCCCGTCGTCGATCGCGTGAATGGCGACGGTGACGACGCCGCCATGACCCTCCAGGCCGTGCCGCACGGCGTTCTCGACCAGCGGCTGCACCACGAGGAACGGCACGGCGATCGGCAACACCTCCGGGGCAACGTGCAACGCGACGACCAGCCGATCGGCGAAGCGGGCCTGCTCGAGAACCAGGTAGCGCTCGGTGTTGCGCAGCTCCTCGGCGAGGGTCGTGTACTCCCCCCGATGGCGCAGCGCGTAGCGGGTGAAGTCGGCGAACTCGAGGAGCAGCTCGCGGGCCCGGTCCGGATCGGTACGCACGAACGACGCGACGGCGGTGAGCGAGTTGTAGATGAAGTGCGGGCTGATCTGCGCCCGCAGGGCCCGCAGTTCGGCCTCCATGAGTCGGGTGCGCTGGCGGTCGGCGGCGGCCAGTTCGACCTGCCCGGACACCCACCGAGCGACTTCGTCGACGGCGCGCACCAGCATCGCCGAGGCTTCCCGGCTGTACGCGACGAGCGCGCCGACCACCGCGTCCCCGTCGACGATCGGGCTGGCGACGGCGGCGCGCACCGGACAGTCGGCCGAGCGGCAGGACACGACGGCGGGGCCCAGCACGGCGGTGACCCCGCTGTGCAGTACCGCCTGGACGTGGCTCATCGCCTGCTCGGCGTGGTGGTGCGACGTGTCGTCGACGGCGAGGGTCCGGGACCGGTCGGTGAGCGCGACCGCCGAAGTGCCGAGCAGGGTCCGGAGGTGGCGGACGGCCCGCTGGGCGCCGTGCTCGGTGAGCCCCTCGCGCAGCCCCGGGGTGGCCAGGTTGGCGGTGTGCAGCGTGTCGAACGTCGCCCGGTCCGCCGAGGTGCCGAGGTCGCGGTGCCGGCGGCGCCGGATGGCCAGCATCGTCACCACCGTGGCCACGGCGACACCGGCCGCGATCAGGACGCCGGCGATCACCTAGCGGCTCTGGGCGAACAGCTCGCGCAGATCACGCATCACAGCCACCGCACTCTCGCGATCCGCTCGCTGCACCGCGAGAAGCGCGATCGTCTCGTCGGCCGGCAGCACCAACCGGGCGAAGCGGCGGCCCTTGGGGAACTCGACGCCCTCGATCACGTCCCAGGGGATCGTCTTGTACGGCCCCCAGTGGTTGCGGATGTGCACGCCGCTGGCGTCCGCGCGCAGCCGGGGCCGGGTGAACACCAGGATGAACCCGGCCAGGATCACGCCGAGCACGCCGGTGGAGACCTGGTCCTTCCAGCTGAAATGCGCTCCGGCGTTGGCGTGGGGCATGACGATGGCGACGATCAGGAAGACGACGAACACGACCGCCGCCGCGATGATGGCCCACCGGGTCGCCTTGCCCGGACGCGAGGTCACGACGAGATCGTTCATCTGCTCACTCATAGCCGGCACGCGTGGATGTCGGTGACCAGGATGCCGCGGGCGCCGACGTCCCACAGCTCGTCCATGATCCTGTTCGTCTCCTTGCGGGGCACCATCACCCGTACCGCCGACCAGCCCTGTACATGAAGGGGCGACACGGTCGGTGACTCCAGGCCCGGGGCGATCGCGACCGCCTTGTCGACCAGGTGGTTGCCGATGTCGTAGTCCATCAGCACATACTGCCGGGCGATGATCACACCCTGCAGCCGGCGCACGAGCTGCTCGACGCGGGGCGTCTTCTCGGCCTCGCGCCGTCGAACCAGTACAGCCTGACTGGACAGTATCGGCTCGCCGAAGATCTCCAGGCCGGCGTTGCGCAGGGTGGTTCCGGTCGAGACGACGTCGGCGATCACGTCGGCGACGTCGAGCCGCACAGCCGTCTCGACGGCACCGTCCAGGCGGATCACTTCGGCCGCGATGCGGTTCCCGACGAGGTACGCCTCAACGACGCCGGGGTAGGCGGTGGCGATGCGCTTGCCGTCGAGCTTGTCGACGGTCAGCCCGCTGCCGGCGCGGGCGGCGAAGCGGAACGTCGACCCGGCGAAGCCGAGCGGCAGGATCGCCTCGGCGTTGGCGCCTGAGTCGAGCAGCAGGTCCTCGCCGGTGATGCCGACGTCCAGGCGCCCGGAGCCGACGTAGATCGCGATGTCCCGAGGGCGGAGGAAGAAGAACTCGGTGTCGTTCTCGGTGTCGATCAGGACGAGTTCACGATTGTCGGTGCGCTGGCGGTAGCCCGCCTCGGTGAGCATCTGGCTGGCGGGGTCGGCGAGCGAGCCCTTGTTCGGAACGGCGATTCGGAGCGTCATTGGGACCTTCTTCTGTAGGCGGAGTTGGCGGTCGGTGCCTACAGATGTCGGTACACGTCGGCGGTGGTCAGGCCGCGGCCGAGCATGAGTACCTGGACGCGGTACAGCAGCTGGCTGATCTCCTCGGCGGTGCGGTCGGCCGTCTCGTACTCGGCCGCCATCCAGGCCTCGGCGGCCTCCTCGACGACCTTCTTGCCCTGGGCGTGCACCCCGGCGTCCAATGCCTCGACGGTCGCCGACCCGACCGGGCGGTCGCGCTGCCGCTCGGTGAGCTCGGCGAACAGCTCGTCGAAGGTCTTCATGGCGTCGTCGAGCCTACCGGCGTGGGTTACCGCTTTCGGTTTTGGTCACCCAGCCGGCTATACGACGGCCGGTGACCAAAACCGGACCGGGTCAGCCGAGGTCGACGATGGCCGCCACGGGGCCACCACCATCGGGGCCCTGGTGCGCCGCCGACACCGACACGAACACCGCCGGATCGCCGGTGACCGCGGCCGCCACGCCCCCGACGCACGCCTTGATCTGGCGGTGCCAGTGCACGTCGGAATCGTCGAGCATCGCGTTGCGCCGCCCGCGGACCTGCCCGTCTTGGCTCGCCTCGCACTTGATGAAGACGTTCACCAGCCGGCCGCCCAGATCGGACGGATGCGGGCGCTCGGGCAGCTGCAGGCCGGCGGACCGGATCGCCGTCCAGATGCCGTCGGCGTCCAGGGCGTCGCGCATGACGCCGTGCCCGATGCGATACCGCCCGCCCACCCCGCGGGCGTTGCCCACCACGACGACCTGCGCCCGGTCCAGCTCGACGCCGGACGAGCACGACGCCACCGACGAGTACAGCGTCCGGTCGCGGAGCACGTCCTCGTCGGTCGGCCGGTTGATCTCGCCCAGGGCCACGGCGATGCCCAGCGCCGTGGTGCCGTTCGACACATCCATCGACGTGAGCGTGTCCTCGGTGAACACCTCGTGGCCGCGTGACTTGGCGTCGCGGATCGTGTCGATCGTCAACAACGGCGTCTTGGTCTGGACGTAGTGGACGTCGCCCGGGTCGTTGATGCCGGCGCGCTGCATCGCCTCGCCCACGGCGGCAGCCACCTTGGTGATCATCGCGGTGCGCCCGATGTCCTCGGGCAGGATCTGTTCACTCATCGCGAAGCCGACGGTCAGCCGCGGCTCGTCGGTGGCCGGCGCCGCCGACGCCGGCACGGTGGCGAAGATCGTGGCATGCGGAGAGATCACCCCGTCGGTGCCCCCCGACCACACGATCGGGACCTGCTTGACGGCCTCGACATCGCGGGTGCCCGCGGCGACGAGCACCTCGCGGAAGGCCCGGTCGGCGATGATGCGCGTGTAGTCGTTGACGCCGCCGTTGCCCTCGGTCTTGCCGATGATCGCGACCACCCGGTCGGCGTCGAGCACGCCGTCGCGGATCAGCTTCTCCAGTTCGCTCGCGTCGGACACACTGTGCAGCGGCACCTTGCGGACCTCGATGGGCTCGGGCACGTTCACTCCTTCGATCGGCTCACTATGGTGCCTGACGTTGCGGCCAGTGCGTCCCCGATGTGCTCCAGCGACGTGATCGCGGCGAAGCCCCGGCCTTGCTCGGCGAAACGGCACGCCGCCTCGACCTTCGGCCCCATGCTGCCGCCGGCGAACGCCCCGGACGCAGCATGCCGACGCAGCTCGGCGACGTCCACCCGACCCAGGGCGCGAGCGGCGGGCGTCCCCCACTCGAGCATGGCCGCCTCGACGTCGGTGGCGATGATCAGCGCGTCGGCGTCGAGCGTGATCGCGAGCAGGGCTGCGGTCAGGTCCTTGTCGATCACCGCCTCGACGCCGCGGTAACCCCCGGCGCCGTCGTCCACCACCGGCACCCCGCCCCCACCGGCACAGGTCACCACATACCCGGCGTCGAGCAGCGCGAGCGCCGCGTCCGCGTCCAGACAGGCGAGCGGCTCGGGCGAGGCCACGACGCGGCGCCAACCCCGCTCGCCGCGGTCCTGCCAGATCTGCCCGTGGTCGATCATGACCGCCGCCTCGCCGCGCGGCAGGTAACGCCCGATCGGCTTGGACGGGGCGCTGAAGCCGGCGTCCACTGCGCTTACCAGGGTGCGCGACACGAGCGCGGCCACCCGGGACACGCCGCGGCGGGCCAGCGCGTTCAGGATGAGCGTGCCGATCGTGCCCTGGGTCTGCGCGCCGCACCAGTCCAGCGGCACCGGCGGGACGACGGCCGCCGCCAGCTCGTTCTTGACCAGCAGGTTCCCCACCTGGGGCCCGTTGCCGTGCGTCAGCACGACCTGGTGCCCGGCCGTCGCGATCGGCGCGACCTGCTCCATCGCCTGCTCGATCGCTGCACGCTGATCGTCCGGACGCGCGCTGCCGTCCGGCGCGGTCATCGCATTGCCGCCGAGAGCGATCACGACCCGCACCGGGCTGACTCTAGGGAACGCCATCTCCCCCGACATTGGCGCTAGTCGCCCATCGCGGGACGTGACCTTGGCGGTTCTCGCCCAGTCCGCCTCGTGCTCCCGTCCGTGGCGCGGAAGGCCGCTACCCGCCGTCGAACGTGTCCAGCCAGGCTCGGATCGAGTCGTTGTGCTGCCCGAGGGTCGGCGGGGCGGCGTGATCACGCCGGCCACCGTCATCGAACCGCAACGGCGGCCCGGGCAGCGTGATCGTCCCGAGCGTCGCGTGCTCGACGTCGAGCAGCAGGCCCTGCGAGCGCGTCTGGTCCCACTCGTACACCTCGTCCAGCGAACGGACCTGCCCGGCCGGGACGCCGAGGTCGGCCAGACGAGCCATCAGGTCGGCCCGGGTGTGCGGCGCGAACGCGGCGTCCACGGCGGCCAGGACGGTGTTCCGGTCGGCCACGCGATCGGGGTTGGTCGCCCATTCAGGACGGTCGAGGCCGAACGCCGGGGCGAACGCCCGCCAGAGGTTCTCGCTGCCCACGGCGATCTGGACGACGCCGTCGGCGCAGTGGAACAGGCCGTACGGGCAGATCGAGGGATGGTGCGCCCCGGCCGTAGTCGGGACGATGCCGCCCACGGTGTACATCGTCCCGTAGAGGGCATGGACGCCGACCAGCGCGGCGAGCAGCGACGTGCGCACGACCTGCCCGCGTCCGGTGCGCTCGCGCTCGTGCAATGCGGCGACCACGCCGTACGCGCCGTACATGCCGGCCAGCAGGTCGCCGATCGGCACCCCGACCCGGGTCGGCTCGCCGCCGATCGGCCCGGTGACCGACATGATCCCCGACTCACCCTGGGCGATCTGGTCGTATCCGGCCCGCCCGCCTTCGGGGCCGTCGTGCCCGAATCCGGTGATCGACAAGGTGATCAACCGTGGGTTGATCTCGGTGAGGCGCGGCCCGTCGAAGCCCAGCCGGTCGAGCACGCCGGTGCGGAAGTTCTCGATCAGGACATCGGCGTGCTGGACCAGGCGGCCCAGCGTGTGCGCGCCGTCCTCGCTCTTCAGGTCGAGGGTGATCGACTCCTTGTTCCGGTTGCAGGACAGGAAGTAGGTCGACTCGCGTTCACCGTCGTCCGGCGTGACGAACGGTGGCCCCCAGGTTCGGCTGTCGTCGCCGCTGCCGGGCGTCTCGACCTTGATCACCCGGGCGCCGAGGTCGCCCAGCATCATCGCGGCGTGCGGACCGGCCAGTGCCCGGGAGAGATCGACTACAACGACGCCGTCGAGCGGCCCCGTGTTGGTCATGCCGGGCAGAACCACTCGTCGTCGGTGGCCACGACTCCGTCCGGGCTGGGGAACGGCGTCCGGAACGTGAAGGCGTGCGAGGTCGGCCCGTTGGCCTGCAGGTGACGCAGGCGCTCCTCGGCTTCGGCGACGGTGGGCACGGTGCCGGCCGGCACCCACCACAGCACCGTCATAGACTCCCGCATCGGCACGAACCACTCGCGGCGGCGGCGCAGGAAGTCGGTGTGGACGCTGCGGAACACGTAGTCACCCAGTGCCTCGATCGTCTCCCACACCGACATGTTCACGATCAGCCGTTCGTCGTCCAGCACCCGGATCGCGGTGGCGTCACCGTCCTCGGTCTGCAGCCGCCAGACGAATCCCGGCGACTCGTCGGCCAGTGCGTTGATCGAGTCCAGCGCGGCGACGAACTCGGCCAGCCGGGGCGAGTCGAGAGGCTCGACGGGAAGCGCGATGTTGATCTCGGCGAGGTGATAAGCCATAGGAGCACGGTATCCCGTCACGCTTTACTGTTTTCATGACTGACTCACCCGTGCAGGAAGTTCGCGTGTCGCTCACCGTCGACGACTTCGATGCCGCGCTCACGTTCTATCGCGACGTGCTGGGCCTGCCCGAGGAGCAGGCGTACGCCGACTCCGGCCGAGTGTCGATCCTGGGCGCCGGCCGAGCCACGATCGAAATTATCGACGCGCAGCACGCCGCCGAGGTCGACGAGATCGAGGTCGGACGGCGGGTGGCCGGGCCGGTTCGCCTCGCGCTGCGCGTCGAGGATTCGGCGGCGACGGCGCAGCAGCTGGCCGACGCCGGCGCCACGATCGTCGGTGGCCCGGTCGTCACGCCGTGGAACGACCGCAACGTCCGGCTCGACCCGCCCGAGGGCGTGCAGCTGACCCTGTTCACGGTCTCTGACTCATGACCGTCCCGGTCATCCTCGACGTCGACACCGGCGTGGACGACGCGCTCGCGCTGCTGTTCGCGGCCCGGCATCCCGGCTTGGACCTGCGGGCCGTGACCTGCGTGGCCGGCAACGTCGGCGTCGACAAGGTGGTCGCCAACACGCTGACCGTGCTCGACACGGCCGGACGGGGCGACGTGCCGGTCGCTCGCGGCGCGGCCCGTCCGCTGGTCGCGGCGCCGCGCCCGGACCGGGTGGTCCACGGGCGGGACGGCATGGCCGATCTGGGCCGGCCGCCGTCGACGCGGACCGTCGATCCGCGGCACGCCGTCGAACTGCTTCGCGACGAGTTGACGGCCGGCCCACCGGTCACCCTGGTGGCCCTGGCGCCGTTGACGAATATCGCGCTGCTGTTGCGCACCTACCCCGAGACTGCCGAGCGCATCGAACGATTCGTGTTCGTGGGCGGGACCACCACGGACGATGTGGAGTTCAACGTCGGCCACGATCCCGAGTCGGCCGCCGTCGTCCTCGATGCGCTCGCGGCGAGCTCGACGCCGGTCACCATGTACGGCCTGGACGTCTTCTACGATCCGGCGCCAACCGAGTCCGACGCTGCCATGCTCGGCGCCGGTACCGACCCGGGGGCGCAACTCGCCGCCGGGCTGCTGCGCTTCGGCATCGCCCGCTACCAGACCGGCCTCACGACGATCGGCGACGCCGGAGCGGTCTGCGCGGTGGTCGAGCCGGCCGGGCTGCACACCGAGCGGCGGGCCGTTCGGGTCGAACTCTCCGGGATGCGCGGTCGGACGCTCGTCGACCCCGGCGGTGATCACCCCGCGATGATCGACGTGGCCCTTGATGTCGACGGTGCCCGCTACGTCGATCTCTGGCGCACCGTCGTCGGCGGTACGGTCGAGCCATGACCAGCACGGACCTGAGCAACGCCGAACTCGTCCGCCAGACCGTCGCGCAGATCGCCGGGCAGGACCTCGACGCTGCCCGCAAGGTCTGGACCGAAGCCACCGTCGAGCGGTTCCCCGACCGCACCTGCCACGGCCCCGACGAGATCGCGGCGTACTTCAACGACCTGTACCGGGCGATCGAGGAGTTCCACGTCGAGGTGATCACGATCGCCGGCTCCGGGGAGGACGTGTTCGTGCAGTGGCGCATGACCGGCCGGCACACCGGCCGGGTGCTGGGTGTCGCGGGCACCGGACGCGAACTCGCGGTCGACGGTCAGGACCACTTCGTCGTACGTGACGGCCTGATCGTGTCGAACTTCGTGATCTTCGATCAGATGCAGTTCGCCCGCCAGGTCGGGCTGCTGCCCCGCGACGCGTCGATCATCGACCGCGTCCTGAAGGCCGTGTTCAACGCGGGGACGGCGCTGCGGACCAAGCTGCACCGTTGACAGTGGCGTGTGCTGCACTATTTGGCATGGAGCATTCCCCGTTCCTCGACTGCCTCGCCGCTGACCACGCCCGCCTGCGGGACGTCGTGCCGCCCGCCCTGGGCGAGCCGGTGCCGACCTGTCCGGGCTGGACCGTTGCCGAGCTCACCCGCCATGTCGGCACGGTCTACCTGCACAAGACGGCGGCGATGCGCGACGGTGTCGAGCCCGAGGAAGGGTGGCCGCCACCGGAGCTCGCCGACGAGGACCCGGTCGCGCTGCTCGACCGGGCCTACGCCGGCCTGCGCGACGAGTTCGCCGCCCGCCGACCTCAAGATCCGGCCGGATCGTGGTACCCCCCGGACCAGACCGTCGGCTTCTGGTCCCGGCGGATGGCGCACGAGACGGTCATCCATCGCATCGACGCCGAGCTCGGCGCCGGCCAACCGGTCGCGCCGGTGCCGGACGACCTGGCCGTCGACGGCATCGACGAGCTGCTCAAGGTCTTCGTCGCGTACTCCGTCGCGGATTGGGGCGACTACTTCACCGACATCCTCGACGCATCGCCCGGCCGGACGTACACGGTGCGGACGGACGGGGCGGCCTGGCGAATTCGGACCGGTCCCGGCCGGTTCACCGTCGAGGACGATGCCGGCGACGCAAGCGACGTGACCGTAAGCGGACCACCCACGGACGTGCTGCGCTGGGCGTGGAACCGAGCCGGCGCCGGCGAGCCGAGCGCCGTGACGATCGAGGGACCTCCCGCCGCCGTGGACGAACTGCGGCGCTGCATCGTGACGGCGACGCAGTGACGGGTCAGCCCGGCCAGTCGACGTCGGCCGACGGCTGCCCGGCCAGCCGCAGGTAGCCCGGGCCCCGGTCGAAGAACGGCTCGGATTCCGGGCGGGCGGCGCGCATCGCCGTACGCTCGCGTACGGTCGCCGCCTCGTCGACGGCGCCGTCCACGATCACCACGCCGTAGTCGTCGGTCGACGCCTGGTCGGAGACCTTCCCCCACCGGACATCCCGCAGCACGGCTGCCGGTTCGCGATCGAGCGGGTCACCCCAGCCGCCGCCGCCCGTCGTGCGGATGCGGATCACCTCGCCGGCTCGGACGAACTCGGCGTCGGCGAGGGCATCGACGACGCGCTCGTTCGGCCCGCCTGGGTCGATCGTCACGCTGAACGGGCGACCGGCGCGGCCGCCCTTCACCCCCCAGCAGGCCAGGATCGAGCGGTCGGCGATCGACATGAAGTGCGCGTCGGCGAGCATGCGGATGTGCTTGTCGTAGCCCAGGCCGCCGCGCAACCGCCCCGGGCCGCCCGAGTCGACGGCCAGGCCCAGCCGCTCGACCACGAACGGGAAGCGCGACTCGGTGAACTCGGTCGGCAGGTTCCGGGAGTCCGGCACGACGTGGATGGTGTCCTCGCCGTCGGCGTAGTAGCGCCCGCCCGATCCGCCACCGAGCACCTCGCGCATCAGGTACGGCTGGCCGTCGCGGTCGGCTCCGTACACCCCGGTATAGCGGATCGTCTCCTGATCGGCCGGCATCTTGCCGTCGACCGCCTTGGCGAGCACCCCGGCGAGCACGCCCAGCAGCCGCAGGATCACGAACGTGCGCGCGTTGGTCGGCGCAGGGAACACCGGGGTGAGCAGCGTGCCGGGCGGCGGAAAGCGCATCTCGATGAGCGGGACGACGCCTTCGTTGACATCGAGCTCGGCCATCCGCTCGGGAGTATCGGCGAGGTTGCGCAGGATCGGAGCGAGCCACTTCTTGAGGAAGTTGCCGTCGGCGTAGTCGGCACAGTGGTTGATCGGGCCCTTGGCCTGGGGGCCGGTGCCGGTGAAGTCGATGATCAGCTTGCCGCCGTCGTCGTCGGTCTTGGTGAGCGTGATGCGCTGGGTGTGCAGTTGCGGCTCGTCCACGCCGTCGTGCTCGGCGTAGTCCTCCCAGGTCCACGTCCCGGCCGGGATCTTGGCCAGGATCTCCTGCCGGTACGTCTCGGTCGTGCGCTCGACGATCGCGTCGAAGCAGCCCTCGACGGCGGCTTCCCCGTATCGGTCGAACAGCTCCCCGAGCCGGCGCGCACCCATCAGGCAGGCCGCACACTCCGCGTCCAGGTCCGCGGCCAGCGACTCGGGCATCCGCGTGTTGCGGGTCATGATCGTGAGCGCTGCCTGGTTGGGCACACCCGCGTCCCAGAGCTTGATGGGCGGCACCATCAGGCCCTCCTCGAACACGCTCGTGGCGTGGCTCGGCATCGACCCGGGTACCGCGCCGCCGATGTCGTCGTGGTGGCCGAACGCCTGGACGAACGCCACCACGCGGCCGGCGTGGAAGACGGGCACCGTCACGCACAGATCCGGCAGGTGGCCGATGCCGCCCTCGGACAGGTACACGTCGTTGTGGAAGAAGACATCGCCCGGACGCATCTCCTCGAGCGGGAAGTCGCGGGCGACCGGGTGCACCAACGCGCTGTAGGACCGGCCGGTGAGCTTGCGCAGCCGGCGGTCGTGGATGCCGGCCCGAAAGTCGTGCGCGTCGCGGATCATCGGCGAGCGGGCGGTGCGGGCGATGGCCGTCTCGACCTCCATCTCGATCGAGGCCAAGCTGCCCTTAATGATCTCTATGAGAATCGGGTCCCTCATTTGGTCACGACCAGGTTGCCGAAGGCGTCGACGCAGGCGCGAAAGCCCGGATGGAGCGGCACGGTGGCCCCGAACTCCTCGATCACCGCCGGCCCGGCGATCTCGTCGCCCGGCGCGAGGTCGCCGCGCTGGTAGATCGCCGTCTCGACGTAGTCGTCGAAGCACACCTGCCGTACGCCGGGGTACGGCGGCGCCCCGTTGCGACGGGGCTGCTCGCGCAACTCGGGACGGCTGATCGGCCCGATGCCCGACACCCGCAGATTCACCCACTCGACCTGCTGGTCGGCGTTGCCGGCGAAGTCGTACCCGTACAGGGCCCGATGCGCGTCGTGGAACGCCGCCGCGACGTCGTCCGCCGCCGCCTTGTCTAGCGGGCCGGCCGGTGTCGGGACACGGACCTCGAACGCCTGGCCGAAGTAGCGCAGATCCGCCGAGCGGGCGTACCGGTGCTCGGCGCGGGCGAAACCCTCGCGATCGAGAGCGGCGGCAGCGAGCGCGTGCAGGTCGGCGAAGATCGCCTCGGTCTGCTCGACGTCGAGCTCGGTGTGCTTGGCCACGGCGGTGCGGACGTAGTCGTTCTTGACATCGACGGTGAGCAGCCCGAACGCCGAGACATTGCCCGGATTGGGCGGCACCAGCACGGTCGGCAGGCTCAGCACGTCCATCAGCCGGCAGGCCAGCAGCGACCCGGAGCCGCCGAACGTGACGAGGGTGAAGTCCCGGACGTCCAAGCCCCGCTTGACGGTGATGCGGCGCAGCGCGTTGGCCTGGTTCCACGCGGAAATCTCCAGGATGCCGGTGGCGCACGCCTCGAGCGACAGGCCCAAGCGTTGTGCCAGGCTGTGCAATCCGTTCCGCGCGGCCTCGACGTCCAGGGCGATCTCACCGCCCAGCAGGTGGGGTGGAATGCGTCCCAGGACGACGTGCGCGTCGGTGACCGTGACGTCCGTGCCACCGGCGCCGTAGCACAGCGGCCCGGGGTCGGCGCCGGCCGACCGGGGACCCACCTTGAGCGCGCCCTCGGGCGAGATCCAGGCGATCGAGCCACCGCCGGCGCCGACCGTCGCCACGTCGATCATCGGGATCTTCGACGGGTACGCGCCCACCGAACCCTCGGTGGTCAGCGTCGGCTCACCGCCGAGGACGACCGACACGTCGGTCGACGTGCCGCCCCCGTCGCAGGTCAGCACCTTGTCGAAGCCCGCGTGCTGCGCCACCAGCGCCGCCCCCAGCGCGCCGGCCGCCGGCCCGGACAGCACTGTGGTGATCGGCTGGTGCACGACCTCGGACGCCGACAGCACGCCGCCGTTGGACTTCATGACGTAGAACGGCACCCCGCCGGTGTACTCGTCGAGCCGCTCGCTGATCGAGGCGATGTAGCGGGAGATCCGCGGCTTCACGGCGGCGTCGACGAGCGTGGTCATCGAGCGCTCGTACTCGCGATATTCGCGCAGCACGTCCGATGAGATCGAGACGATCGCGTCGGGGTGCTCACGGTGCAGGATCTCGCGCATCCACAGTTCGTGTGCCGGGTCGGCGTAGGAGTGCAGCAGGCAGACCCCGATCGCCGCGATGCCGCGCTCCCGGAAGAACCGGGCGGCAGCGACGGCACTCGACTCGTCGAACGGGCGGATCTCCGCGCCGGTGTGGTCGAGGCGCCCGCCGACCGTCCGAACCAGGTCCGCGGGCACGATGCGGTCGGGCTTGACCCAGAAGTAGCTGTTGCCGTAGCCGTCGGGCACCGATTGGCGCGCGATCTCGAGCACGAACTCGTAGCCATCGGTGGTGATGAACCCCAGCTGATCGATCTTGCCCTCGAGCAGCTGGTTCGTAGCGACGGTCGTGCCGTGGCTGATCGCGCTGACCGTGTCAGCGTCGGCGTCCAGCAGAGCGAGAACCTTGCGCACCCCGGCCATGAAGCCGTCGGCCGGATCGCTCGGCGTCGAGGGGGTCTTGGTGGCCACGATCTCGCCGGACACCTCGTCGAAGGCCACGACGTCGGTGAAGGTGCCACCGGTGTCGATGCCGATCCTGATCCGCTGGGTTGCCACGGTGCCGAGTCAACTGGCGCCGGCCGACTTGATCGTCGGCGAGTCCTGCCGAATCGGCACGCGGAGCTTGGGAGCCGGCTCGGGCACCCCTAGTCAGGCGCGGAACGTTCCCGGCAGAGGCTGTAGCCAGCCGGGACCGTTCGGTGCGCGCCGAACGGTCGAGGCGGCATAGTCGAGGCATGCGATCCGACGACGGCGCCGCCGAGATGGCGCGGCTGGCCGGCGCGCTGGCCGATCGCACTCGCGCGTCGTTCTGCCTCGCGTTGCTCGACGGCCGGGCGTGGACGGCCGGCGAACTCGCTCGGCGGGGTGGCGTCGCCCGCTCGACGGCGAGCGAGCACCTCGACCGGCTGCTCGCCGACGGCCTGATCGTCGAGCAGCGGCAGGGCCGGCACCGGTACGTGCGCCTGGCCGACCACGAGGCCGCCGACCTCGTCGAACAGCTCTCGGCGCGGGCGCCGCAGCCCGTTCCCCGTCCGACGTCGTTGCGGGTCGCGACGAGTCACGCGGCGTTGGCCAGGGGACGCACCTGTTACGACCACCTGGCCGGTGCGCTGGGCGTGGGCGTGACCGGCGCCATGATCGAGTGCGGCCTGCTCGCTGACTGGGCGGTCACGGCGAAGGGCCTGGCGTGGCTGTCCGAACTCGGCGTGGACGTCGAACCGGCGCGCGCCGCCCGCCGCCCGTTCGTACGCTCCTGCCTGGACTGGACCGAGCGCCGCCCGCATCTGGCCGGTGCGGTCGGGGCGGCACTGTGCCGGCACTGCCTCGACGCGCGCTGGATCGAGCGGATCGGCTCCGGGCGGGCAGTGCGGCTCACTGCGTCCGGCCGGCACACCCTGGGCTCGTCACTGCAGCACGAGTTCTAGCTCCAGTTCGTGCCGGATGGCGATGTCGTCGTTGCCCTTCTCCGGGATCTCCGGCTTGGCGCTCCGGGCTGCGTCGACCGCGTCGCGGTGCACGGCCACCAGGTCCCAGCCTCGCCGCTGGTAGAAACGGAGGGCCTTCGTGTTGTCGTTGGTCGTGACCAGCCACAGCCGCCGCCAGCGGTTGCGCAGCGCCACGTCGATCACCGCGTCGAGCAGGGCCGTGCCGATACCGCGGTCGGCGCGCAGGGCGTCCAGCGACAGGATCTCGGCGCTGCCGTCAGCGGGGGCGTAGGTCAGGATGCCGACGATGTCGCCGTCCTCGTCCGCGACGAGCGTCGGATACTCGCGCAGGTCGTGGCGAACCCCGCGGCTCACCACGATCGGCGAACCCCAGCGCTGCGCCAGCGTCCTAGCGATCTGGTCCCGCTCGTCGTCCTCGGCCGGTCGCACGTTCACGGCATCAGTCAAACAGATCCTCGAACAACGAGCGCTTCTTGCGCTTCTGCGGCTGGCGGTGGAACCGCTGGTCCGGCGGGGTCGAGCGGTCGCCGAAGTCGGCCCGGCTCGTCTCGGCGCGGCTGAACGACGGCTCGGCGCGCCCGAACGACGCCTCGGCGGTGATGAGGTGCTCCAGCTCCCCCCGATCGAGGAACAGTCCGCGGCAGTCGCCGCACTGGTCGACGAGAACGCCATTGCGTTCGTACGAGGCCATCTCGCCCCGGCATTTCGGGCAGGTCATCGTCGTCGTCATATCCGGTCAACGGGTGGCGTTTCCCGGCTGGTTCCGGATCTAGGGCGGCTCACAGCCAGCTCTGGGGTTGGCCGGCCGGGCCGTCAGGAGCGTCGCCGGCCGAGCAGCCCACCGACGAGAACACCGGCCAACGCGATGACCGCCCCGACGACGGCGCCGGCGGCGAACCCCTCGGGTACCGCCCGGGCGGGTTTGGGCGGGGCGACGTACACGCCGGGTTGGGCCTCGGCGTACACAGCGGGCATGCCTTCGGCCGTCGTCGGCGTCTCCGCCAGGGCCGGGGCTCGGCCGGTCAGCACGTCGTCCACGGCGGCGAAGAACTCGCCGGCCGTCTTCTTGGCGACCCCGGCGAGCATGCGCTGGCCGACCCCACCGATCATGCCGCCGACGACGGCATCGGCGTCGTAGGTCAGCCGGGTGGCACCGTCCACCTCTTCCAGGCGGACTTGGACCTCGGTGCTCACCGTGCCCGGTCCGCCGGCACCGCTCGCGCTCATCACGAACGAGGCCGGCGGCTGCTGGTCGTGCAGCTTCACCTCGCCGGCGTAGGTGCCCTTGATCGACGCGACGCCGGCCGTGACCGTCATGGTGTAGGCGTCCGGGCCGGTGGCCTCCAGCCGCTCGCAGCCCGGGATCGTCCGGACCAGGACGGCGGGGTCGTTGAGCGCCGCCCAGACCCGTCCGATCGGGGCGTGGAGAACGGCCTGACCGGATACCTTCACGTGCTCTCCTCTCGGTTTTGGTCACCGAGCGGGCTATTCGACGGCGGGTGACCAAAACCGGGTGATGTTGCGCGGAGCTCGAACAGTTCGCTCGGCGATATGGGCATGGACGTGATCGGGATGCCCTCGGCGTCCTCGATCGCGGCTGCGAACACCGCGGCCGACGGGATCACGCCGGCCTCCCCGGCCCCCTTGATGCCCAGCGGGTTCAGCGGTGAGGGCGTCTCGAGATGGTCGATGTCGATGCCGCGCGGCACCTCGGTCACGTAGGGCATGAGGAAGTCCATGAACGACGCGTTCTGCAGCTGGCCGTGCTCGTCGTAGGCCATCCGCTCGTACAGCGCCCCGCCGACGCCCTGCGCCACTCCCCCGTGGATCTGCCCCTCGACGATGCGCGGGTTGATCAGCCGTCCGCAGTCGTGCACTACGGCGTACTTGAGGATGGTGATCTCGGCGGTGTCCGGATCGGTCTCGACGATCACCGCGTGCATGCCGTTCGCGAACGTCGCGTGCGGCGGCGAGTAGTAGTCGCGCCCCTCCAGGCCCGGCTCGTCGTCCTCGGCCACCGGCGGCTTGCCCGGATCGCCCACCGCGAACTGGGTCGCCGCCTTGGACGCCTCGTCGAACGCGTAGCGCAGCGGGTTCGACAGCACGGCCACCGTCCCGAGCGCGATCTCCGCCCCCGGGTTGCCGCGGACCCGGACGATCCCGTCGACGATCTCCAGGTCGCCGGGGTCCGCCTCCAAAGCCTCGGCGGCCACCCGGAGCGCCTTCTCGCGGACGTTGCGGGCGGCGAGCGCGATCGCCGAACCACTCATGACTGCCGCCCGTGAGGCGAAGGTGCCTACTGCATAAGGGAATCGCCGCGTGTCGCCGGTGACGACCTCGACGTCGTCCATAGAGACACCCAGCTCGTCCGCGACGATCTGAGCGAACACCGTCTGATGCCCCTGGCCCTGCGACGTGAGGCCCGTCGCGACCTTGACCTTGCCGGACGTCTCGATCAGCACGTGGCCGCCCTCGTACGGGCCGACGCCGGTGCCCTCGACGTAGGTGGCCAGCCCAATGCCGACCCGCCGCCCCTCGGCCCGGGCCGTCTCGCGGTATGCCTCGAAGTCGTCCCAACCGACCAGTTTCTTCAACTTGTCCAGCGAGGCTGGGAAATCGCCCGAGTCGTAGATCAGCGGCCGGCCGTCCTGGAAGGTCAGCCCGAAGTCGTGGGGCATCTCGTCGGGTTGGATGAAGTTGACCTCGCGCACCGCCGTCCGATCCAAACCCAACGACCGGGCGATCGCATCCAGCGTGCGCTCCATGACGAACACGCCCTGCGGACGGCCGGCGCCCCGGTACGGCGTGACGATCACCGTGTTCGTGTAGAGGCTGTCGAACTCCACCCGGTAGGCGCCGGGCTTGTACGGGCCGAGCAGCTGGGTCGAGGTCACGATCGGCACGATCACCCCGTAGGGCGTGTAGGCGCCGTGGTCGTGCCAGAACCGCACGGAGAGGCCCAGGACTCGCCCCGCGTCGTCGAAGCCGACCTCGACGTGGTGCTGCTGGGCCCGCTCGTGCGCGGACGCGATGAAGTGCTCGCGGCGGTCCTCGGTGAACTTGACCGGCTGGCCCAGCGCCCGGGCGGCCATCGGCACGAGCAGCTCCTCCGGCCACGGGTGCACGATCTTGACGCCGAACCCGCCGCCGACGTCCGGGGTGATCACCTCGACGTTGGTCAGGTCCAGCTCCAGCCGGGCGGCGACGGCCGCCCGCACACCGGTGGACGTCTGGGTCGAGGACCACACGCGCAGTCGCCCGGAATCGGTGTCCCAGCAGGCGAGGACCCCCCGCGTCTCCAGCGGGGTGGACGCCGACCGCTCGATGTTCAGATCGAGCGCGAGACGGTGCGGCGCGGCGGCGATGGCGGCACGGGCGTCGCCGTACTCCTGGGTCATGTTCGCGCCCAGGTTGCCGGGCACGTCGGGATGCACGAGGTGCTGCGCCGCCCGGGCCGCGTCGATGCCCACCACGGCGGGCAGCGGCTCGTAGGTGACGGCGATGCGCTCGGCGGCGTCCTCGGCGACGTAGCGGTCGCGGGCGACGACCATCGCCACCGCCTCGCCGACGTGGTTGACCTCGTCACGGGCCAGCGCGTACTGGGTGCGCCCGTGGGTCAGCGTCGGATGCGGGATGAGCAGCGGCAGCGGTTCGGCCATCGGGCCGGCCAGGTCCTCGTAGGTGTAGATCGCGACCAACCCGTCGACGTCCAGAGCTCCGGACACGTCGATGTCGACGACGCGGGCGTGCGCGTGCGGCGACCGGACGACTGCCGCGGCCAGGGCGTCGTGGCCGAGGTCGTCCAGGTACGCCCCGCCGCCCTTGAGCAGTCGGCCGTCCTCGACCCGCTTGATCGGCTCGCCGAACATCTTCGTCATGAGCTCAACTCCGCGGCGCGAAGCACGGCGGCGACGATGTTCTGGTAGCCGGTACATCGGCACAGGTTGCCGGCGATCATCTCGCGCGCCTCGTCCTCGGACGGGTCGGGGTTGTCGCGCAGCCCGGCGGTGATCGTCGTCAGGAAGCCCGGCGTGCAGAAGCCGCACTGCAGGCCGTGGCAGTCCTCGAACCCCTGCTGGACCGGCGAGAGCTCGTCGCCGTCCGCGAGCCCCTCGACCGTGGTGATCTCCTGGCCGTCGACGCTCACCGCCAGCAGCAGGCACGAGCGCACCGGTCGCCCGTCGAGCAGCACGGTGCAGGCACCGCAGACGCCGTGCTCGCAACCCACGTGCGTGCCGGTCAGGCCGAGGTCGTGGCGAAGGCAGTCCGAGAGCAGCCGCCGCGGCGGGACGTCGACCGTGTGCGGGACGCCGTTGACGATCAGCCGGGTCATGCTGCCGCCTCCCGCAGCGCCCGGACGGTGAGCACGCCGGCCAGGTGCCGGCGGTAGTCGGCCGAGGCATGGATGTCAGGCTCCGGATCGACCGACGTGACGACCAGGTCACGGACGCCGTCGAGTCCTCCCTCGCGCAGCGCGTCGCTCACGTCCAGGACGAAAGGCGTCGGTGCCATCGACAGGAACGCCACTCGAGCCCGATCGCCGTCGCGCACTGCGCAGACCCCGCACACCGCATAGTCGCCGTGCCGGCGCGAGACCTCGACGACCGACACGCTCGCCCCGTCCGGCAACGCCGGGAAGAACGCCTCGACCGCCACCTCACCCGGCTGCAGCGCCGACTCGAGCGGCCCGATGAAGAAATCGGCCGCGGCGACCTCGCGCGATCCGCCCGCCGAGGCCACCCGCACCGATCCGCCCAGCAGCGCCAGCACCGCCGGCATCTCGGCCGCGGGATCGGCGTGCACCAGGCTGCCCACCGTCGTCCCCCGGTTGCGGATCGTCGGATGGGCGACCAGCCGCAGCGCCTTCTGCAGCAACGGCTGTACGCGGGCGGCCTCCTCGTCGCCCTCGACGTCGGCGTGCCGGGCAATCGCGCCGACCCGGACACCGTCCGCGGCGCAGCGCACGTAGGCCAGCTCGTCGAGCCGGTTGATGTCGACGAGATGGTGCGGTGCGGCCAGGCGCATCGACAGCAGCGGCACCAGGCTCTGCCCGCCGGCGAGCACCTTGCCGTCCGGGCCGAGCTCGGCGAGCAGCCCGAGCGCCTCGTCGAGCGACGTCGGTCGCGAATAGTCGAACGGCGGAGGCTTCACCGGGTCATTCTCTACGAAGATCGACCCGGTACGGCGACCCCTCGCCCTCGGGTGTCTCCACAGCACCCGTCGAGAGCATCGCCCCGCTGGTCAGCCGATTTCGGCGGGGCGGACGAGTTGTTCGCTGCTGACCGGATATCGGTCGCTCGGTGCCGGTGCGCGGTCTTCGTCCGGGAAGCCGAGTTCGATGTCGTGCTCGAGCTCGTCGACGCTGTCGATGTCGACGACCTCGGTCACCGGCGGGTAGCCCGTGGCGATCACCGTGTAGCGCCCATTGCGTAGATCGCTGAACCGGTAGCTGCCGTCGTGGTCGGTGCGCGCGACCGCCACCACGTGCCCGGCGTTGTCCATCAGCGTTACCCGCGCATCGGGCAGCGGAACGTGGCCGCTACCGCCCCGCGCGACGCCGACCAGTCGAGCCCCTCCGACCAGATCGACATCCTGCACAGCCTTACCTGACGCCGGGACGGTGACCAGCATCGCCGCCGGGCGGAACGCGTGGGCGGAGACGACCAGCGTGTAGTCGCCCACGACGAGGTCGTCGATGTCGTAGCTGCCATTCGCTCTCGTCACGCAATTGGCGACGACGTCTCCGCGCGCGTCGGTGATGGTCACGGCCGCAGCGGTGACCGGCTCGCCCGCGCTGTTGCGCACGATGCCGGTAATCCCGCTCGAGCCGATGAGCACGACGTCGAGATCCATCGGACCGCCGTTGACCTCGATCGTCGACGCGTGCGGCTGGTGTGCGTTGGCTCGGGCGACCAGCACGTAGTGCCCTGCGTTCGGCGCGACGAGCTCGTAGCTCCCGTCGTCGCGAGTCACGCTGCGACCCGCCTGCCCGCCGGTCACGTCGAGCAGCGTGATCACGGCGCCGGCCACCGGCGTTCCGCTGGCTTGCCGAATGTGGCCACGAACCGAGTGCGCCAGGCCGCCGGCGGGACCGGCCGTCATCACTCCGCCCGCGCCGACACCCGGCAGCGCCGTCGAAGAATGGGAATCGGGAATGCCCACGTCGCTACCGCCGTCCTCTGCTGCCGTTCCGGCGCCCACCAATGCGCGTAGCACGTCTCCGGCATCACCCGAGACGCCCGGCGCCGCAGGCTCTTCGGTCGCGATTGCCTCGACGCTGCGAGCGCCGAGCTTGGGTGCGTTGATCAGGATCAGCGCAAGAACACCGGCGACCGCGAGAATCCCGGCGCCCCACGTGTTTCCTACGTTGTAGCCGTGCACCGTGCCGGCCAGGGTGGCCGCCGGGTTGTGGCCGTGGGCGTCGAGATAGCTCGCGGTGGCATTGGCGGCGATGGTGTTGAGCAGAGCGGTGCCCAGCGATCCGCCGACCTGCTGGGCGGTGTTCACGCTCGCGCTCGCCACGCCGGCGTCCCGCGGGTCGACGCCGAAAGTGGCGGTGTTGACCGCGGGCACGAACACCAGGCCCAGGCCGAAGCCGACCAGGATCAGCCCAGGCAGCACGTGGCTGGCGTAGCTGGTGTGGACGCCGAGCCGGGTCAGCACCGACATTCCGCCGGCGGCGATCAGCAGACCGGGGCCGATGAGAAATCGCGGGGGTATTCGGTGAATCAGACTGCTGGCCACGGCCGAGGCAGCGAGCACGCCGCCGGTCATCGGCAGGAATGCGAGGCCGGTCTTCACCGTGGAGTAGTGCAGGATGCCCTGCAGGTAGAAGTTCAGGAAGAAGAAGACGCCGAACATACCGAGAACGCCGAGCATGACCGACAGGTCCGCGCCACCACGGCTACGGTGCCGAATAATCCGGACCGGCAGCAATGGATTAGCCACGAAATTCTCGATAATCAGGAAGACCACGAGCAGGGCCGCACCACCGGCGATCAGTTCTACCGTGATATCGGCTCGCCAGCCGTCGGTCTGTGCCTTGGTAAAGCCGTAGACCAGCGCGACGAGACCACCGGTCGCTGTAAGGACGCCCGGCACGTCGTACCGCGCTTTCCCGGACACTCGCGTTTCGGTAATCGCGACCAGGGCGCCAACAGCGGCGACGGCCGCGATGGGGACGTTGACGTAGAGGCACCAGCGCCAGTCCAGGTACTCCGTCAGAACGCCGCCGAGCACGAGACCCACCGCCGAACCACCCGCTGCGACCGCGCCGTACACGGCGAAGGCTTTGCCACGTTCGCGGGGATCGCGGAAGGTGGTGGTCAGCAACGAGAGGGCCGACGGGGTGAGCAGGGCGCCGAAGACCCCCTGGGCGGCGCGGGCTCCGAGCAGCATCCCGGTGCTCGTCGCCGCACCGCCGATTGCTGAGGCCGCGGCGAAGCCGAGCAGCCCGATGACAAACGTTCGCTTGCGACCGGTGTAGTCGGCGATACGCCCGCCCAGTAACAGAAGCCCACCGAACGCGAGTGTGTAGGCCGTTACCACCCACTGCCGATCAGCATCCGAGATATGCAACTCATTCTGGGCTGATGGCAACGCGATATTAACGATGGTGATATCGAGGACCACCATAAGCTGCGCCAACGCGATGATCGGCAGGGCGATCCAGCGCCGCGGATCCGCTCCGCTCACGTCTGGAGTTTTCTTAACGTGTCTCATACTAATGTTTGGGCTCTTCTGGTTAGCGGGTTAATCGTCCTGATCGTAGCCGTGCGATCTGGACGAGAAACAATCGCACCCGACCAATAGGCGCGATGAGTCCGGGTGACGTAGGTGTTATGAAAAAGAACCGCGGTCAGGGTGTCCCGACCCGCACAGCGATGCCCGGGTAGTCGACGATGAGCCCGGACGCGTCATAGCGCAGTTCGGCCGTGAACTCGAACGCCGGCGCGGCATATCCGAAGCGCAGATCCGGCCGCGCGGTGTAGGTCTGCTCAAGCCGCTCGATCCGCAGATCGGCCCGCACGTACGCCGCGGGGCACTGCACCGGCTCACCCTCGACGAAGTCGGCCCGGTGAATCGGCAGCGTGTTCGTCACGGCCGAGGACTCCAGATCGACGTCCACGCAGCCCTCGAGCAGCGGCACGGGAACGCCGTCGACCGTCCAGCGATCGCCGTCGTGCCGTTCGAGCAGCGTGGTTCGCGGCCCGGCCGACGTCCGCCCGACTACCTCGGCCCGGCGGGTTCGCCACGTCGCGTCGAGCTCGATCCGGTAGCTCACCGACCAGATCTCGCCCTGCTCGACCGCGGTCGTGTGTCCTTCTAACCTCCGCGCCGAGGTGAACAGCACCTCGAAGCCAGAACGCGTCCCGGTGTGCTGCCACGCCGCACTCGCCGGCAGCGGGTCGAGCCGCATCCTCAGATGCCGCGCATCTCGATCACCTGCAGGGCGAGGGCGACGTCCAGGCGCAACGGCGCTTGGGTGGTGAACGGTCCGACGATGCGCTCCAGCTTGCCGATGCGGTAGCGCAGCGTGTTGTAGTGGAAATGCAGGATGCGGGCCGTCTCGGCGACGTTGAGGTTGGTGTCGAGGAGGGTCTGCAACGTGTGCCGCAGGTCGGCCGCCTCGGCGGTGTCGCGGGCCAGGTCACCAAGGGTCTCCTCGGCGAACGAGCGCAGTTCGGCCGCATCCGGCACCAGCGAGAGCAGCCGGTGCACGCCGAGTGAATCGAAGTGCGCCACGCTGCCCCGGCCTCGCACCCGGCGGCCCACCGCGACCGCCTTGCGGGCCTCGCTGTACGCCTCGGCGATGCGGGCCGGATCCAGGACCAAGCGGCTGACCCCGGCGCAGAACGAGCGGCGGCCGCCACCTCGGTCTCCGGCGACCGCGGTGACAACGGAGTCGACCATGGCGGCGGCGGCGTCCTTGTCGCCGTCCTCGAGCGGCAGCAGCGCCACGACCTCGGAGCTGAAGCCCACAACCGGTGCGGCCTTGTCCCGCGGGCGCATGACCTGTTGCCAGGCGGCGGTGAATCGCTCCTGCGGTGAGCGCAGCGAGATCGGCGCCGGCGGAATCGGGCGCTGCGGGTCGTCCGGGTCGAGTTCGGCGACCACGACCACCATCGGACGGTCGACGTTCCAGCCCAGCGACGCGCAGTGCGCCACGACCGCTCCGGGATCACCGGCGGCCCCTACGAGCACGTCGCGCAGGTAGTCGCCGCGGTACTTGCTCTCGACCGCGGCGACGGCCAGCTGCTTGGTGATCGCGAGCGCGGCGACCGTCGCGGCGCGTTCGAGGGCCTGGACGCCGGGCGCCGGCAGCGGTGCGTCGGCCCGAAAGGCGGCGATGCGGCCGTGGTCGATCCCTCCGGCGACGATCGACACGAGGGCCAGCTCGCCCGGGCGTCCGTCCGGTGCTGGTTGCATCCCGAGCTTGAGCTGTTCCACCCGGAACCGGCCGGTGGCGTCGAACAGCGGCAGTTCGGCGAACGACTCGCGGGCGCCACCTTCGGCCTGCACCCGGCCGTCCGGCGTGCAGATGAGGACGGCCGCGTCGAGCAGACGGGCCACTTCCTCGGCGATCTGGGGCAGGTCGCCGCCTTCGAGCACGATGGCGGCCAGGGCGCGGTGCAGCTCATCGGCCCGGCTCAGGGCGCCGGACTGCCGATCGAGCAGCTCGGTGAACACGTCGGTGATCACGTCGTCGAAGGCGACACCGTCGGGGACCCGGAGCAGGGGGAGGTCGAGCCCCTCGGCGACCTGCAGGACGGCGTCGGGCAGGCGGTCGATGTAGCGGCCGAGCTTGATCGCGATGGCGGCGAGGCGCCGCTCGTTCAGGTCACTGACCAGCCGGCACAGTGCCGCCACGTCGTCCGACTCTCCGGGCACCGCACGCAGGGGAAAGCCGGTGGTGAGCAGCAGCTCGTGCGGCTTGACCCAGGGCAGGATGTCGGGCACCTCCATCACGTTCACCCGGCGCACCTCCCGGTCCAGCCCGCCGGCCCCGGCCAGGACGCGCGTGCCTCGCAGGCTGGGAACGTTCAGCAGCGCCCGGACCGGCAGCCCGTACTGCCCGCGCCGTGCTGGCAACTCCCGCATCTCATCGGCCCGATCGTTGGCAACTGTGACCATCGGCAGACCGTACTCGCGATGCGTAGCGTCCGCAGTAGTCCGCGTATTTCGGGGGTCGCGGACGTCTGGGGGAAGGGACGGCCGGAGGACCGGACAATGGCGACGTGACAACGACGTCCACTGTCGCGCTCCGTGCCTCCGTGCCGGCCGGTGTGCGCGATCTGCTGGCCGGCCCCGCATGCTCCGGAAGCGTTCTGGGCCACTTTCCCACCGCGCTCTACGTCACCGTACCGCGCGGTTTCGGCGTGATCGCCGTCCTCAGCCGCACCGCGGTACGCCTGCCCTGCGGCCTGCAGCTCACTGCACCCCAACTGGATCTGCCCGCGGACCCCGGGGACGTGGTCGTGGGTAACGGCGCGATCCGGGTCGGGCCGGTCGAGATCGGCGCCGGGCGGACCGTGTCGATGCAGGTGGCGCGCCGCCCGGATCCCCCGCCGGCGCTCGTGCGGCAGGCCCAGCGGTCGGTGGATCGCGTCGACGTCGACGAGCGGCTCCTCGGCCGGGGCCCGGGGCTGACCCCGTCCGGCGACGACGTCCTGGCCGGATACCTCGTCGGCGCGGCCGCCTACGGGCTGCCCGCGGACGAGCTGCGAGCGCTCGTGCACTCGCAGGCGCACCGGCGCACGACCACGCTGTCGGCGGCGCTGCTACGGCACGCGGCGCTCGGCGAGGCGATCCCGCAGGTCGCCGGCCTGCTGGACGCGCTCGGCGGCGGCCGTCGGCTCGACCGCGCGCTGGCCGAGCTGCTCGCGGTGGGCCACACCTCGGGCGCCGCCCTCGCCGGCGGGGTGCTCGCGGCGGCCGACGCGGCGTCCAGCAGGATTGCCGCGTGATCGATCACGTCGAGGCGCGCGGCGGCGCGTACGCAGATTCGGTCACGCTCATGCAGGTGAGCAAGCAGGTGAGCGGGTCCGACGGCGTCAACACCGCCCTGGTCGCGATGGCCACCGAGCTCAACCTGGATCTGGCGCGCGGCATGGGCTTCACCGCACCAGGCGATGTCTCGGCCGACGCGTTGCTCGTGGCGATCCGAGCCGACGACGAGGTGGCCCTGGCCGCCGCTCTCGCGGTGGCCGAGCAGGCGCTGACCGCCCGCCCGGCGTCCTCGGCCGCCACCGAGGCGCCGGCCCGGACGGTGGCCTCAGCGGCCCGACTCGGCGGCAACCTGGCGCTGATCTCCGTGCCGGGACCGCACGCGTTCACCGAGGCGATGGACGCCCTCGAGGCCGGCTGCGACGTGATGGTGTTCTCCGACAACGTGCCGATCGACCAGGAGGTACGGCTCAAGTCGGCGGCGGCCGAGCGGGGCCTGCTCGTCATGGGACCGGACTGCGGCACCGCCGTCGTAGGCGGCATCGGGCTCGGGTTCTCCCACTCTGTGCAGCCGGGCCCGGTCGGGATCGTGGCCGCGTCAGGCACCGGGTGCCAGCAGCTGCTGTGCCTCCTGGACGCCGCCGGCGTGGGCGTCACGGCGGCGCTGGGCGTCGGCGGCCGCGACCTGTCCTCGGCGGTGGGCGCCCGTTCGACGATGACCGCGCTGGACGCCCTGGACGCCGACCCCGCGACCGAGCTGATCGTCGTGGTGTCCAAGCCGCCGGCTGACGACGTCGCGCGCGCCGTCCGCGCCCACGCCGACACCCTGGACACCGGCGTCCAGTTCGCGTTCCTCGGTGAGACCGACCTGACGGCCGCCGCCGAGGCCGCCATTGCCGCTCTCGGCGCGCCGGTACCGACCTGGGCGTCCTGGGCGGGACGGCCCGGCCCGCCGGTCGAGCCGCGGCCCGGCGCGCTACGCGGGCTGTTCTGCGGCGGCACGCTGTGCGACGAGGCGATGCTGATCGCGTCGGCCGAGCTGGGCGCGATCCGATCGAACATCGCGCTGCGGCCCGAGGACCGGATCGGCCCCACCGAGCGCGCGCCGGGCCACGTCATGATCGACTTCGGGGACGACGAGCTGACCGCCGGGCGCCCGCATCCGATGATCGACCAGTCGCTTCGCCTGGAACGCCTCGCCGCCGAGGCCGCCGATCCGGGCACGGCGGTGATCCTGCTCGACGTCGTCCTCGGACACGGCGCCAACGCCGATCCTGCGGGCGAGCTCGCACCGCTGATCGAGGCGGCAGCGGTGCCGGTGGTGGCCAGCCTGATCGGCACCGGCGCCGATCCGCAGGGCCTCGAGGCCCAGGCGGCCGCCCTGCAGAAGGCCGGCGCGCACGTCTTCGCCTCGAACGCCCAGGCCGCCCGGTTCGCCTGCGGCCTGGTGGCCCGATGACCGACTTGTTGCGGCGTGATCCGTCGCTGATCGCGGCCGGCATCGACCTGCTCGCCGACGCCGCCGAGGCGCAGGCGGCGCCGGTCACCCGCGTCGACTGGCGCCCGCCCATGGACGGCACGTCGGGCGACCTCGCCGCCGTGATGGCCGACCCGCGGCGGGTCGCCGCCAACGCCGAAGCGGTCCGACGCATGCTCGACACTCGCGCGCTGCTCGTTGACGTGATGCCGGCCGGCGACGCCCTGGGCCTGGCCAACGACGACTTCCTGCACGCCGGCCCGCCGATCGCGTGGGACCGCGCGTCCGGGCCGTTGCGGGGCGCGCTGATGGGGGCCGCCGCCTTCGAGGGATTGGTCAGCGACCCGGACGACGCGGCGGCGTTGTTCCAGGCCGGGGCCGTGAGCCTCGCGCCGTGCCACCACCATCGCGCGGTCGGGCCGATGGCCGGCGTGGTGTCGGCGTCGATGTGGCTGTTCGTGTTGGAGGATCCGGGCACGGGGGCGCTCGCGTACTGCTCGCTCAACGAGGGTCTGGGCAAGGTGCTGCGCTACGGCGCCTACTCCCCCGACGTGCTGGCCCGGCTGCGCTGGATGGCCGACATCCTGGGTCCGATGCTGCAGGCCGCGGTCCGCGCGCACGGGCCGATCGACATCAAGGCGATCCTGGCCCAGATGCTGCAGATGGGCGACGAGGCGCACAACCGCAACCGGGCCGGCACACTGATGCTGCTGCGCGAGCTGATGCCGTCGCTGATCGACTCGGGGTTTCCCTCGGCCGACATTGCCGAGGCGGCCCGCTTCGTCGCCGGCAACGACCACTTCTTCCTCAACCTGGCGATGCCGGCGTGCAAGCTCACCCTCGACGCGGCCCGCAACATCCCGGGCTCGACGATGGTCGTGGCGATGGCGCGCAACGGCACCGACTTCGGCGTCCAGGTCGCCGGCACCGGCGCGCAGTGGTTCACCGGTCCGGCCCAGGTGCCCGACGGCCTCTACCTGGGCGCGTTCGGACCCGACGACGCCAACCCCGACATCGGCGACTCGGCGATCACCGAGACGGCCGGGCTCGGCGGCTTCGCCATGGCGGCCGCGCCGGCCATCGTCCGCTTCGTCGGCGGCACCGTCGCGGACGCGCTGGCCACCACCCGCCGCATGTACGAGATCACCCTGGCCGAGCACCCGGCCTACTCGATCCCGGTCCTCGACTTCCGCGGTACCCCCTGCGGCATCGACGTGACCCGGGTGGTGCGCACCGGCATCCTGCCGCAGATCAACACCGGCATGGCCGGTCGCGAGGCCGGTACCGGGCAGGTCGGGGCCGGGCTCGTCACGCCGCCGGCCGAGATCTTCCCGAGCGCCCTGGCCGCCTTGGCTAGCGAGGCCCGAGCGCGTTAGGCACAGCCCGGCGCACGCGCAGGTACTCGACGACGTTCAGCGCGATGAGCACGGCGGCGACCAGGATCAGCGCCGCGAGCGCGGGTACGTGCGGGGCGATCGGAAGCAGCACCAACATGACCACCGCGGCGGTGAGCCGGGTCGTCGACACCAGCTTGAACATCGCCCAGCGCGTGTACCCGTAGCTGGCGAGATACAGCGCGCAGCCGCCCACCAAGAGCCCGGACACCCCCCAGGACAGGTGATGCCCCGGGTGCGCGACCGATTCGCGCATCCCGACCGCGATGGAGATCACCGAGCCGATCAGTAACAGATGCCCGTACGTCATCACATGCCGGGCGATATGGGTCTGCACCTGCGCCGTCGTGAGGGCGTAACGCATGGCGTCCGCGGCGAAGTGGAAGTACACCCACCACAGCGCGCAGGTGAGGACGAACGCCGCGGCGACCGCCCACAACACGCCGGCGGTCAGGTGCTCGCTCTGCGCCGCCGGGCCGCCGATCGCCACGACCGACTCGCCCATCGCGATGATCAGGAACAGGCCGAACCGCTCGGCGAGATGGCCCGGGTCGAAGCGCATGCTGCGCAGCCGGTTACGCAGGATCGTCGGCGACGACAGGTCGATCACCGCCGCCACCGCCCAGATCGCCTCGCGGGCGTTGCCGTGCGCGAAGCCACCGGCCAGGATGAGCGGTCCGCTGGCGCAGAGGCCGACGGCGATCGGGTTGATCGTGAACGGGACGTTGCGGAACATCATGAACGCCAGCACGATCCGGGCGCCCAGGTACGCGCAGCCGAACAGCACTCCCCGATCGCCGTAGGCGTCGGGCACGGCCAGGGCCATGAACAGTCCGCACAGCCCGACTGCGAAGATGCCGATCCGGCTGGCCGCGCTCGTCAGGTCCTGCGTGTTGGCCAGGACCGATGTCCCCACCCACGACCAGTACAGCGGCACGAACACGATCAGCGCCCGCAGTATCCAGCTCGCGCCGTGGTGGTCGTGCAGCAGCGAGGAGACCTCGGTGACCGCGAAGACGAACACGAGGTCGAAGAACAGCTCGGCCCAGGTGACCCGCTTCTCGGTCCGCTCGGCGATCTGGACGTCGTCGCTCACGGCATCACGCTAGCCAAGGGGTAGAAGCCGATTTCGCCCCGGTTCCTCCGTGATGATCTCGGCCGAATGGACCAGGTTCGGTCCGTAGAGCAGAGATGATCAAGGAGAGGATCCGGTGCGGGCGTCCCAGCCGGCCAGATCGTCGGGCGTGTCGATGTCGGACGGGTCGCCGTCGCACGCCACGTCGGTCACGAGATCCGGATGGGCGCGCATGAACGGCCGGGCACCCTGGTCGCCGTCCGCGAGCGCGGCCACCTCCGCCCAAACGGAACGATCGATCGCGACCGGGTGGCTGCGCCGCTCGCCGTACCGGGCGATGACGAACGGCGCTTGGACACCGAGCACCCGCCGCACGTCGTCGGGGCCGATTCCGGGCGTGTCGACGAGCACGATCACCGCCCGCGGCCCGGACGCTGCCCCCAACCCGAGCCGCAGCGACGAGCCCATCCCTCGATCCGGATCGGGGTTGACCACCACGGTGGCCCCATCGACCTCCATGCCGGTACGGACGACGGCCACTACCTCCCCGCATCCCGCCGAGCGCAACACGCGCACCCCTCGGTCGACCAGCCGCTCGCCGTTCACGACCAGCGCCGCCTTGGGCCGGCCCAGCCGCGTTCCGGCGCCGGCCGCGAGCACGATGCCCGAGACGTCAGACATAGGCGTAAAGTCCGCCGCCGCTACGGGAGGTCGAACCGACTCAGCGCCACGGCGGTGCTCAATGCGGCAACCGCCGCTTCATGGCCCTTATCCTCCTTGGAACCGGGCAAACCGGCGCGGTCCAGGGCTTGCTCGTCGTTGTCGCAGGTGAGCACCCCGAACCCGATCGGGACGCCGGTGCGCACCGCTACCTGCGTCAGCCCGTCGGTGGCCGCTGTGCACACGTAGTCGAAGTGCGGCGTCCCACCCCGGATGACCACCCCGAGCGCGACGATCGCATCGAACCCGGCGGCCGCGAGACGCGCGGCCGCCACGGGCAACTCGAACGCACCCGGCACACTAACCTCGGTGACGTCACGCACCTGCGAGTCAGCCAGGGCCCGACGAGCACCGCCGAGCAGGCCGTCCATGACGGTGGCATGCCACTGGGCGGCGACGACGGCCACTCGCAGCTCCGCGGCACCGTCCACAGTGGACAGTGTCGGCGCACCCTCGCCGCTCATGCTGACGGCTCCTCGAGATCGAGATTCAGGTCGTGGCCCATGCGGTCGCGTTTGGTTTCCAGGTAGCGCAGGTTCTCGGGGTTGGCGTGCACAGGCAGCGGCACGCGTCCGACGACGCGCAGCCCGTAGCCCTCGAGGCCGGCGCGCTTGGCCGGGTTGTTCGTCAACAGCCGCATCGTGCGCACGCCCAGGTCGTACAGGATCTGCGCGCCGGTGCCGTAGTCGCGTGCGTCGGCGGGCAGGCCGAGTTCCAGGTTGGCGTCGAGGGTGTCCGCGCCGGCGTCTTGCAACTGGTAGGCCTGCAACTTGTGCAGCAGGCCGATGCCCCGACCCTCGTGGCCCCGGATGTACAGCACGACTCCACGCCCCTCGCGGGCGACGGTGGCCAGAGCTGCGTCCAGTTGCGGGCCGCAGTCACAGCGCAGCGACCCGAACACATCGCCGGTCAGGCACTCGGAGTGCACTCGCACCAGCACGTCCTCGCCGTCGCCGATGTCGCCGAACACGAACGCCACGTGCTCGCGCTCGTCGTAACTCGACGAGTAGCCGACCGCGGTGAACTCGCCGTAGCGCAGCGGCACCCGCGCCGACGCGACCCGCGTGACGAGCTTGTCGAAGCGGCGGCGGTAGGCGATCAGGTCGGCGATGGAGATCAGCGCCAGCTCGTGCTCGTCGGCGAACACCCGCAGCTCCTCGGCGCGGGCCATGCCGGCCGGATCCTTCTCGGACACGATCTCGCACAGCACCCCGGCCGGTCGAAGGCCCGCGAGGACGGCAAGGTCAATGGCCGCCTCGGTGTGGCCGGGGCGGCGCAGTACCCCGCCGTCCTTGGCGCGCAGCGGCACGACGTGCCCCGGGCGGGAAAGATCCTCCGGGCCGGCGTCGGGGTTGGCCAGCAGCCGCATCGTCAGCGCCCGATCGGCCGCGGAGATTCCGGTCGACACGCCTTCGCGCGCGTCGACGGTGACCGTGTAGGCGGTGCCGCGGCGGTCCTGGTTCACCCGGAACATGGGCGGCAGATCGAGACGGTCGGCGTCGCCCTCAGTGATCGGCACGCAGATGTAGCCCGACGTGTAGCGCACCATGAACGACACCAGTTCGGGCGTCGCCAGCTCGGCGGCGAAGATCAGATCGCCCTCGTTCTCGTGGTCCTCGTCGTCGACGACCACGACCGCCTTGCCCGACTTGATGTCGGCAATGGCCCGCTCGATGCTGTCCAATCCGACCGTCATGAGGACGCCCCGACGAGACGGGCGACGTATTTGGCGAGCACGTCCACCTCCAGGTTGACCGGGTCGCCGGGCTGCTTGGCGCCGAGGGTGGTGGCCCGCAGCGTCTCCGGGATCAGGCCCACCTCGAACCAGTCATCGCCGACGCCGGTGACGGTCAGCGAGACGCCGTCCACGGCGATCGATCCCTTTTCCGCGACGTAGCGGCCGAGCTCAGCCGGCAGGCCGAACCGGACGATGGCCCACTGTCGGTCAGCGTCGCCCGGTGTGCGGGTGACGACCACGCCGGTGCCGTCGACGTGCCCCTGGACGATGTGACCGTCCAGGCGACCGTCGGCCCGTACCGCGCGCTCCAGGTTGACCCGCTCACCGGGGCGCAGCGCGCCGATGACCGACCGCTTCAGCGTCTCGGCCATGACGTCGAACGACAGGCGGGCACCCTCGGCCCCGATGACCGTCAGGCATACGCCGTTGACGGCCACGGACGCGCCATGGGGCACGTCAGCCGCGACCAGCGACGCGCGGACGACCAGCACCGCCGAGTCGCCCCGTGACTCCACGGCGACAACCTCGCCGAGCTCTTCGATGATCCCGGTGAACACGGGCCCCTACTCTCCTTCGGACCAGATCGGACGAGCCACTATCTTCACGTCGCCGCCCATTCTGGTCACGGTGTCGACCTCCAATGAGATCGCATCCGCGATGGTGGAAATTCCCGCGTCGCCCAGCGCGGAGGGCCCGGCGCCGAGCAGCTTGGGCGCAACATAGGCGATCACCTCGTCCACGCAGCGGGCCTCGACGAAGGCTCCGGCGAGCGTCGGACCGCCCTCGAGCAGCACGTGGCGCACCCCGCGGTCATGCAGCGCTTTCAGGGCGAAACGGGGCACCGCCGTGTCGAGCAGCAGCGTCTCGGCCGCGTTGTCGAGCACCTGGGCGCTCTGATGCACGCGATGACGGCGGTCCAGCACCACCCGCAGTGGCTGATGCTCGGCCAGCTCGTCATCGGCGTCCCGGACGGTCAGGTGCGGGTCGTCGGCCAGGACGGTGCCGCTGCCCACGACGATCGCGTCGACGATGCTGCGGAACGCGTGCGAGTCCGCCCGCGCGACGGGCGAGGAGATCCACCGCGCGCTCTGGTCGGCGGCGGCAACTCGCCCGTCGAGCGTGCTCGCCAGCTTCCAGGTGACGAACGGCCGTCCGGTGCGCAGCGCGTGCAGCCACGGACGCAACGCCGCAGCCGCCGCCTCGGCCTCGTTGACGCCCGCGACGACGTCCACCCCGGCCTCGCGCAGCCGATCGGCGCCGCCGGCCGCGGGCGGGTTGGGGTCATCGACCGCGTAGACCACACGCGCGACGGCGGCCTCGATGAGCGCCTCGGTGCACGGCCCCGTTCGGCCGGTGTGCGCGCACGGCTCGAGCGTGACCACGGCTGTGGCGCCCCGGGCCCGATCACCGGCCCCGCGCAGCGCCGTGATCTCGGCGTGGGGGCCACCGACCGGCGCGGTGGCGCCTTCGCCCGCGAGCTCGCCGTCCGCGCCGAGGATGACCGCGCCGACCGCCGGATTCGGGCTGGTGCGCCCGCGTACGGTCTCGGCCAGAGCCAGCGCGCGATGCATCGCCGCCCGCTCGGCTTTGCTCACCTTGGCGGTCATCGACGACTACCGGCTCATCGCCGCGCGGGCCCGGGCGCGCAGCGCCTCGACCGCCCGGCCCGGGTCGCCGGCGCCGTAGACGGCCGATCCGGCGACGAACACGTCGGCGCCGGCCTCGGCGGCCGCCTCGATGGTGTCCTCGTCCACGCCGCCGTCGACCTCGACGAACAGGCGCAGGTGCCCGGCGCTGACGTGGTCGCGGGCCAGTCGCACCTTGGGCAGCACCTCGGCCATGAACTGCTGGCCGCCGAAGCCCGGCTCGACGGTCATGACGAGCAGCGTGTCGAACTCGCGCAGGACCTCGAGATACGGCTCGAGCGGGGTGTTCGGCTTGACCGACAGCCCGGCCAGAGACCCCGCGGCCCGGATGGCGCGGGCCGTCCGCACGATGTCGTCCGCCGCCTCGACGTGGAACGTGACGTTCGCCGCTCCGGCCTCGGCGTATCCGGGCGCCCAGCGGTCCGGGTCGTCGATCATGAGGTGGCAGTCCAGGGGCAGGTCGGTGGCCTTGCGCAGGCTCTGCACCACGGGCAGCCCGAGCGTGAGATTCGGGACGAAATGCGCGTCCATGACGTCGACGTGCAACCAGTCGGCATTGGCCACCGCGTCCGCCTCGTCGGCCAGGTGCGCGAAGTCGGCCGAGAGGATGCTCGGCGCGATCATCGGCTCAGGCCGTCCGTGCGACGTCACGTCCGAAGTCTAGGGCGCGATGCTGATCTTTACCCTCGCGCCGGCCCGTCAGCCCCACCAGAAGGCGGTGGCGATCATCGCGTACAGGGCGACCAGTGCCGCGCCCTCGAACCAGGTCGACTCGCCGTCCAGCACGACCAGCACGGTGACGAGCACCGCGATCGCCAGCACGGCGATGAGCAGTGGCGAGAGCACGAGCGTGAACGTCGCGCCGACCAGCGGCGCGGCCAGCACCACCACCGGTGCCAGCACGAGCGCGATCTGCAGCGGGCTCTGCAGGATCACCGAGACGGCGTAGTCGGGCCGGTTGCGCGCGGCCAGCTGGATGCCGACGACGTTCTCGACCGCGTTTCCGGCGATGGCGACGATCACCAGGCCGGCGAAGACCTGGCTGATGCCGAGGCTGTCCATCGCCGGCGTCAACCCATCGACGAACCAGTCGGACACGAACGCCGCGGCAACCCCGGCGCCGGCGAGCATGCCGATGGCCAACGCGAGCGGCCATTCGCCTTCCTTCGCCTCACCGGCCTCCCCGTCGCTTCCGGAACGGCGGATGGCGGCCGGCAGCGACAGGGCGAACAGCGCCAGCAGCATGATCGAGACGATGATCGACAGCGCCCGCTCGTGGCCCGCGGCGGGAGTGTGCAGGTTCGCGGTCAGCGACGGGACGAGCAGCGCGGCGACCGCCAGCACCAGCATGAGGCTGATCCCCCCCGCCGTCTCCGCGCCGAAGCTCTGTGTTCCGTGGCGCAGTCCGCCGACGACGAACGCGAGCCCGAGCACGAGCAGCACGTTGGCGAGGATGGAGCCGACGATCGCCGCCCGGACAACGTCATACAGCCCGGCGTGCAGCGCGAACAGGGTGACGAACAGCTCCGGCAGGTTGCCCAGCGCGCTCTGCACGACACCGGTCGCGCCGGCGCCGAGCCGATCGCCGAGCGCCTCGACGCTGCGCCCGACCAGGCTGGCCAGCAACGCGAGGGCGAGCGCGCTCACCACGAACGGCGCTATGTCGCCGGCGCCGACGTAGTGCAGCACGCCCGATGCGGCCAAGCCCACGGCGCAGATCGTGAGCAGCCGCACATCCCGACGCGTCAGGGTGCCAACTGGCATGGAGGGGTCAGATCCGGCCCTCGGCGACGGCCTGGCTGATCCACGGGATGACCTCGTCGAGCATCTCGTCGAGCGACGTGGTGCATTCGAAACCGAGCACCTGCTTGGCCTTCTCGACGGATGGGACGCGCTTGTGCACGTCGTGCTCGAACGCCTCGTCGTGCACGAACGTGACCGGCGCATCGCCCTTGGTCTTGCGCCAGATCAGCGTGGCGAGGTCGGTGACCGTCGTCGACTCGGCCGTCGAGATGTTGAAGTCCTCGTTGCGGGCCGCATCAGACTCCATGCACGCGACGATGCCCTTGGCCAGGTCACCGCCGTAGGTGTAGTGCCGCACCTGGGTGCCGTCACCGAGGATGTGCAGGGGATCTTGGCCCTTGAGGACCTTCTGGACGAGGTCGGGCACCACGTGGCTCATCGCGAGCTTCACGTTGCCCGATGCCACCTCGACGTCGCCGAGCGCCCGGGACTCCCCGATGCCGACGCAGTTGAAGGGCCGCACGATCGTGTACGGCAACTGGTACTGGTCCCACGCGGCGCGCGCGAAGTACTCGACGGCCAACTTCTGGAACCCGTAGGACGACAGCGGTGGCGCGATGCGTCGCTCGTCGCCCTCGACGGAGGGCCAATGGTCGGTCGACTCGAACACCATCGAACTGGACAGGTAGGTGACCTTCGTGAGCGTCCCCTCCCGGTGCGCGGCGATGGCGGCGTCGCACTCGGCGGCCATGATGCGCTCGTTCGCGGCGAGCAGGTCGTAGGCGTAGGCGTGGAAGTAGGAGATGCCGCCGATCAGTGCGGCGCCTGCGATGAAATGGTCGCATCCACGCAGCAACCCGGTCAGCAGGTCGACGTCGCGGGCATCGCCCTCGACGAGCGTGTATCGGGGGTGCTCGTCGTAGGACTTCGCGACCCGTCCGTACTTGGAGAAGTTGTCGATGCCGACGACCTCGTACCCGCGGTCCAATAGCTCTTCGACGACGTACCCGCCGATGAACCCGGCCGACCCGGTGAGGAGAACCTTGCTCACTGTTGCCCCTTCTGTCGCGGCGCCACGTTGCGTCGCAGTTCGTCGACGGTGATCCGCCGGCCGAAGGCGCGTCGGTACCAGTAGAGGTACTTCGGGATCCACGCCCACACCTTGAAGTTCGAGACCCCGACGTCGCGCTCCAGCCAGATCGTCGGGATCTCCGCGATGGGCAGCCCGAGCCGCTTCGCCTTCACCGTCAGCTCCAGCCCGATCTCGAACCCGTGTCGGCTGTCGATCCCAACCCGCTGGACGAACTCGCGGTCGTAGGCCTTGAACGAGTTGGTCGCATCGCGCGTACCGACCCCGGCGAGCAGGCGCAGCGATCGGCCGGCCGATCGCGACAGGAACCGCTTGAACAGCGGACCGCCGACCTGCTGGCCGCCGGGCGCGTACCGGGACGCGGCCGCCACGGCCACCCCGCGCTCGACCAGCCGGGTGAGGTCCTCGATCTGCTCCGGATCGTCGGAGCCGTCGGCCATGGTGACGACCACCACGGGCGCGTCCGCGTGGTCGATCCCGTACCGGATCGCGTTCGCCGGCCCGCGTCCGTACGTGCTGACCAGGGCGCGCAGCTGAACCTGCGTCTTGGCGTAGTCGGCGAGCACGGGCATCGTGCTGTCGTCCGCGTAGTCGACCACGACCACGACCTCACACGGCCAATGCAACGCCTCGAAGACTCGGTCCAGGCACGGCAGGATCGCCTCGCCCTCCTCGTACGCGGGGATGACGATGCTGACGCGCGGCGCCTTCGACGGCGCCGCCCCCTGGTCGCTGTAGCCCCGGCTCACACGCGCACGCCATTGCCCACGAGGCCCCAGACGTCGGCGACCGGGAGCTGGGTAGCCAGGTTGCGGTACTCGTCGTGCGGCGCGCCGATCACGAGCAGGTCAGCCTCCGCGATGACCTTGTCCAACGGCTCCAGATCCTCGTCCACCGTGACGTACGGATCGGTGCAGATGACCCGATGCGCGCGGAAGGTCAGGATGCGCTTCAGCTTGTAGGACAGGCTCGAGCGGATGTCGTCGGAGTCGGACTTGAAGGCCATCCCGAGGATGCCGACCGTCATCGACGCCAGGTCGTAGCTGGCCTCGAGGCGCTGCACGACGTAGAGCGGCAGCCCTTCGTTCACGAGCATCGCCGAGTGGCCGAGGAAGTAGTTGTTGTCGTTGAACGCGGCCAGCTGCATCGTGTCCTTGAACAGGCACGGGCCAGCCGCGAACCCGGCACCTGGCAGGTCCTTCGCCCGGGGATAGTCCTGGGCCAGCCCGGCGCGGATGCGCTCGTAGTCCAGGCCGTGGCTGTTGGCGATCATGTAGAACTGGTTCGCCGCCGCGAACTTGAGGTAGCGCCAATTGTTGGTGAAGAGCTTCGCGAGCTCGGCCTCTTCGGGATCCAGGTCGATGAGTTGGTCGGTCAGCAAGGCGAACAGCCGGCTCGCTCGCTCGCGGGCCTGGTCGGTACGGGCGCCCACGATCTGCGGCAACGAGTACAGCTCGGTCATGGCGTGGCCTTCGGCGATGCGCTCCGGGCAGAACGCGACATCGACGTCGAGGCCGACGTCGGCGAAGGTCCGCTCGACGAGCCGGGTGACGCCGGGGTAAACGGTGCTGCGCAAGATCACGAGTTGGCCCGAACGCATGTGCGCCGTCGCTGCGGTGAGCGCCGTGGGGATGGAGTGCGGATCCGGGTTGAGGTGCTCGTCCACAGGGGTGCCGATGACCACGACGACGGTGTCGGCCAGCCCCACGGCCGCCGGATCCGTGGTGGCGTGCAAGTGCCCGCTGGCCACGACCCGTTCCAGCACCGGGCCGGCGCTGTCCTCCCGGAAGAGCAGCCGACCGGCGTTGACGGCCGCCACCGCCGCCTCGCTGACGTCGGTGATCAGTACCTTTTGGCCGGCGTCGGCCAGTGCGATCGACAATGGTAGGCCTACGTGGCCCCCGCCGCCCACGACGACGACATCCCATTCCGTTGGTATCACGCCCGCCCTGTCCCACCTGTGCCGAGTCGACCTGCGCCAGTCCGTATCAAGACGCACGAACGGCCGGAATTGTTGCACAGTCCGTGCCCAGACCAGGTGCGCGTACTGCGACACGCCTGGTCCGGAACGGGGTCGCCGCGCGGTTACCCGCCCGGACGCAGCAGCGCGCAGAACATCGCGTCGGTGCCGTGCCGGTGCGGCCAGAGCTGCACCGTCGGCCCGTCCCCGAGGTGGGGCACGCCCGCGAACGCCGGCCGAGCATCGATCAGGTCGGCACCGTCAACGATGTCGCGGGTCTCGACCAGGTGCGGCGAGCACGTCACGTAGGCGACGACGCCGCCGGGCCGGACGAGGCGCAGCGCCGCGGCGAGCAGCTCGCGCTGCAGGGTGGCCAGCTCGGCGACGTCGTCCGGGGTGCGCCGCCAGCGGGCTTCCGGACGCCGGCGCAACGCGCCGAGCCCGGTGCACGGCGCGTCGAGCAGCACCCGGTCGTACCCCCCGTCGCGCATCTCGCGCGCGTCGCTCACTCGCACGTCCACGTCCCAGGCCGAGGTCGCGTGCCGGACCAGCTCGGCCCGATGCGGGTGCAGCTCGTTCGCGACGACCCGGGCCCCCCGCGGCGCCGCCAGCCCGGCCAGCAACGCGGTCTTGCCGCCCGGTCCGGCGCACAGGTCGAGCCATCGTTCGTCGGGGCCGTCGAGCGGCGTGCTGGCCAGAGCAAGGGCGCACAGCTGGCTGCCCTCGTCCTGAACGGCGGCGTGCCGCGCCTTCACCGACACCAGCGCCGCCGGATCCCCGCCGTCGAGGCGCACCGCGTAGGGCGACCACGGACCAGGCTGACCGACGGACTCGTCGGCCAGGGCATCGCGCTCGGTCAGGCCGGGCCAGGCGACGAGGTGGGTCTGCGGACGGGTGTCGTCGGCCACCAGCGCCGCCTCGGTCTCCGCGAGATCGTTCCCCAAAGCATCGGCGAAGGCCGCGGCGATCCATTCCGGATGGGCGGTGCGCACCGCCAGCCGGCGCAGCGGTGTCGCTTCGGCGGTGAGCCGGTCGGCCCAGGCGTCCCAGTCCGAGCGCGCCACGCGGCGCAGCACGGCGTTGACGAATCCCGAAGCCCGACCGTTGCCGGTCGCCCGGGCCAGGTCGACCGTCGTGGCGACGGCAGCATGCGGCGGGATCCGGGTCCGCAGCGCCTGATAAGCGCCCAGCCGAAGCACGTCCAGCACCGGACCGTCCACAGTGGACAGTGGCCGGTCGATGCACGCGTCGAGGATCTCGTCGAGTGTTCCGAGCGCGCGTAGCGTGCCGTACCCGAGCTCGGTCGCGAACGCGGCATCACGCCCGGACAGGCCGCGCCCCCCGATCAGGGACGGCAGCAGCAGGTTCGCGTACGCCGACTGCTCGGCCACCCCCCGGAGCAGTTCGAAGGCGACGAGGCGCGGCTGATCAACCAAGGCGTTCCCCAGCGTTCGGTCGGGCGCCGCGGGCCCAGTCCGGCGCCGCGACCGGGCGCTTGCCCGGCGCCTGCACATCGCCGAACTCGACCGGCACTGTGCCCGTGCCGACCTGGACGGAATGCTTGGCGACCCGCAGCTCTCCCGGCGGCAACGAGTCGTCGGACAGCACCCGCACCGGCCCGAGTTTGATGCGCTCGCCGCGGAACACCGTCCAGGCCCCCGGGGCCGGCGTGCAGGCCCGCACCAGGCGGTCGATGTGCACCGCCGGCGCCGACCAGTCGACTCGCGCATCGTCGACGGTGATCTTGGCCGCCACCGAGACGCCGTCGGCGAGCTGAGGTCGGGCGTCCAGGCTGCCGTCGGCGATGCCGTCCAGAGTGGCGAGCAGCAGGTCAGCGCCACTGTGCGAGAGCCGCTCGAGCAACTCCCCCGCCGTGTCGGTCGGGCGGATCTTCTCGGTCACGATGCCGTAGACGGGTCCGGTGTCGAGGCCGGTCTCGATCTGGAACGTCGAGGCGCCGGTGATCTCGTCGCCGTGCAGGATGGCGTGCTGCACCGGCGCCGCGCCCCGCCACGCCGGCAGCAGCGAGAAGTGTAGGTTCACCCAGCCATGCTGTGGAATGGCAAGCGCGGCGCCGGGTATCAGCGCGCCGTAGGCGACGACCGGGCAGCAATCCGGGTGCAGCTCGACCAGCTGATCCAGGAAGTCCGGGTCGCTCGGCCGGGTCGGCGTGAGCACGCGGACCCCGGCCGCCGCCGCGACCTGCTCGACCGGTGATGCGGCTTCGTGCCGCCCGCGTCCGGCGCGGGCGTGCGGGCGGGTCAGCACCGCGACGACTTCATGCTTGTCCGACGCGAGCAACGCCTGCAACGACGGAACAGCGGTGGCCGGCGTCCCGGCGAAGACCAACCGCATCAGAACACGCGCCCCAGCGTCGGGTGCGGGCTGACCTTCACCTGCGGCGGCGTGAGCCCGGACCACTCCGCCTCGCGGATGGCCTTCATCGCGGCCTTCTTCGTCTCGGCGTCGAGCCGGTCGACGAACAGCACGCCGTCGAGGTGGTCGGTCTCGTGCTGGACGCAGCGGGCGAGCAGCTCGGTGCCTTCGACGGTGATCGGATCGCCGTACATGTTCTGCCCGTGCGCGACGACGTGCTGGCGACGCCGGCAGTCGAACTTCAGCCCGGGAATGGACAGGCATCCCTCCTCGCCGTCCTGCTCCTCGTCGGACGGGAAGTGCAACACCGGGTTGATCAGGTGCCCGGACTGCTCCTCGTCGAGGTGGTAGGCGAACACGCGTAGCCCGACCCCGATCTGCGGCGCGGCGAGCCCCAGGCCCGGGGCGTCCAGCATGGTCTCGGTCAGGTCGGCGACCAGCGTGCGCAGCTCCTTGTCGAAGTCGGTCACCAGATCGGCCGGCGTGCGCAGCACCGGATCGCCGAGCAAGCGAATTGTCTGAACGGTCACAGGGCGAGTTTACGGATCGGCCACGCAGATGTTGCCGACGGTCGTTAGGATGGCTAACGAAGGAAGGTGCCGTACTTGTCGCATTCTGCTGCCCACGACCGTCGCGTCGCCCTATCCGTCACCACCGTCGGCGTCCTCGCCGCGATGCTCAACTCGTCGATCCTGCTGATCTCGCTGCCGGCGATCTTCGACGGTCTGGGCCTGGATCCGCTCGCGCCCGAGAACGTCTCCTACCTGCTGTGGATGCTGATGGGCTACCTGCTCGTCACCGCCGTCCTGGTCGTGACGTTCGGGCGCCTGGGCGACCAGTACGGCCGAGCCAAGCTGTTCAATCTCGGCTTCCTGATCTTCACCCTCGCCTCGATCGCCTGCGCGCTGGTGCCGAATACCGGCTCCTCCGGCGCGCTGGAGTTGATCGCGATGCGCTTGGTACAGGGCGTCGGCGGGGCCATGCTCACCGCGAATTCCACGGCGATCATCACCGACGCGTTCCCGGCGGATCGGCGCGGCTTCGCCCTGGGCGTCAACCAGGTGGCGGCGCTGGCCGGATCGTTCCTCGGCCTGGTCATCGGCGGGGTGCTCTCGGAGTGGCACTGGCGGGCGGTGTTCTGGGTGAGCGTCCCGGTCGGCCTCTGGGGCACCTGGGTCGGCTACCGCACCCTGCACGACAAGCCCCGCGACCGCACCCGCAAGATCGCCATCGACTGGTGGGGCAACCTCACGTTCGGCATCGGGCTGATCGGCATCCTCGTCGCCATCACCTACGGGCTGCAGCCCTACGGCGGGCACATCATGGGCTGGACGTCGCCCCGCGTTCTCGTCGGGCTGATCGGGGGCGTCGCGCTGCTCGTGGCGTTCGGCGACATCGAGAACCGCGTCGCGAACCCGATGATCAACATGCGGTTGTTCCGGATCCGCGCGTTCGCCGCCGGCCAGACGGTGAACCTGCTGTCCTCGATGGCGCGAGGCGGCCTGCAGTTCATGCTGATCATCTGGCTGCAGGGCATCTGGCTGCCGCTGCACGGGTACAAGTTCGCCGACACGCCGTTGTGGGCCGGCATCTACATGCTGCCGCTGACGATCGGCTTCCTGATCGCCGGGCCGGCGTCCGGCGCGATCTCCGACCGCTTCGGCGCCCGCGCCTTCGCCACCGGCGGGTTGTTGATCACCGCGGCGACATTTGTCGGCCTGATCATCATCCCGGCGAACTTCAGCTATCCGACGTTCGCCGCCCTCCTCGCGTTCAACGGCATCGGCATGGGCCTGATGGCGGCGCCGAACTCGGCCGCGATCATGAACTCGGTGCCCGCGTCGCAGCGCGGTGCGGCATCCGGCGTGCGGGCCACCGGCATGAACGCCGGCATGGTGCTGTCGATGGGCGGCTTCTTCACCCTGATGGCGGTGGGGCTGGCCAGCCGGCTGCCCGGCTCGATGTATTCGGGCCTGACCCAGGCCGGGGTGACCCCCGACGCCGCCCACACCATCTCGCACACGCCCCCGGTCGGCACGCTGTTCGCGGCATTCCTCGGCGACAACCCCATTCAGCGATTGATGAAGCAGGTCGACCCGGAGCAGTTGAAGCCGGGCTCCGGAGTCGACGTGTCGATGCTGACCGGCAAGCGCTTCTTCCCGGAGCTCATCTCCGACGCGTTCAAGCACGGACTGGTGATCGCGTTCGTCGTATCGATCGTCATGCTGCTCGTCGCGGCCGCGGCGTCGCTCATGCGCGGCAAGCGCTACGTCCACGACGAGCAGGAGTCGATCGGCGAGGCGATCGTCCGCGAGAGCGCGGCGCTCGACGCGGTTCCGGGCGCCGACGTCGCCGTCGATGACGCGCTCAGACCCTCGCTGATACGTCGGCGAGCAGCCCGTTTAGCCGGTGGACGAGCGACGCGCGCTGGGGCGCGGTCAGGCCGCTGACCAAGTCCGCCTCCCGACCCCAGAGTGCCCATCCGCCACGAGTCGTCCGCGCGTCGATGCGCCCGAGCATCGCGACGCGCGGACAACTTTCGCTAGAACAGCTCCAGCGGGTCGAGCATGATCTTGACCGGGTCGGCGGCCTTGCGCGCCGAGCGGCCGGCGGCGGCGGTCCTGAGCGCCGCGGCGAGGTCGGCGCCCTGCGCCCGAGGCACTCGGATCAGGGCTCGCTGCCGGCCCTCGCTCTCCGGGACCGGGCCGATCACCTCGCTCGGCTGCGGCAGCTCGGTGGCGGCGAGCGTTTCGGCGACGGCCGACGAAGGACCGGTTACCGAGGCCATCCGCACCGCGGGCGGGAAGCCCAGCTCCTGCCGGTCGGCCAGCTCGCGAACGGCATTGCCCCGGGCGTCCCAACGGATCAGCGCCTGCACCGCCGGCACGCCCGCATCGGCCGCCACGACGACGCGCCCGTCGGCGGCGACGAGCGCGGCGGCGTTGAGCCAGCGACGCAGTGCCTCCTCGCCGGCCCGCAGGTCGGCGCGCCCGAGCAGGGCCCAGCCGTCGAGCAGTAGCGCGGCGCCGTACCCGCCCTCGACGGTCGGCTCGGCCCCGGGCGTCGCCACGACGACGGCAGCGTCCGGCGGCACCTCGGCCAGCACCGAGTCCCCGCTGGAGGTCCGGATCGGCACCCCGGGAAACGCGCGACCCAGCTCCTCCGCCGTGCGGGCCGACCCGACGACGACCGCGCGCAGCCGCCGTTCACCACAGGCCGGGCAGGCCCAGTCGCCCGCCGGACGTCCGCACCAGCGGCACGTCGCGATCGCGTGTCCGGAGCTGGCGGCCAGCGGACCGCCGCAGTTGCGGCACCGGGCCGGCGTGCGATCACGGGCACACGCCAGCGAAGGGACGTATCCCCGCCGTGGCACCTGGACGAGCACCGCCCGCCCGGACGCGAGCGCCTCGCGAGCCGCTCGAAACGCCAGGCTCGGCAGCCGCGCCGCGCGCGCCACGGGATCACGTTCCCGTTCGATGTCATCGCCGGTCGCCACCATGTGCGGTGACGCCGCGCGGATCGCGTCCCGGTCGGCGGCGATCTCGTGCGCCCACTGCGATTCGACGAGCAGCGCGGCTTCGGCGGTGCGCGCGTACCCGCCGACCAGCAACGCCGCGCCGGTGAGCGACGAGCGCAACACCAGCACGTCGCGGGCGTGCGGATAGGGCGCGCGGGGCTCGGCGTACAGGTCGTCGCCGTCGTCCCAGATCGCGAGCAGCCCGACATCGGCAACCGGTGCGTAGGCCGCCACGCGAGTGCCGATCACCGCCCGGACGGCCCCTCGGCGTACGGCGAGCCAGCGACGGTAGCGCTCGGCGGGGCCGAGATCGGCCGACAGGGCCAGGTGCCGGCCCGGTCCGAGCACGTCGAGCAGGGCGGCGTCGAGCCGAGCCAGGTCGCGCAGATCAGGCACCACCGCGACCGCGCCCCGCCCGGCGGCGAGCGCGGCACGCATAGCTTCGGCGTAGCGGTGCGTCCAGTCCTCGCCGGGGCCGGCCGACCAGACGGCCCGAGCCGGACGCCCCGCACCGATCGCGGCGAGGAACGCCGGACCGGCGTGGTAGCGATCCCATTCGGTAGCTGCCGGCTGCTCCGGCGGCGGCAGTCGCGGCGTGGCGACCGACTCGGCGCCGGCGTGGCGGGCCGGCACGCCGAGGCGCACGACATCGACGAAGCTGCCGGCGTAGCGATCCGCGACGGCGCGGAACAGCCGGGTTGTCTCGGTCGTGAGCACCGGCTCGTCACCGACCGCGCGTTCGAGGAACGCCAGCCGCCCGTCGTGCTCGCTCGAGTCGCGCCGCTCCAGGACGTACCCGTCGACGAGTCGCCCGGCGAAGCGCACCCGCACCCGCGAGCCGGCCACGACCGCGGCGTCGAGCGGCTCAGGCACCAGATAGTCGAAGGGCCGGTCGAGGTGCGCGAGCGGCACGTCGACCATCAGCCGAGCCACCGGACCGGTAGCCGCAGGCACCCGCCCGGCACGGCGCGGACGGGTGGCAGTCACGAGCTAAGTAGACCAGCCCACCCCGACCGTTTCAGCCGCCCAGCCGCCCCGTAGCCACGGTTCTGGTCACCGGGCGTCGTATACGCGGCCCGGTGACCAAAAGCAGAACGGTCACCCGTTGACGAGCTTGGCGAGCTGCTCGGCCTTGTCCGTGCGCTCCCAGGTGAAGTCGGGCAGCTCGCGGCCGAAGTGACCGTAGGCCGCCGTCTGCGCGTAGATCGGACGCTTGAGGTCGAGGTCGCGGATGATCGCGGCCGGCCGCAGGTCGAACGTTTCGCTGATGGCCGCGGCGATCTTGGCCGGGTCGGCCGTCTCGGTGCCGAACGTCTCGATGAACAGGCCCACCGGCTCGGCCTTGCCGATCGCGTAGGCGACCTGCACCTCGACCTTGCTCGCGAGCTTCGCGGCGACGACGTTCTTGGCCACCCAGCGCAGCGCGTACGCCGCGGAGCGGTCGACCTTCGACGGGTCCTTGCCCGAGAACGCGCCGCCGCCGTGCCGGGCGTAGCCGCCGTAGGTGTCGACGATGATCTTGCGGCCGGTCAGCCCGGCGTCGCCCATCGGGCCGCCGATCTCGAAGCGCCCGGTGGGGTTGACCAGCAGCCGGTAGCCGTCGGTGTCGATGCCGAGGTCGGCGATGATCGGGGTGATCACGTGCTCGGCGACATCGGGCTTCAGGAGCGTGTCCAGGTCGATGTCGGCCGCGTGCTGGCTCGACACGACGACCGTGTCCAGCCGCGACGGCTTGCCGTCGACGTACTCGATGGTGACCTGGGTCTTGCCGTCGGGACGCAGGTAGGGCACCGTGCCGTCCTTGCGAACGACCGAGAGCCGCTGCGCCAGCCGGTGGGCCAGCGCGATCGGCAGCGGCATCAGCTCGGGCGTCTCGTCGCAGGCGAAGCCGAACATCAGGCCCTGATCGCCGGCGCCCTGCTTGTCGAGCGGGTCCTCCTCGCCCTCGACGCGTACCTCGTACGCGGAGTCGACGCCTTGGGCGATGTCGGGCGACTGAGCGCCGATCGCGATGTTCACACCGCAGGACGCGCCGTCGAAGCCCTTGCGGGACGAGTCGTAGCCGATCTCGAGGATGCGCTCGCGCACGATCGTCGGGATGTCGGCGTAGGCCTCGGTGGTCACCTCGCCGGCGACGTGCACCTGGCCGGTGGTGATGAGCGTCTCTACGGCGACGCGGCTCGACGGGTCCTGCGCGAGCAGGGCGTCCAGGATCGAGTCACTGATCTGGTCGGCGATCTTGTCCGGGTGGCCCTCGGTGACGGACTCGGACGTGAACAGGCGGCGGCTCACAGATTCTCCGGGATTGTGGTTAGGGAAGAGGTCCCGGAGAGTCTACCGGCTGGGTAGAGATCGTTAGGCCGCCGTGTGCCCTCAGTGCGCGGCCACGGCGTCCCAGACCGCCGCGGCGAGCGCCGCTTTCGGGCCGAGCCCGACGGCGACCTCGCTGCCGTCGGCGTCGAGGATGACGGCCGCGTTGTCGGGCTGCCCGAACGCCTTTCCGCCGCCGACGGCGTTCACGACGAGGAGGTCGACACCCTTGCGCGCCAGCTTCGCGCGGCCGTGGTCGAGCACCTCGCCCGTGCTGTCGCCGGTCTCGGCGGCGAAACCGACCAGGATCTGCCCGGGATGCCGCGCGGCGACCAGCTCGGCAAGAATGTCCGGGTTCTTGGTCAACTCGATCGGTGCCGGCTCGGTGTCCGACTTCTTGATCTTGTAGGACGCCTCGGACGTGGGCCGGAAGTCGGCGATCGCCGCGGCCATCACCACGACGTCGGCGTCGGGACCCGCCTTGTGCACCGCGTCGCGCATCTCGGCGGTCGTGCTCACCCGCACGACAGTCGTGCCGGCTGGGTCGGGAAGGTCGGTGTTGGCCGCGACGAGGGTGACCTCGCTGGCCCCGCGGGCGGCGGCGACCGTCGCGAGCGCGTAACCCTGCCGCCCGGACGACGCGTTTCCGAGGAAGCGCACCGGATCGATGGGCTCGCGGGTGCCGCCGGCGGTGACGAGAACGTGCCGTCCGACCAGATCGGACGGCAGCGCATCGGGGCGTGCCAGCAACAACTCGGTCAGCTGGGCGATCTCGGCCGGGTCGGGCAGGCGTCCCTTGCCGGTATCGGTGCCGGTGAGACGACCGATAGCGGGCTCGAGCACCACCGCGCCGCGCCGACGCAGGGTCGCGACGTTGTCGGCGGTGGCCGGGTGATCCCACATCTCGGTATGCATGGCCGGGACGAACAGCACCGGACATCGCGCGGTCAGCAAGGTGTTGGTGAGCAGGTCGTCAGCCAGGCCGTGCGCGGCCCGGGCCATCAGGTCGGCGGTCGCGGGCGCCACCACGACCAGATCCGCGCCGCGTCCGAGCTGGACGTGCGGGACCTCATCGGCGTCGGTCCACACGTCGGATGCGACGCGATGATGGGAGAGCGCCGCCCACGTGGGCGCGCCCACAAATCGCAGCGCCGCCTCGGTCGGCACGACCGTGACGTCATGTCCGGACTCGGTGAGCTTGCGCAGCAGGTCAGCCGCCTTGTAGGCAGCAATGCCCCCGCCGACACCCAGAACGATCCGGCTCACGAGAAAGAGCTAACCACGACCGCCAGGCTCACAATGAGCGAAAGTGACCACGGGAACCCAGCCACCGGGCGATGAGCGCTCGCGCGAAGAGCCCGCCGGCCGCGACTACCCTATCCGCGGCCAAGCCGGGGTGCCGGCCAGAGCCGCGGCGCAAGGCCTCGACCCGCACCACCTCCGGCGGATAAGAACAGTTAGCCGTCGCTCGGCTTGAACTCGATGAGGTCGGTGTTGATCTCACGCAGCGCGATGGAGAGCGGCTTCTCCTGCGGCGCGGTTTCGACGAGCGGGCCGACGTACTCGAGCAGGCCCTCGCCGAGCTGGCTGTAATAGGCGTTGATCTGCCGGGCCCGCTTCGCCGCGATGATGACGAGCGCGTACTTCGACTGGGTGCGCTCGAGCAGTTCGTCGATCGGCGGGTTGGTGATGCCCTCGGGACCGGTGACAGTTGGGGACACGTCTCAGCTTTCTTGTCGGTCTAAGTGATCTTGGTCGGGGCGCCCTGGGTCATGATCCGGGCAGACAGCCTCGATCAATGCTACCAACTCGCCGGCGGCCCGCTCGATTTCGTCGTTCACGATGACCTTGTCGAACTCGCTCTCGGCCGCCAGTTCCACCCGCGCGCGGGCCAGCCGGGCCTCGATCACCTCGCGCGACTCGGTGCCCCGACCGGACAGTCGGCGCTCCAGCTCCTCCCAGGACGGCGGCACCAGGAAGACGAACTGGCCGTCCGGCATGGTCTGCCGAACCTGGCGCGCACCCTGCAGTTCGATCTCGAGCAAGGTGGGCACGCCCGCCGCCAGGTGCTCGTACACGGGCCCGCGCGGGGTTCCGTAGAGGTTGCCGGCGAATTCGGCGTACTCGAGCAGCTCACCGCGCTCCGCCATCGCCTCGAATGTCGACCGGTCGACGAATCGGTACTGGACGCCGTCCTGCTCCCCGGGCCGCGGCTGGCGCGTTGTGCAGGACACCGATACCCAGACGTGCGGATGGCGCTCGCGGACAGCGGCCACCACCGTGCCCTTTCCGACACCCGACGGACCGGACAGCACGGTCAGGCGGCTCGGCACGACACGAAACTACTCGACCTGCGTCGGACCGTTGCGGGCACTCCGCGTCAGCGCAGCGACCAGGAGCGTGACGAACAGCGCGCACAAGACGAGCAGCCCCACGTAGAGGCCGTAACGGACGTCGGCCGAGTAGCCCGTGCCGTGGTCGATGCTGAGATGGTCGCGCTGGATCACATACGAGGGCGATGACGTGAAACGTGGCAGGACCACGGTGATGACGGCGTCGTGCCCGGACGCCCGGGGAATCGAATGCCAACGCCGCACCGTCAGCCACACCGAACATCCCACGAGCAGCAGACAGATCAGCCCGACCGGAGGACCGGCCCGTCCTACAGCACGGAGAAGAAGCCACCCGACTCCGGCGACGACAGCGAGCAGGATTGCTATCGACCACTGCGTCGACGCCTCCCAAGCGGTCGCGTTGAAGCGGAGAGTGCGGAACTCGGCCCGATCCCCTTCGGCGACCGCGCGACCGAACCAGGGAAGCGCGCTGACGGCAATGACCAGAACCAGGACACAGAGCACGAGCCGATCCGGCCACGTCCAGCGCGCAATCTTGAACGCCACGAGGTGGATCGTAGGGTCGGTCGGTTCAATGGCGCTTGTGCTTGGTCAACCCCATGTAGACGACGTCCACGTACTCACCGGCTCGCCACAGCTGGGCGCGCTGGCGGCCCTCCTCGATAAATCCGACCGCCTCGTAGGCCCGGATGGCGCGGGGATTGTTGCTGTGCACCGCGAGCCAGAGCTTGCGCAGATTGCGCAGCCGAAAGCCGTAGTCGACGAGCAGCCGCAACGCCTCACGCCCGTAGCCGCGCCCCCAGTATTCGCGGTCGCCGATGCTGATGCCGACCGCCGCGGTCTGCGACACCGGATCGGCGTTCGTGAAGCGACAGAAGCCGATCAGCTTGTCATCGGCGCTGATGCCGAACGCGACCTCGCCCCGTTCGGCGACGCCGTCCCAGAACTCCGCGACCGAGGCGCGTGATCGGGGCCGGGGCGGCTCATCATTGGCGAGCAACTCGACCTCGACGTCGTTCGAGAAGGCCGCCAGCCGGTCGTAGTCGTCGGCCTCGATCGGACGAAGCGTGACAAGGTCCCCTCTGAGCACCGACCCACCCTAGGAGGTCGCTGAATAGTGCCGCTCGTCGCGAGCGGCGGCCGGGTGCGTGAGCTGCAAGGCGGAGGAGGAGCCGATACCGCTGTTGTATCGGCGACGACGACAACGCAGCAGATCGCGTGCCTGGGCGTCGCGCAGCAGAGCATGCATTGTTCAGCGGCCTCCTGGTGTCCGATGCCGGAGCGTCCGTGTACACGTCCGCATTCACGGGATACTGTATGCACATGGGCGATTCGCAGCGCGGGCAGCGAGTGACTCTTCGCACAGGACGGCGGGTGAACCACTCGATGCCCTTAGATTCGCGGCAACTGGGCGGCCGCGACCGCCGTTGCGGCAGCGGGCAACGACGCCCTCGCTAGTGTTTGCGAAATCGCCGGACCCCGGCGATGACCTTTGCGGAGGCGAGGAGGTCGGACCATGGCACCCGTGCAGGTCGGCGTGGTGAAAGAGACCGCCCGGGGTGAGCGCCGGGTCGCGCTCACGCCCGACTCGGTGCCCCGGCTGCGCGATGCCGGCGCCGAGGTCCTGGTCGAGTCGGGTGCGGGAACCTCAGCGTGGTTTCCGGACGAGGACTACGCCCAGGCCGGGGCCACGATCGTCGATGCCGATGCGTTGTACGCCAGGTCCGACGTCCTGCTCTGTGTCGGGCAGCCGCCGCCGGAGCGACTGCGCTCGGGGCAGACGGTGATCGGCCTGCTGGCGCCGCTGCTGAACGCCCGGTTGATGGCCGACCTCGCCGCGAAAAGCGTTACCGCAATCAGCTTGGACGGCCTGCCCCGCACACTCTCCCGCGCACAGGGCATGGACGCGCTGAGCTCCCAGTCGAACATCGCCGGCTACAAGGCGGTGCTCGTCGCCGCCGACACGTTCGAGCGGTTCTTCCCGTTGCTGATCACCGCGGCCGGCACGTCCAAGCCGGCGACCGTGCTCGTGCTCGGCGCGGGTGTGGCCGGGCTGCAGGCGATCGGCACGGCTCGGCGGCTCGGCGCCATCGTGCGGGCCTACGACGTGCGCCCGCAGTCCAAGGGCGAGGTGCGGTCACTCGGCGGGCAGTTCATCGAGCTCACCTCCGTCGAGGCCGGCGCCGGCGAGGGTGGCTACGCCCGGGCGCTCACGCCCGAAGAACAAGCAGCGCAAGCGGCCGAACTGGCCGAGCACATCGCCAAGCACGACGTGGTGATCACCACCGCCCAGGTGCCGGGACGACGCCCGCCCCTCATGGTCACCGCCGACACCGTGAAGAGCATGCGGGCCGGTTCGGTGATCGTCGACATGGCGGCCAGCGACCTCGGCGGCAACGTCGAGATCTCCGAGCCCGGCCAGACGATCGTGACCAACAACGGCGTGACCGTGATCGGCGCCGACAACCTGCCCGCCGCGATGCCGACCAGCGCGTCCAACACATACGCCCGCAACATCAGCGCATTGCTGCTGCATCTGCTGTCCGAGGGACAGGTCGCGATCGACCTCGACGACGAGATCCAGCGCGGCGTTGTCATCACGCACGACGGCTCGGTCGTCCAAGAGGCGACCGCGAAACTGCTGGAGGCGAGCTCATGACCGGGTCTTTCGTCGGCGACCTGACGATCTTCGTCCTGGCGCTGCTCGTCGGCTTCGAGGTGATCAGCAAGGTGCCTGCGACGCTGCACACGCCGCTGATGTCGGGCGCCAACTCGATCCACGGCGTCGTCCTCGTCGGTGTCGTGCTGATCTCGGCCTTCGTGCACGGACCGCTCGGCTACGTGCTGATGTTCCTGGCGGCGGCGTTCGCGGCAGCCAACGTCGTCGGCGGCTACGTCGTCACCGACCGGATGCTGCAGATGTTCAAGAAACGCCCCGCCCCAACCAAGAGCGAAGGTGAGGGCACGTGACCGACAACGCGATGAGCGCTCGCGCGAAGAGCCCCGCCGCCGCGGCGCGGCCCGCGACGAAGGAGCGGTGCGGATCTGCGACGGACCCCGAGCTTGCGAGTGGGTCCACGAGCAGATTCGCTCAAGGCGGGATTAAAACAGCATGAGTGGCGTCGAGACCGGGGTTCGCCTCGCGTCACTGGCCGGCGCGGCCTGCTTCGTGCTGGGCCTGCACCTGATGAACTCCCCCGCGACCGCGCGCCGCGGCAACCAGCTCTCGGCGTTCGGCATGTTCGTCGCGATCATCGCGGTGATCGTGCTGGTCAGCGACGGCGGCACGATGAACGCGGCCCGGTGGTTGGTGCTCATCGCCGGCACGCTGGTCGGAAGCGCAGCTGGGCTGTACTCCGCCCGCAAGGTCGCCATGACCCAGATGCCACAGCTGGTCAGCCTGTTCAACGCGGTCGGCGGCGGGGCGGCGGCGCTGATCGCGGTGACCGACTACGCCCACAACAGCCACACCACCCGGGGCATCGCGACTGCGACGGTTCTCGATGTCGTGATCGGCTGCGTCACGTTCTCCGGCTCGCTGATCGCCGCGGCCAAGCTGCAGGGCTACTGGAGCCAGCCCATCTCGTTCCCGGGCGGACGAGCACTCTCGGCCCTGTCGCTCGCGGCAGCAGTCGGCTCGGGCATCTGGGTTATCGCCGGGGCACACCATCTGGGCGCGCTGGTCATCGTCGCGGTGGCTGCGCTCGGCTTCGGCATCCTCATGGTGCTTCCGATCGGCGGCGCCGACATGCCGGTGGTCATCTCGCTGCTGAACGCCTTCACCGGTACCGCCGTGGCGATGGCCGGCTTCGTTCTCGAGAACGCCACGCTGACGATCGCCGGGGCCCTGGTCGGCGCGTCCGGCGGCATCCTGACCAAGCTGATGGCCGATGCCATGAACCGCTCGGTCGTCAACATCATTGCCGGCGGATTCGGCACCGGCGCGTCCGGCACCGACACGGGCGGTCCGGGCGCCGGCGGCTCGGTACGGTCGATCGCCGCCGACGACGTGGCCCTGCAATTGGCCTATGCCAGCAAGGTGATCGTCGTCCCCGGATACGGGCTGGCCGCCGCGCAGGCGCAGCACGAGGTGCGCGAACTGGCGGCCCTGCTCGAGGAGCGCGGAGTCGAGGTCTCCTACGCGATCCACCCGGTCGCGGGACGCATGCCCGGGCACATGAACGTGCTGCTCGCCGAGGCGAACGTGCCCTACGACCAGCTCAAGGAGATGGACGAGATCAACCCTGAGTTCGACCGCGCTGACGTCGCACTGGTGGTCGGCGCCAACGACGTGACGAACCCGGCGGCCCGGCGGCCGGGGAACGCGGTGTCGGGCATGCCGATCCTGGACGTCGACCACGCCAAGTCGATCATCGTGATCAAGCGCTCGATGGCGTCGGGCTACGCGGGCATCGACAACGAGCTCTACGCCGATCCGAAGACGAGCATGTTCTTCAGCGACGCCAAGAAGGGGCTCGCGACCCTCGTCTCGGCCACCAAGACCCTCGTTGGCTAACCCCGCGGCTTCTGGCCGATGGCGACGAACGAGGGGAGGAATCCGGTCGGCCGCTGCGGCGCCTGGTCGATCCGCTCGTAGGCGGCTTCCCAGCGGGCGATGTCGTCCTGGGTAGCGACGCCGGCAGAGAGCAGCGCCTCGCGCGCCGCCCAGGCCGGGCCGCGCATGCCCTGCGGCACCGGCATGATCGTGTACCGGCCGCGGAACTCGAGCACGTCCAGGCCGGCTCGGGTCAGCCGCTCGCCGAGGTGCAGCCCGGCCTGCATGTCGTTGCCGAGTTTGGTGTGGAATCCGGCGTAGCGGTCCATCAGGTCGGCGATGTCGACGTCGTCGGGCACGAACCGAGCCGCGGTGATGTCGACGTCGACCAGGAACAGGCACCCTCCGGGACGCAGCAACGTGGCCAGGTGGCCGACGATCGCGTCTTCGGCGCCGCCGTTGTGGGCCAGCACGTGCCGCAGCATGATCGCGTCGAACGACTCCGCGGCCAGGCCCGTGCGGTCGGCGCGGCCCTGCCGCACGGACACCCGCTCCAAACCGTTCGCGGCGATCAGCGCCCCCGCGGTTGCGACCGCGGTGGCATCGGCATCGACGGCGGTGACGTGCCCCGTGGGCGCGACCGCCTCGGCCCAGGCCGAGAGCAGGGCGCCCGGTCCGCAGCCGATGTCGGCGACATCCGCGCCCTCGACGATGCCGGCCTGGCGCCACAGCTCGGCCTCGTTCGCCTTGGCCTGGTCGGCCATCATCCGATACCGGCCCACCTCGTCGTCGCTCAGCGTGAGCAGGTAGGTCACGGCGTCCCCGTTCGTCGTCTCACGCATCAGGAGCCGGCAACCGTCCCGGTGATACTCACGACGCGAGCTGGTCGCGGTAGCGCCGGGCGGCATCGCGCAGCGCGGCAACCGAAGGTCCGGCGCGCAGCACGTCACGCGAGACGCTCGGCAGCACTCCCCGCGCGTCGCCGAAGATGCGCCGTACATCGTCGGCGGTACCTCCCTGCGTGCCGACACCGGGCGCCAGGATCGGGCCGTTCAGCTTCGAGAGGTCCAGGCCGAGGTCACCAACGGTCGCGCCCACCACGATGCCCACTGAACCGAGCGGCTCGGCGCCGACGTTGTGCTCAGCGACCTCATCGACGACGAGCTGACCGATCGTGCGCCCATCAGCCGCGCGGGCGAGCTGGACGTCCTGGCCCTCCTTGTTCGAGGTGAGGGTGACCACGAACGCGCCCACGTCGTGGCGGGCGACCAGGTCGAAGGCCGGCTGCAGGGCGCCGACCCCGAGGTAGGGGGTGATCGTGATCGCGTCCGCCGCCAGTGGTGACGACGGGTCGAGATAGGCGTCGGCGTAGGCCGCCATCGTCGACCCGATGTCGCCCCGCTTCACGTCGAGCAGGATCAGCGCGCCGGCCGCCCGGGCCTCGCGCACCGCCCGTTCGAGTGCGGCGATGCCGGCCGACCCGAAGCGCTCGAAGAACGCCGACTGTGGCTTGAGCACCGCCATCTCACCGGCGAACGCCTCGACGCAGGTCAGCGCGAACTTCTCGACGCCGGCGGCCGAGTCGGGCAGGTCCCAAGCATCGAGCAACGAGGCGTGCGGGTCGATGCCGATGCACAACGGCCCCCGTTCGCGGATCGCCGCGTCGAGCCGAACTCCGAACGTCATGCGGACTCCTTCACTGGCTCGGCCACGGATCGGTGGGCGACCCCGACCGCATCAGCCATCGCGGCGAACCCTCGATCGTCCAGAGCCTGGTCCAGTTCGGCGAGCACCCGGGCCGGCGCGGACGGATCACCGAACACGGCGGTGCCCACGGACACCGCCGATGCGCCGGCCAGGATGAACTGCAGCGCGTCCAGACCGGTGCGGATGCCGCCCATGCCGAGAATCGGCAGGTGCGGCAGCACCTGGTGCACCTGCCACACGCAGCGCACCGCGACTGGCCGGATCGCCGGGCCGGACAGCCCACCCGTGACGCCGCCGAGCACGGGCGCCAGCGTGTCGGTGTCGATCGCCATACCGAGCAGCGTGTTGATGAGCGACAGGCCGTCGGCGCCGGCGTCGGCGCAGGCCCGGGCGATCAGCGTGATGTCGGTGACGTCCGGCGAGAGCTTGGCGAACACCGGCACCTTCGGATCGGCCGCCCGGCGCACGGCCCCGATGACCCGTCCGGACGCGGCCGGATCGCAGGCGAAGACCTGACCGCGGTTCTCGACGTTCGGGCAGGAGATGTTGACCTCGATCATCGACACCGCGGGGTTGCCGTACAGCTTGCGGGCCAGGGCGACGTACTCGTCGGTATGGCCGCCGGCGATCGACACGACGACGCGGGCACCGTGCTCGGCCAGCCAGGCCAGGTCGTTCTCGAGAAACGCGTCGATGCCCGGCCCCTGCAGACCGATCGAGTTGAGCATGCCGCTCGGCGTCTCGGCCATTCGCGGCGTGGGCCGGCCCGACCGGGCCCGAACCATGATCGACTTCGTCACGACTGCGCCGAGCTGCGCGACATCGAAGAACTGGTGCAGCTCCTGCCCGGACGCCGCGCATCCGGACGCCGTGAGCACCGGATTGGGCAGCGTCAGCGAGCCGAGTCGAGTAGTCAGATCCGCCATCACTCAGCCTCCCATCGCGTCGGCGCCGACCAGATCGGACGGCAGCGTGCCGACGTCGTCCCAGCGAACGCGGGCCGCGTCGAACACCGGGCCGTCGACGCAGGACCGCACGAAGCGCGATTCGCCGTCGTCGCCGCGCACCGGCAGCACGCAGGTCATGCACACCCCGACCCCGCAGGCCATCGACTCCTCGACGGCCACCTGCGCGGACACCGCGTGCGCGCGCGCGACGTCGCCTACCGCGCGCAGCATGCCCATCGGCCCGCACGCGTAGACGACGTGGGCGTTCGTGCGCTTGATCGCCGCCGACAACGCGTCGGTCACCCGGCCGCGCGTACCGGCCGATCCGTCGTCGGTGGTGACCGTGACGCCCCCGGCGATCCGCTTGGCCGCGAGCTCGCCGAACAGCCGCGACGCCGTCGACGCGCCGACGATGAACTCGATTTCCGAGCCCGCGTCGATCAGCTGATGCGCGAGCGGGATCAACGGCGCGGTGCCGTATCCCCCGCCGACCAGTACGGCCGGAACCTTGCGACGCGGCAACCGGAACGGGGTGCCCAGCGGCCCGACCAGGTCGAGGCGCTCCCCCGCCTGGCGACGCACCAGCCACTGGGTGCCAGGCCCCTGCTCGGCGACTACGAACTGGATCGTGCCGGCGAAGTCGTTCGTCGGTGTCGCCCCGTGCAGGGCGAAGGCGCGCCGCAGCAGCATCGACGTGTTGTCCCCACCGACGCCCACCGCGACGAACTGCCCGGGCGTGTACGACGCGGCGATGCCCGGCGCCACCACGGTGAACTGGAAGTATTCGCCAATCTTCTGCACGCCGAAGATCTCGCCGACCTCCTGGACGGGGGTCATGACGCGGCCCCGCGCCACGTCGCGAGCTGGGCATGCAGATCCTGCAGCGAGCGCACACCGACGTCGCCGCGAGCCAGCGCCTCGATGCCCTGTACGGCGGCCGCAGCCGCCTGCACGGTCGTCAGGCACGGGATGCCGACCGACACCGCCGCCGTCCGTATCTCGTAGCCGTCGACCCGCGGTCCGGAGTTGCCGGGCGAGCCCCACGGCGTGTTGAGCACCAAATCAACCTCTCCTGCCAAGATCTTCTCCACGATATTGCCGGGTCCCTCCGAGAACTTGCCGACCACCTCGACGGTGACCCCGTTGCGGCGCAGCACCTGAGCCGTCCCGGCGGTGGCGATGATCCGGAAACCCAGGTCGGACAGCCGCTTGATCGGGAAGATGGCCGCCCGCTTGTCCCGGTTAGCCACCGACACGAACACGGTGCCCTTCGCCGGCAGCGCCCCATAGGCCGCCGCCTGGCTCTTCGCGAACGCGGTGCCGAACACGGCGTCGAAGCCCATCACCTCGCCGGTCGATTTCATCTCCGGGCCGAGCAGCGAGTCGACGTGTGCACCGTCGGCGCTGCGGAAGCGGTGGAACGGCAGCACCGCCTCCTTGACCGCGATCGGGGCGTCGTCGGGCAGGTCACCGCCGTCGCCGCGCTGGGGCAGCAGCCCCTCTTTGCGCAGCTGCGCAATCGTCGCGCCGAGGGCGATGCGCGCGGCCGCCTTAGCCAGCGGCACCGCCGTCGCCTTCGAGACGAACGGGACGGTGCGGCTGGCCCGCGGGTTGGCCTCCAGCACGTAGAGCACGTCACCGGCCAGCGCGTACTGGACGTTCAGTAGTCCGCGCACGCCCACCCCGCGCGCGATCGCCAGGGTCGACGCGCGCACCGTGTCGATGTCGCGAGCGCCCAGCGTGATGGGCGGCAGCGCGCACGCCGAGTCGCCGGAGTGGATGCCGGCCTCCTCGATGTGCTCCATCACGCCGCCGACGTAGAGGTCGGTGCCGTCGTACAGGGCGTCCACGTCGATCTCGATGGCGTCATCGAGGAACCGGTCGACCAGCACCGGATGGTCCGGCGTGATCTCGGTGGCCCGCGCGATGTAGGACGACAGCATCGCCTCGTCGTAGACGATCTCCATGCCGCGTCCACCCAGCACGTAGGACGGGCGGACCAGCACCGGATAGCCGATCTCGTCGGCGACCGCCTTGGCCTCGTCGAAGCTCGTCGCCGTGCCGTGTTTCGGAGCGGGCAGGTCGGCCTCGCGTAGCACCCGGCCGAACGCGCCGCGGTGCTCGGCCAGGTTGATCGCCTCGGGCTGGGTACCCAGCACCGGCACACCGGCGTCCTTGAGCCGCTGGGCCAGGCCGAGCGGGGTCTGCCCACCGAGCGTGCAGATCACGCCTTCGACGCGGCCGCTTCCCTGCTCGGCGTGCACGACCTCGAGGACGTCCTCGAAGGTGAGCGGCTCGAAGTACAGCCGGTCCGAGGTGTCGTAGTCGGTCGACACGGTCTCCGGGTTGCAGTTGATCATGACGGTCTCGTAGCCGGCCTCGCGCAGGGCCATGACGGCGTGCACGCACGAGTAGTCGAACTCGATGCCCTGCCCGATACGGTTCGGGCCACTGCCGAGAATGAGCACCTTCGGCTTGTCGGTGCGATCGACCTCGGACTCCTCGTCGTAGGTCGAGTAGAAGTAGGGCGTCGTGGCCGCGAATTCGGCCGCGCAGGTGTCGACCGTCTTGTACACCGGGCGGATGCCGGCCCGCAGCCGCAGCAGGCGCACGCCGTCCTCGCCGGCGAGCTCCGGGCGCAGCGCGGCCAGTTGCCGGTCGGAGATCCCATGCCGCTTGGCCTTGTGCAGCAAGGCCGGCGTCAGCACCGGGGCATCGACGAGCTCGGCGCGCAGCTCGGTGATCTGCGCTATCTGATCAACGAACCACGGGTCGATGCCGGACAGCTCGGCCACGTCCTCGATAGCGAAGCCGCGGCGCAGTGCCTGCTCGATCCGGTAGATGCGACCGTCGGTGGGCGTAGCCACCGCGGCGCGCAGCTCGTCGTCGTCCAGCGGCGGGTCGGCGCGCGTCCAGAAGCCGGCGTCCTTCGTCTCCATCGAGCGCAGCGCCTTGCCCAGCGCCTCGGTGAAGTTGCGCCCGATCGACATCGCCTCACCGACGCTCTTCATGTGCGTGGTCAGCACCGGGTCGGCGCCCGGGAACTTCTCGAACGCGAATCGCGGCACCTTGACGACCACATAGTCGAGCGCCGGCTCGAACGCGGCCGGCGTCTTGCGGGTGATGTCGTTGGGGATCTCGTCCAGGGTGTAACCGACCGCGAGCTTCGCGGCAATCTTGGCGATCGGGAACCCGGTGGCCTTGGACGCCAGCGCGCTGCTTCGGGAGACCCGGGGGTTCATCTCGATGACGATCAGCCGGCCGGTCCTGGGGTCGACGGCGAACTGGATGTTGCAGCCGCCCGTGTCGACGCCGACCGCGCGCAGCACGGCGATGCCGACGTCGCGCATGTGCTGGTACTCGCGGTCGGTGAGGGTCATCGCCGGCGCCACGGTGATCGAATCACCGGTGTGCACGCCCATCGGGTCGACGTTCTCGATCGAGCAGACGACGACCACGTTGTCGTGCTTGTCGCGCATCAGCTCGAGCTCGAACTCCTTCCAGCCGAGCACGCTCTGCTCGACGAGCACCTCGTGCACCGGGCTGGCGGCCAAGCCGCGGGCGACCATCGTTTTGACCTCGTCGGCGTCGGCCGCCATCCCCGAGCCCAGCCCGCCCATGGTGAAGCTCGGTCGGACGACCACCTGGTTGCCGACGGTGGCGGCGAACTCGACCGCCTCGTCGAGGGTGTGGCACACCCGGCTGTCCGGCACGTCGGCGCCGACCGAGCGCACGATCTCCTTGAACCGTTGGCGATCCTCGCCCTTCTGGATGGCCTCGATGTCGGCGCCGATCAGCTCGACGCCGTACCGCTCGAGCACGCCGTTGTCGTGCAGGGCGACGGCCAGGTTCAGCGCGGTCTGCCCGCCCAGGGTGGGCAGCAGCGCGTCCGGCCGCTCGGCGGCGATCACCTTCTCGACGAACTCCGGGGTCAGCGGCTCGATGTAGGTCGCGTCGGCGAACTCGGGGTCGGTCATGATCGTCGCCGGGTTGGAGTTGATCAGGCTGACCCGGAACCCCTCGGCCCGCAGCACCCGGCAGGCCTGGGTGCCCGAGTAGTCGAACTCGCAGGCCTGCCCGATCACGATCGGCCCCGAGCCGATGACCAGGATGTGCCCGATATCGGTACGCCTAGGCATCAGCCGCACGCCTCCCCAGCGAGTGGCGCGCCGCCCTCAGCGAGTTGTCCGCGCTTAGCGATGTTGGGGCATCGCGACGCGCGGACAACTTCGGGGAATTAGGGGTTTCGAGCAGCTCGACGAAGCGGTCGAACAGGTACGCAGCGTCGTGCGGACCAGCCGCCGCCTCCGGGTGGTACTGCACGCTGAACGCCTTGACGTCGTGGGCGGTCAGGCCTTCGACCACGTTGTCGTTGAGGCACACGTGACTGACCTCGACCGCGCCGAGCACGGTGTCGCTGACCCGATCGAGGGGCGCGTCGACGGCGAAGCCGTGGTTGTGCGCGGTGATCTCGACCTTGCCCGTACTCCGGTCCTGCACCGGCTGGTTGATGCCGCGGTGCCCGTAGCCGAGCTTGTAGGTGCCGAATCCGAACGCTCGGCCCAGTACCTGGTTGCCGAAGCAGATGCCGAACACCGGTACCTCGGCGCGCAGTAGCCCGCGCACCGTCGCCACCGCGTCGTCGGCCGTCGCGGGATCGCCCGGACCGTTGGCCAGGAACACGGCGTCGGCCCCGGTGGCCCGCACCTCGTCCACGGTGGACGTGGACGGCAACACGTGCGTGGTGATGCCGCGCTCGGCCATCCGATGCGGGGTCATCGACTTGATGCCGTAGTCGAGCGCGGCGACCGTGAACCGGTGCTCGCCCAGCGCCGGCACCGTGTAGGACTGCGTCGTCGACACCTCGGCCGAGAGGTCGGCGCCCACCATCTGCGGCGCGGCGAGCACTCGTTCGAGCAGGGCGTCGCGCGAGGACTCGGTCGAGATGCCGCAGCGCATCGCCCCGCGCTCGCGCAGGTGCCGGGTAAGCGCCCGGGTGTCGATGCCGCTGATGCCGACGATGCCCTGGGCGCGGAGCTCGTCGTCGAGGCTGCGCCGGGCCCGCCACGAGGACGCCCGCCGGGCCGGATCGCGCACCACGTAGCCGGCGACCCAGATGCGTCGCGACTCGGCGTCCTCGTCGTTCACCCCGGTGTTGCCGATGTGCGGGGCGGTCTGTACGACGACCTGCCGATGATAGGACGGGTCGGTCAGCGTCTCCTGGTAGCCGGTCATGCCGGTCGCGAAGACGGCCTCGCCGAACGTCTCGCCGGCCGCGCCGTACGCATCGCCGATGAACGCCCGCCCGTCCTCGAGCACGAGCAGCGCACGGGTCACGCCGATGCCCCGATCCGGTTTTGGTCACCCAGCTGGCTATTTGACGGCGGGTGACCAAAACCATGGGGGGCGAGCGAGCCGTCACGCGCAGTGGCCCGGCCCCGCAGGAACGTGGCCCGCACCCGGCCCGGCAGCGTGCGTCCGGCGAACGGCGTATTGCGCGACTTGGACGCCAACCCGGCCGGATCCACCGTCCACCGCGCAGCCGGGTCGACCAGCACGAGATTCGCCGGCTCGCCGACGGCCAGCGGCCGGCCGTGTTCGGCGAGTCCGCCGATCCGGGCCGGCGCCTCGCTCATGCGCGACGCGACGCCGCGCCAGTCGAGCCGCCCGGGCAGCACCATCGTCTCGATGACCACGGAGAGCGCCGTCTGCAGGCCGAGCATGCCGGGCAGAGCGGCCCCCCACTCGGTCTCCTTGTCCTCCACCGCATGGGGAGCGTGGTCGGTGGCCACGCAGTCGATCGTGCCGTCGGCCAGCCCCTCGCGCAGCGCCTTGACGTCGGCGGCCGTGCGCAGCGGCGGGTTGACCTTGAACACGGGGTCGTAGGACTCGGCCAGGTCGTCGGTGAGCACCAGGTGGTGCGGCGTCACCTCGGCCGTGATGTTCCAGCCCTTGCTCTTGGCCCAACGCAGGATCTCGACCGAGCCGGCGGTCGAGACGTGGCACACGTGCAGCCGGGATCCGACGTGGCCGGCCAGCAGCGCGTCCCGGGCGATGATCGCCTCCTCGGCGGCGGCCGGCCAGCCGGTGAGGCCCAGGCGCGCCGACACGATGCCCTCGTTCAGCTGGGCGCCGGCGGTCAGCCGCGGCTCCACGGCGTGCTGGGCGATCACCCCGTCGAATGCCCGCACGTACTCCAGGGCGCGGCGCATCAACGCCGGATCGGCCACGCACGAGCCGTCGTCGCTGAACACCCGGACCGCGGCCGCGGAGTCGGCCATCGCGCCGAGCTCGGCCAGCTGGGTGCCGGCCCGGCCGACCGTTACCGCGCCGATCGGGGCGACGTCGACCAGCCCGGCGTCGCGGCCGAGGCGCCACACCTGCTCGACGACGCCGGCGGTGTCGGCGGCCGGATCGGTGTTGGGCATGGCGAACACCGCCGTGTAGCCGCCGAGCGCGGCCGCGGCCGACCCGGTCGACACCGTCTCGGCGTCCTCTCGGCCGGGTTCGCGCAGGTGGGTGTGCAGGTCGACCAGCCCGGGCAGCAGCACCGCGCCCGCGCCGTCCACCACGTCGTCACCCGACAGACCGGCGCCGAGCTCGACGATCACGCCACCATCGATCAAGACATCCGTCGCGTCCTCGCCGTACGGCCGGACGTTCCGCAGCAGCAGGCTCATTCGTCCGCCCCGCCGAGCAACAGGTACAGGACCGCCATGCGCACGCTCACTCCATTGGTTACCTGCTCGACGATCGTCGAGCGCTTCGGGTCGTCGGCCACTTCGGCGGCGATCTCCATGCCGCGGTTCATCGGACCGGGATGCATCACGATCGCATCGTCGCCGAGCATCGCCATCCGGCGCGCGTCCAGCCCGTAACGCCGCGCATATTCGCGGGCCGACGGGAAGTAGGAGGCGGACATGCGCTCGCGCTGCACGCGCAGCATCATCACCACGTCGCTGCCGGGCAGCGCCGAGTCCAGGTCGAAGCTCGTCGCCGCCGGCCAGGCGTCGACGCCCACCGGCAGCAGTGTCGGCGGCGCCACCAGGATCACCTGCGCGCCGAGCGTGGCCAGCAGCAGCACGTTCGAGCGGGCCACCCGTGAGTGCAGCACGTCGCCCACGATCGCGACCCGCAGCCCGGCCAGGTCGCCCTCGCCGCCGCGCAGCCGCCGCCGCATGGTGAACGCGTCGAGCAACGCCTGGGTCGGATGCTCGTGGGTGCCGTCGCCGGCGTTGATCACGCTGCCGTGCACCCACTCGGCCAGCCGATGCGCGGCGCCGGAGTAGGAGTGCCGGATCACCACCGCGTCGGCGCCCATCGCCTCCAACGTCAGAGCGGTGTCCTTGAGCGACTCGCCCTTGGACACGCTCGAACCCTTCGCCGAGAAGTTCACGACGTCGGCCGACAGTCGCTTGGCCGCCAGCTCGAACGAGGTGCGGGTGCGCGTCGAGTCCTCGTAGAAGAGGTTCACCACCGTGCGTCCGCGCAGCGGCGGCAGCTTCTTGACCTCGCGCCCGGCGAGTGCGTGGTCGAGTCGCTCGGCAGTGTCGAGGATCTCGACCGCGCCGGCCCGGTCCAGATCACCCGCGGAGAGCAGGTGTCGCGCGCGAGCGATCATCGGGCGCCCACTTTGTCGTCGATGAAGACCGCGTCAGTGCCGTCCGTCTCTGCGAGCACAACACGTACGGTCTGCTCGACGGACGTCGGCAGGTTCTTCCCTACGTAATCTGCACGAATCGGTAACTGTCTGTGACCGCGGTCAACGAGTACCGCGAGCTGAACGGCGCGGGGGCGGCCCAGGTCGCGGATGGCGTCGAGCGCGGCCCGGATCGTCCGCCCGGAGAAGAGGACGTCGTCGACGAGGATGACCAGCTGATCGGTGATCCCGCCCGGCGGCTCCACGGTCTCGGCCAGTGGGCGCACGCCTCGCAGGCGCAGATCGTCGCGGTAGAGCGTGGTGTCCAGTGAGCCGACCGGGACCGCCGGCCCGTCGAAGGCCGCGATGCGAGCGGCTAATCGCCGGGCGAGCGGTACGCCCCGAGTCGGGACGCCGAGCAGCACCACGCCGGGGCCGGCCTTGGCCGTCCACTCGATGATTTGGTGAGCCATCCGGTCGACGATGCGACCGACGTCGTGCGCGTCGAGTACCGACGTTGCCCCGTCATCCGGGGTGAGCGCAGCGCTGGGCAAGCGTGACCTCGCAGACTTCCTTGTCCGCCTCTCGGGACGGGCCTTTAAAGGATGTCGATCTAGGGCAGTCTAACCCGGCCCGGTGGGCAAGCCATTGTTGACTCGCCGGTCACTCTCGGTTACCGTCGCGGTGACCCATTCCGCCAAGCTGCCATGAACGAGGATGTTCTCACCGTGACCGGGGATAACGCACCAGACGAAGAACTGCCCAACCGCGAGTACGCCAAGTCGCTCGGCGCCCGCCTGCGCGCGATCCGGGCCCAGCAGCACTTGTCACTCCACGGAGTCGAACGCAAGTCCGGCGGACGGTGGAAGGCAGTCGTCGTCGGCTCCTACGAGCGCGGCGACCGCGCGGTGTCCGTGCAGCGACTCGCCGAGCTGGCCGAGTTCTACGGCGTCCCGGTGGGTGAGCTGCTGCCCAAGGAGCACCCGCAGGTCGCTTCCGGGCCCGGCCTGTCCAAGATCGTGCTCAACCTCGAGCGGCTGCAGAGCATCCCGTCCGAGGAGGCCGGCCCGTTGGTGCGGTTCGCCGCGGCGATCCAGCGTCAGCGCGGCGACTACGGCAACAAGGTGCTCTCGATCCGTAACGAGGATCTGCGCTCGCTCGCGATCATCTACGACACGTCGGTCGAGGGGCTCACCGAGAAGCTGGTGCGCTGGCAGGTGCTCGCACCCGACTCGCTCATCCTGGACGGGGAACCGTAAACCCGGCTCCGCTGACTTTTCCGAGTTGTCCGCGCTTCGATGCGTTCACGCATCGCGAAGCGCGGACAACTTTCGTTTACGGGCAGTCAGGCGGTGACCGTCGGTTGGTCTCGTAATACGCGGGCGAGGACTCCGTTGACGAAGCGGGGCGACTCGTCGGTCGAGAGCGACTTGGCCAGCTCCACCGCCTCGTCGATGGCCACCGGGTCCGGAACGTCGGAGCGCCACAACAGCTCGAAGACGCCGATCCGCAGCACCGCACGGTCGACGCCCGGCATCCGCTCGATCGTCCAGCCCTCGGCGTAGCTGCTCAGCAGCTCGTCGATGCGCTCACGGTGCGCCACGACTCCCTCGACCAGCTCCACCGTGTACTCGTGCACCGGCGGCTCGCCCAGCGCGACCCGTTCGGCGAGCGTGGCCAGCGGGTCGGCGCCGCGCAGATCCACCTCGTAGAGCAGGTCGACCGCGCGCTTGCGGGCCTTGCTTCGCGCGGCCACGTTACGTGTTCACTCGGCCCAGGTAGCGGCCGTCACGGGTGTCGACCTTGACCTTCTCACCGGTGCTCACGAACAGCGGCACCTGGATCTCGGCGCCGGTTTCCAGGGTGGCGGGCTTGGTGCCGCCGGTCGAGCGGTCGCCCTGCACGCCCGGGTCGGTGTGCGAGATCACCAGCTCGACGCTGGTCGGCAGCTCGACGTAGAGCGGCGTGCCGTCGTGCACGGCCACCACTGCCTCGGCGTTGTCGAGCAGGTAGTTCGCGTTGTCACCGAGCGTCTCAGCCGGGACGTGCAGCTGGTCGTAGGTCTCGCCGTCCATGAAGACGAAGTCTGGGCCCTCCTTGTAGAGGAAGGTCATCCCGCGCTTGTCGACGTTGGCGGTATCGACCTTCGTCCCGGCATTGAAGGTCTTGTCGACGACCTTGCCGGACAGGACGTTCTTCAGCGTGGTGCGCACGAACGCCCCGCCCTTGCCCGGCTTGACGTGCTGGAACTCGACAATCGTCCAAAGCTGCCCGTCGAGGTTGAGCACCAAGCCGTTCTTCAGGTCGTTCGTGGTCGCCACGATGCGCGTGTCTCCTTACTCGGGTGCCACTCGCTTCTCGGTGGCGGACCAGCGAGCCAGTCTACCGACCGTAACCCCGAACCTTCGCCACGTACTTCTGGTAGCCGCGCACCCCGAGCAGCCGCCACAACACCCGGACCGGCGGCGGGATGTTGCGCAGGAACTCGGCGCGTTCCTCGTCCGAGGTGTCCTCCAAGATCATCCCGAGGAAGATCAGTCGCTTGCTCTTGGGCAGGTTGTCGACAGCGTTCTTGCCGAGCTGCTGCCATTCGGCCACCGACAGGTGCTGCTCGGCCAGCGGAAGGATCTGCGCCTCCTCCTGGTCGAGGTGTTCGGCCAACGCCGCGCTCATGGCCTCGATCGCCGTGGCGAGGGCAGCGCCCGCCTCGGGGTCGGCGCTGGTCCGCCAGGGGCCGATCAGCGCCTCGGCGCCGTCGAGCGCCGCGGAGATGTGGACGTGCTGGGCCTCCATCAGCTCGATCAGTTCGACGTCGGGCTTGGCTCGTTGGATCAGTTTCGGCCAGAGCAGCTCGTCCTCGCCGTGGTGATGGTGATGCAGTCCCCAGACGATGTCGGCGACGTGTTCGGCCACGACCTTGACGCGGGCGGTGTCCCCGGCTGCCGCCTGGGCGATCAGCTCGGGGGCCAGGCGGAACTCACGGCGAAACGCGCGGTGCACGATCACCATCTCGTGCGTATCGGGCCGGATCTTGGTGTCGGTCATACCGTCACGCTAGGTGATCAGCTGAGCCGACGAACCCGTGAAACCACCTGTATCCCGGGCCGTGCGAGGCTAGGGCCGACCACGACGCCTCACAACCGCGGATGGAAGGGCTTGCCCGGGTGGAACTGCTGGTGGATCGCTACCGCCGTGATCGGTCGCTCGGCAGAGGCGCGATGGGCGAGGTGTGGCTCGCCGAAGACACCCTGCTCGGCCGCCCGGTCGCGATCAAGCAACTGCGCACCGACCCGGACGCCACGCTCGGCCAGTGGGGCGAGCGGATGCGGCGCGAGGCCCGGCTGGCCGCCCAGCTCAACCATCCCAACGCCGTCGCGATCTACGACCTGATCATCGTCGAGGACCAGCCCTACGTCGTCATGGAGTACGTACCCGGCGACTCGCTGGCCCGGCGCATCCGCAGCGCCGGAAAGCTCCCGCCCGAGCAGGCCGGCCGCTGGATAGGCCAGGTGGCCGCCGCGCTCGAGGCGGCCCATGCCCGCGGCATCGTGCATCGCGACGTCAAGCCGGCCAACATCCTGATCACGCCCGAGGACTCGGCCAAGCTCGCCGACTTCGGCATCGCCCGATCGGTGCAGGACGTGTCCCAGACTCAGACCGGAGTCATGGTCGGCACCCCGGCCTTCCTCGCGCCCGAGGTCGCCCGGGGCGGGGACCCGTCGCCGGCCAGCGACGTCTGGTCGCTCGGCGCCACCCTGTACGCCGCCATCGAGGGCAAGGCGCCGTTCGGGTCGGGCCTCGACAACCCCCTGGCGCTGCTCGCCCGGATCGGCTCCGAGCCGGTGCCTGCCGCCCCGTCGGCCGGGTCGCTGACGCCGATCCTCGAGGCGATGCTCGAGCGCGACCCGTCCCGGCGCCCGACGGCGGCGCAGGTGCGCGCGGGCCTCGCCTACGAGACCCCGGCCCCCGGCGAACGCACCGGACCGGTCGCCGCCGAAACCGACGATGTGGACCAAACCCAGATGCGGCAGCACCCGACTCCCCCGCCGGGGCCGGTCGCGCTACCGCCCCCGCCGCTGGCCGGGCCGTCCGGGCCGCACTGGCCGACCGGGCCGACCGGGCCGCCGCCGGTGTACCTGCCGCCCGTACCTGGCTATGGCTACGGCGAGCAGCCACCCCCGCCGCCGCGCCGGCGCAACTCGGGCTGGCTGGTCGCCGGCATCCTGATCTCGGTGCTCGTCATCGCGGGCGGCGTCATCGCCGCGGTGGCCCTGTCGTCCTCGAAGTCGAAGGCTCAGCACGATCCGACGACCACGGCGGCCCCGTCGCCCACGTCGAGCCCGTCGAGCAGCCCCGACTTTCCGTCCACGTCGGAGAACCCGACCACGACCTCAGCGATCTCGACGACGACGACCCCGACGCCGAAGCCGACGCCCACGACGCGGAAGAAGCCGGCCGGCGTGCCCGGGCTGCCGTCGTCCGGGCAGGCCGTGCCGACCAACGCGACCCCGCCGCGGGCCCCCAGCGACCCGGCGGTGCGGCCGTACACGTCGCCGAATCCCACGCCCACGACTGCGAAGCAGATCGTCGAGTGGCAGCCACCTGGGCTCTCCGGCGACGGCGCAGCGGCGGTCAGCGCGATCACCCAGTTCCTCGCCGACATCAACCGGCAGGACATGCAGAACGCGTGGACCAACAGCACCGAGATCCGCCACGGCGCGAGTCCGGATGCCAAGTTCACGACCGGCTACCGCACCAGCCGGCACTACCAGGTCGCGTTCGGCCAACCCCGCCGCCTCGACGCCGACCTGATCGCGGTCCCGGCTCGGTTCGTGTCGCGGCAAGACCCCGCGGCCCAGGGCAACCCATCCGGAGTGACCGGCTGCACCTATTGGCCCCAGTACGTGTTCCTGGTCGCGAAGGTCAACGGACGATGGCTCGACGACGTCGCCGGCGACTACACGAGCCGGTCGTCTGTCGCGTCGCTGAAGCGACACGACACGGTGCGCGGCGGCCAACAGCTGCTGCCGCTGCAGCAACGCGTCGCCTGCTGAGCTACTTGCGCAGGCTGGTGTGCAGCCGGATGACGCCCTCGACGACGGTCGTGCCGTCGCGGCGCACCGCATGCACGCGCACCGGTACCTCGCCGGGTTCGGCCCAGTCGTCCGGGTCGGTCTCGGCGATCGCGATCAGCGACGAGGTCGCCTTGGCCGGGTAGCGCAGCTCCATCCCCATGGGTATCCAGCGCAGGTGGGACGGGATCGTCGCCTCGGCCAGCGCGCCCATCGCCATCTCCAGGCCGTTGGCGACCGCGATCACGTGCAGTGTGCCGAGATGGTTGTGCGTGCCCCACCACTTGCGCACCTTCACCTCGGCGTGGTTCGGGCCCATCTCGAGGATCGTCGGCGCAATGGTCAGGAAGTACGGCACCCGCACCGCGAACGCCAGCGAGAAGGCACCCCGGCCGACGATCGGGATCCGGCTCGCCTTCTCGTAGGCCGCGAGCAACTTAGTCGGCATCGGCGCCGAGCTTCGACGACAGCCAGGACAGCGCGAGGATGTAGCCCTCGACACCAAGCCCCACGATGACGCCGGTGGCGACGCCGGAGACGTAGGAGTGGTGGCGGAACTCCTCACGCTGGTGCACGTTGCTGATGTGCACCTCGACGAGGGGCGCGGTGAGCGTCGCGCAGGCGTCGCGCAACGCGATGGATGTGTGGGTCCAGGCGCCGGCGTTCAGCACGACGGGCGTTGCGGTGTCCGCGGCCTCGTGCAGCCAGCCGAGCAGCTCACCCTCGTGATCGGTTTGCCGGACCTCGACGGAAAGGCCCAGCTCCTGGCCACCCTTGACGCACAGCGCGGCCAGCTCGGCATGCGTCGTATCGCCGTAGATCGTCGGCTCACGGCGGCCGAGCCGCCCGAGGTTCGGACCGTTCAGCACGAGCACATTTGTCACACGCTTACCTCCGTGTAGGCGGCGGCGAGCACCGCCGGATCAGGATCGTCCACTGTGGACGGTCGGGCGATGCCGTCCAGCACGACGAACCGCAGCCGGTTGCCGCGCGCCTTCTTGTCGACACGCATCGTGTCGAGCAGCACCGGGAACGCCTCCGGGCGGTACGTCGTCGGCAGCCCGAGCGAGGTGAGGATCGCGCGATGCCGGTAAGCGGTGGCCCCGTCGAGCCGGCCTAGTAGCCGGCCCAGCGCCGCGGCGTAGACGAGTCCGATCGAGACGGCGGCCCCGTGCCGCCACCGGTAGCCCTCGGCCCGCTCGATCGCGTGGGCCAGCGTGTGGCCGTAGTTGAGGATCTCGCGCAGACCCTTCTCGGTGAGATCCTCGCTGACCACGTGAGCCTTGACCCGGACCGTTCGCTCGACGAGCTCGCGCTCGGCCGGGTTGCCGGCGTTGGTGACGGCGACCGGATCGGCCTCGATCAGGTCGAGGATCGCGGGGTCGGCGATGAAGCCGCACTTGACCACCTCGGCCAGCCCGGCGATGTAGTCGGGCCTCGGCAGTGTCTCGAGCGTGGTGAGATCGCACAGCACGCCGGCCGGCGGGTGGAACGCGCCGACCAGGTTCTTGCCCCGATCGGTGTTGATGCCGGTCTTGCCGCCGACCGCGGCATCGACCATGCCGGCCAGCGTCGTCGGCAGGTGCACGACGCGCACCCCCCGCAGCCACGCCGCGGCCACCCAGCCGGCGAGGTCGGTGGTGGCTCCCCCGCCCAGCCCGACGAGCGCGTCGGACCGGGTGAAGCCGGCCTGGCCGAGGACGTCCCAGCAGAACCCCGCCACGGACAGCGTCTTGGCGTCCTCGCCGTCGGGGACCTCGATCGCGTGCGCCTCGAACCCGACTCGCAGGAGGTCGGCGCGGACGGACTGGGCGGTCGTGGCCAGCGTTCGCGGATGGATGATCGCGACCCGGGTGGCGCCGGCGAGCAGCGGCGGCAACTCACCGAGCAGGGCGCGCCCGACGAGCACCTCGTACGGCGCCTGGCCTGCGACCGGGATCCGGGTGATCATGTGCGCCAGGCCAGTTCGGTGAGCGTGCTGTCGATGTCGGCGGCGACGCGCTTGGCCGGGCGCCCGTCGGTGTCGATCACTGCCGTCGCGACGTTCTCGTAGAGTGGCGCCCGCTCGGCCGCGATCGCTGCGAGCCGGCCCACCGGGTCACCGGCCAGCAACGGGCGATCCTGCGCGCGACCGACCCGGGCGGCCAGCGTCGACAGGTCGGCGCGCAGCAGCACGACCGGTGCGCCGCTGACCGCGAGCGCGGCGCGGGTCGACTCGGCCAGGATCGCCCCGCCGCCCAGGGCGAGCACCCCGTCGAACGCGGTGAGCGCCGCCGAGATCACATCCGCCTCGGCCTCGCGGAACGCGGCTTCGCCGTCCCGTTCGAAGATCGCCCGGACGCTAAGGCCGGCGCGCTGCTCGACCAGGTCGTCGGAATCAGCGAAGGCCACCCCCAGACGTTCGGCCAGCCGGCGTCCGGTGGTCGTCTTGCCCGTACCCGGAAGACCGACCAGAACCGCCCTGGGCGTCACCGCGCCGCCTCGGGCTCGACGGCCGGCGCCGCGGTCAGCCCGCGCTCGGTCAGCCGGGTGAGGTAGGCGGCGGCGTTGCGGCGGGTCTCGCGGACGGAGTCGCCGCCGAACTTCTCCAGCGCCGCCTCGGCCAGTACGAGCGCCACCATTGCCTCGGCGACGACGCCGGCGGCGGGCACGGCGCAGACGTCCGAGCGCTGGTTGATCGCGACGGCGGCCTCACCGGTGGCAGTGTCCACTGTGGACAATGCGCGGGGCACCGTCGAGATCGGCTTCATCGCGGCCCGCACGCGCAGCACCTCGCCGGTGCTCATGCCACCCTCGGTGCCACCGGAGCGTCCCGACACGCGCCGGATCGCGCCGTCGGCGTCGCGCACGATCTCGTCGTGCGCCTGCGAGCCTCGGATCCGGGCCAGTTCGAAGCCGTCGCCCACCTCGACGCCCTTGATCGCCTGGATGCCCATCAGGGCCGCCGCGAGCTTGGCGTCCAGGCGACGATCGCCCTGCGCGTGACTGCCGAGCCCGGGCGGCAACCCGTAGGCGACGACCTCGACGACCCCGCCGAGGGTGTCGCCGGCCTTCTTGGTCGCGTCGATCTCAGCAACCATCGCCACGCTCGTAGCGTCGTCCAGGCAGCGCACCGGCGACGCGTCGACGTGCTCCTCGTCGCCCGGCCGCGGGATGACGCCGGCCGGAGCCGCGACCGAGCCGATCGACACCACATGGCTGAGCAACTCGACGCCGAGCGCCTGCCGCAGGAACGCGCGGGCCACGGCACCGATCGCGACCCGGGCGGCCGTCTCGCGCGCGCTGGCCCGCTCCAGGATGGGACGCGCATCGTCGACGTCGTATTTCTGCATGCCGGCGAGGTCGGCGTGGCCGGGCCGGGGGCGGGTCAGCGGTGCGTTGCGCGCCTGCTCGGCCAGCAGGTCGGGATCCACGGGGTCCGCCGACATGACCGTCTCCCACTTCGGCCACTCGGTGTTGCCGATGCGTACCGCGACCGGACCGCCCATCGTCACGCCGAGCCGCACGCCGCCGGTGAGCTCGATCTCGTCGGCCTCGAAGCTCATCCGCGCACCGCGCCCGTAGCCGAGACGTCGCCGGGCGAGGTCACGGGCGAGGTCGGGGGTGGCCACCTCGACGCCCGACGGCAGCCCGTCGAGCACGGCGACGATGGCGGGGCCGTGCGACTCACCCGCAGTGATCCAGCGCAACACGCCGTCAAGTCTGGCAGAACCCGGCGCGCGGGCGCCGCGCCGGCACGGCGGAGGCCGGCGCTCGGACGTTTGGTCACCCGCCGTCAAATAGCCGGTCGGCCGACCAAAAGCGGCCGGACGGCGCCGGTGCCGCGAGCCGGGGACCCGTCCCGAGCGTTGTGCGTAACTTGTCCGCTCGTGACGCCTACGAAGCTCGGCCTCGGGTGCGCGGCGGTCATGGTCGCGGTCACGGTGCCGTTCCTGAGCTGGACGCCCGGTGCGGCCACGCACGACACTGCCGCCCCGCGCCGTCTGGAGATCACCAAGGGCGGAAGCGCCGGCCGGCCGATGATCTACTTCGGCGGCGGCCGGCAGGTCGGCGGGATCGACATCGACGCCGACTACGTCATCGTCGACGGATACACGATGAACCGCCCCGAGGCGCCGGGGATCGAGATCCACGGCAACCACGTCGTCGTGATGAACAACGCGGTGACCGCACCCCAGGGCGATGACGGCGACGGGCTGCGTTTCTTCGGAAACGATCTCGAGATCCTGCACAACACCATCAGCCGGACGGACAACAGCACCGGTGCGCACGCCGACTGCATGCAGACCTTCGCCACCGACGAGGACGACGTGGCCAGCCGGCACGTCCTCATCGACGGCAATCGCTGCGAACACGTCGACAACATGTGCTTGATGGCCGAAGGCCCGAATTCCGAAGCCGGAGACGGCAGCGGCGTCGGGATGTCCGACGACTGGATCTTCAGCAACAACTACTGCCAGACGCGGCAGGCCTCGCAGACCCTGATGGTCGACGACGTGCAGCACCTCACCGTCATCGGCAACACCTGGGCCGCCGGCCCCGATCACGCCGTCGGGCTGCAGAACCACGCGACCGACGCGCACGTCCTCGGCAACCGCCTCGACGGGGCCATCCCGTGCGAGGTCGGCATCGACGACTCGTCCCGGAAGGGCTACGTGGGGCCCACCCCCCGTTGTGAACCCTGATCGCCCCTGGTGCTCTGAATCGCCCTAGTGGACGGCGGCCACGAGTAGCGCACCGGCGATGAGGGCCGGACCGAGCGCGATGGCACTCTTCAGCGACGCGCGCCGGCTCGCGAGCATCGCCATCGCCACGACGGCGCCGAGCACGAATCCGGCGAACACGCCGTAGAACACGTGGGCCCAGCCCAGCCAGCCGAGGTAGACCGCGATGACCCCGGCGAGCTTGACGTCGCCGAATCCCATGGACGACGGCGAAGCCAGGGCGACCAGGAAGAACACCGCGAACACGATGGCACCCGCGGCGGCGGCCCGGCCCAGTGCCGACCAGTCGCCGCGCACCGCCGCCGCGACGGCGAGCAGTCCCAGCGCGCACACCGCGGCGGGCAGGACGAGCCGATCGGGCAGCCGATGCACCTCGGCGTCGACGAGCACGAGGGGCGTCGCGAGCACGGCGAAGGCCAGGAACGCGGGCAACGCGGCCGACCATCCGGCGGCATAGCCCGCACCGGCGCCCAGGACGACCGCGATGACGGCCGTGATCGCCAACCGGCGCCTGGTGAGAGTTGTGCGCAGTGCCCCGCGCCACCAGCGGGAGTCGTCTCGGTCGGCGACGGTACGCGAGATGCGCGCCAGGTACGGCGAGGCCGCGAGCGTCACTGCTCCGCCCACGATCCCTCCGAGCAGCCAGGACGACACGGGCGCCGAGCCTAGACGAAATGCCGCATCTCGCGCGCGCGTCGTCCACAGGCATGATTGCGACGTGAGGTTCGACGCGATCGTGCTGGCCGGCGGAGCGGCCCGACGCCTCGGCGGCACCGACAAGCCGATGCTCGAGGTCGACGGGACGCCGATGCTCACTCGCGTCCTGGATGCCGTCTCGGCCGCGCAGACGCGTGTCGTCGTCGGACCGCGTCGCTCGATCGCGGGCGCCGTGACGTGGTGTCAGGAGACGCCGCCCGGAGGCGGTCCCGTGGCGGCGCTGGCCGCGGCCCTGCCGTTGACCGCGGCGCCGGCGATCATCGTGCTGGCCGCCGACCTGCCGTGGATCGCTCCGGCCGTCGCGCCGTTGCTCGCGGCACTGCAGCCGTCCGTGGACGCGGCGATGCTCCGCGCCGGTGATCACTCGAACTTCCTCGCGGCGGCCTGGCATCGTCGCGCCCTGATCGCCGCGCTCGAGCGGGTGGCCGACCCGCGGGGCGCCTCGATGCGCACTCTCGTGGCGGCCGCTACCGTCGCCGACGTGGCCGACCCAGGATGGGGCGACGACTGCGACACCTGGCCGGATCTGGCCCGGGCCCGCGACCGCACGACAGACCGGAGCCGAGGATGACCAATCCGCTCGACGCCTGGGTACACGAGCTGGCCGGGGAGCTCGGCGTCGATCCGGCGGCGACGGACGTGACGACCCTGCTCGACGTCGCCCGCGACGCCGCGCACGGCGTGGCCCGGCCCGCGGCCCCGGTCACGACGTTCCTCGTCGGGCTGGCCGCCGGGCAACGAGGCGGCAGCCCCGAGGCAGTTGCCGCGGCGGCGGCTATCGCCCAGCGGCTGATCGCCGAGCGCGGCGACAGCGCTTAGCTGATGAGCTCGGCCTCGGCGTAGATGTTGAGGCGATCGCCCCGTACCAACCCGGCGAGCAGCAATCCGTAGGTGCGCGCGAGGTCTACAGCCAGGCTGGATGGCGCCGAGACGGCAACGATGCCGGCCACCCCCGCGGCCAGTGCCTTCTGGACGATCTCGAACGACACGCGTCCGCTGACGACGAGTAGGTGATCAGTGGCCGGGACCGCCCCGTCGAGCAGTGCCCGGCCGATCACCTTGTCGACGGCGTTGTGTCGGCCGACGTCCTCGCGTACTGCCCCGAGCGAGCCGGACGCCGTGGCGAGCGCCGCCGCGTGCAGCCCACCCGTGCGGTCGAACGCCCGCTGCCGGGCTCGCATCGCGTCCGGCAGACCGGTGAGGACGTCGCGCGAGACTGTCCACCCCGGCGTGTGTGGAGCGGAGGTCTGATCGGGCAGCAGCTCGATGAGGTCGGCGCTGCATACTCCGCACGACGCCGACGTGACGAACGCCCGCGACCGGGGCGGGGTCACGCCGTCACGCAACGAGATGCGCACTCCGTCGCCCTCGCGCGCCTCGCGCATCCGAGCGATGTCGTCCGGACGGCGCACGTCCGACTCGGCGACCAACCACCCGGCGGCCAGCTCCAGATCGTGCCCCGGCGTGCGCATCAGCACCGCCAGGACCTCGTCGTCCAGCGAGAGCGTCAGCGGCGCCTCGACGGCGAGGTCGTCGGGCGCGGATGACGTGCCCGCTCCGCGCAAGCGAACGATCGCGCGCCGCGTTGTCATGACGGCCATGCCGTCGAGCGTACGGCTCAGGCGGCCGAACGCTCCCCCACCGGACGACGGCGCCGCTCGGGTCGCAGCGCTGGTACGGGCCAGGGGCCGTTCGGGTTGTAGACGTTCCTGCCCGGCGCGACGATCTCGTCGACCCGGTCGAGCACTGCGTCGTCCAGCTCCAGATCGGCGCCCTTCAGCGACGCCTCGAGCTGCTCCAGGGTGCGCGGGCCGATGATCACCGACGTCACGGCCGGGTGCGCCACCACGAAGGCCACCGCGAGCTCGGGCAGCAAGCACCCGACCTCGTCGGCCAGCGTCACCAACTGCTCGACGATATCCAGCTTGGCTGCGGTTTCTGGCGAGGACGGATCGAACCGTTCCGGCCTAATGGTGGGTCGGCCGGTCGACAGGTCGGCGGCCACACCCCGCCGGTACCGCCCGGTCAGGAACCCGAACGCGAGCGGGCTCCAGGTCAGCACGCCCATGCCGTAGCGCTGGCAGGTCGGCAACACCGACGTTTCGATGCCCCGCGCCAGGATCGAGTACGGCGGCTGCTCGGATCGGAACCGCATCAGCCCGCGTCGCTCGGCCACCACGTGCGACTCGACGATCTCCTCGGCCGGGAACGTCGAGCAGCCGAACGCGCGGATCTTGCCCTGGTGCACCAGATCGCTCAGCGCCGACAGGGTTTCCTCGATGTCAGTGGTCTCGTCCGGGCGATGGACCTGGTACAGGTCGATCCAGTCGGTCTGCAGCCGGCGCAGGCTGTCCTCGACAGCGCGCATGATCCAGCGCCGCGAGTTGCCGCCGTGATTGCGACCCTCGACCAGCGGGAAGTGCACTTTGGTGGCGAGCACGACGTCGTCACGCCGGCCCTTCAACGCCTTCCCGACGATCTGCTCGGACTCCCCCGCGCCGTACATGTCCGCGGTGTCGACGAAGTTGACGTCTCCGTCGAGCGCGGAGTGCACGATCCGGACGCAGTCGTCGTGGTCGGGGTTGCCGATGGCGCCGAACATCATGGCGCCCAGGCAATGGGCGCTCACCTCGATGCCCGTGCCGCCCAGGGTTCTGTATCGCATGCGCGCAGCGTATGAGCTGGAGCTCACTCCAACGCAAGCGGTTTGCTCCTACAGTGGACCCTATGGACGAGGACGTTCACGTCGGGCATCCGAAGCGGTCGGCGGTGGGGCTGCCGGGCATCGCGCACAGCGCCCAGTACGCGCTGGAAGAGATGGGCCCGAAGCGCAGCCTGCAAACCCTGCTGAGGATGAACCACATCGACGGCTTCGACTGTCCGAGCTGCGCGTGGCCGGATCCGGATCGACGCAAGACCGCCGAGTTCTGCGAGAACGGCGCCAAGGCCGTCGCCTGGGAGGCCACCCGCAAGCGGGTCGAGGCGTCCTTCTTCGCCGAGCACTCGATCGACGACCTGCGGGCCGAGTCCGACCACTGGCTGGAATCCCAGGGCCGGCTCACCGAGCCGATGTACCGCCCGCCCGGCGGCACCCACTACGAACCCATCGCCTGGGAGGCCGCGCTCGGGCTGATCGCCGACCGGCTGCGCGCGCTCCCCGATCCGAACCGGGCCGCGTTCTACACGAGCGGGCGGGCCAGCAACGAGGCGGCGTTCACCTACCAGCTGCTGGCCCGGCGGTTCGGCACGAACAACCTGCCCGACTGCTCGAACATGTGCCACGAGTCCAGCGGGGTGGCTCTCACCCAGACCATCGGCATCGGCAAGGGCACCGTCGAGCTGGAGGACATCGCCGAGCACGCCGAGCTGATCGTGATCGTCGGGCAGAACCCGGGCACCAACCATCCGCGCATGCTCACCGCGCTGGAGACCGCCAAGCGGCGCGGCGGCCGCATCGTCGCGATCAACCCACTACCCGAGGCCGGCCTGATCAAGTTCCGAAACCCGCAGACCCCGCGCGGGCTGGCCGGACCAGGCACCAAGATCGCCGACCGGCACCTGCCAGTACGCGTCAACGGCGACCTCGCCCTGTTCAACGCGGTGAACCGCATCCTGGTCGAACGCGACGCGATCGACCACGAGTTCATCGACACCTACTGCGACGGGTTCGCGGAGGCGGCCGCCGCCTGGGACGAGCTCGACTTCGCCGACCTGTTGCCGCTGGCCGGGCTATCGCGCGCGGCGATCGAGGCGTTCGTCGACGACGTGGTCGCGGCGAGGAGCGTGATCGTGTGCTGGGCGATGGGGCTCACCCAGCACGCCAACGCGGTGGCGACGCTCCGCGAGATCGTCAACTTCCTGCTGCTGCGCGGCAACATCGGCCGTCCCGGTGCGGGCGCCTGCCCGGTGCGCGGGCACAGCAACGTCCAGGGCGACCGGACGATGGGCGTCTGGGAGCAGATGCCCGACCCGTTCCTCGACGCGATCCGCGACGAGTTCGGGTTCGAGCCGCCCCGCGAGCACGGGCACGACACGGTCGACACCATCCGGGCCATGCGCGACGGACACATCGAGGTGTTCATGGGGCTCGGCGGCAACTTCGTCGCGGCCACCCCGGACACCGCCACCACCACGGCCGCGATGGAGCGGTGCGCGCTGACCGTCCAGGTGTCGACGAAGCTGAACCGCTCGCACCTGCATCCCGGCCACGAAGCCTTGATCCTGCCCTGCCTGGGACGCACCGAGCGCGACGTTCGCGGCGGTGCCGAGCAGTTCGTCACGGTCGAGGACTCGATGAGCATGGTCCACTCGTCGCGGGGGCGGCTGGCGCCCGGATCTGAGCAGCTGCGCAGCGAGGTCGCGATCGTGACCGGCCTCGGGCACGCGCTGTTCGGCGACGACATCGGCTGGCACGACATGGGCGAGGACTACCGCGTCGTCCGCCGGCACATCGAGCGCGTCGTCCCGGGCTTCCACGCGTTCGAGGAGCGGGTGGCCCACCCGGGCGGATTCGTCCTCCCGAACGGCCCACGCGATTCGCGCACGTTCGCCACCGCCACCGGCAAGGCCCGCTTCACGGTCAACGAACCCACCGGGGTCGACGTCCCGGCCGGGCACCTGCTGCTGCAGACGGTGCGCTCGCACGACCAGTTCAACACCACGATCTACGGCCTGAACGATCGGTATCGCGGCATCAAGGGTGGTCGCCGGGTCGTGTTCGTCAACGCCGACGACCTGCGCGCGCTGGGCTTCACCGCCGGCGAGACGGTCGATCTAGTCAGCGTATGGTCCGACGGCGAGCGCCGCGCCGCCGGTTTCCGCATCGTCGAGTACGCCACGCCGGTCGGCTGCGCCGCGGCCTACTTCCCCGAGGCGAACGTCCTGGTGCCGCTGGGCGCGACCGCCGAGGGCAGCAACACGCCGGCGTCGAAGTCCACGGTCATCCGCCTGGAGCGGCCACTCAGTCGAACCTGAGCGAGACAACTTCGGCCGGCAGCGCCCCGATCGGCGTCGCCCCTGGCCAGTTCCGTCAATAACTGTCAACCAGGTACGCAGCGCTCGCAGACTCGTCCCCAACCAAAGGGGGAATCATGTCCAAGCTGGTACGCGGTGGGCTCGTCGTTGCGGGGGTGAGCGCACTCGCGCTTGCGGGCGCTGTCGCCTATGCCTCCGTCCCGGACTCAGGTGGGACGATCCACGGCTGCTACAACAAGGTGCTCGGCACGCTGCGCGTCGCCGACGCGTCGTCGTCCAACCCGCTGCTGCGAAAGTGCAACGGCGTCGAGACCGCGATCGCGTGGAACCAGACCGGCCCGCAGGGGCCAATCGGGGCGACCGGAGCGCAAGGACCTGCCGGCCCAGCCGGGACACAGGGGCCCGCCGGCGCGGCAGGGGTGCAAGGGCCGGCCGGCCCAGCCGGCGAGCAGGGACCCGCCGGACTGCCAGGTCGCGAGGTCGTGAGCCGGACGGTCGACGTCCCGACCGGTACCAAACAACTGGTGGACGTGCCGTGCCCGACCGGTAAGAGGCCGATCGGTGGCGGCGCGCACGTCGGGAACACGTTCCCCGGTGCGGGCGACGCTCGCTACGCCTACGTCTCCGAGTCGGACATCGACGAATCCGGAACCGGGTGGGCCTCCACCGTCGTCGTTTCCGGTCAGCCCATAACCGAGTTCACGGCGACTGCGATCTGTATCAGCAGCTGACGGACCTTGCGCAGGCCGCCACTAGAGGGCAGGCGTGTGTTCGCGCAGGGCGGCCCGCATCGCCTCGACCGGTGCGGGCCGGCCGGTCATCAGCTCGACCTGGGCGGCCGCTTGGTACAGCAGCATGAGTGCCCCGCTCACGACGACGCCCCCGGCGGATCCGACCGCGGCGGCCAACGGGGTCGGCCACGGCGCGTAGACCACGTCGAGCAACGCCTGGCCGGCCCGCCAGGGCCGGGCCGCGAGCAGGTCGGCCGCACCCGGTGGCAACGTCGAGATCACCAGCTCGCCGGTCACGTCGTCGAGTGATCCGAGCTGGACCTCGATGCCGGCGCGCTCGGCGGTCTGGACGACATCGACGGTGCGGGCGACGTCGCGCACGAGCACGGTGCAGCGCGACAACCCCAGTTCGGCGAGCGCGACCACGGCGGCCTGCGCGGTGCCTCCGGCGCCGAGCACGGTCGCCGTCACGGGTCGAACGCCGGCCTCGGCCAACGCCGCGACGATGCCGGCGACGTCGGTGTTGTCCGCCGTCCAGCCGCCGTCCGGGCGACGCAGCAGCGTATTGCCGGCCCCGACAGCGATCGCCCGAGCCGACTCCGTATCGGCCAGCTCCAGGACCGCGCGCTTGAGGGGCATCGTGGCAGCGAAGCCGACCCACTCCGGGCCGCGCGTACCCAGGAACGACGCCAGCTCCGCCGCCCCGAGGTCGATGGCCGTGAACTGCCAGTCCAGGCCCAGCGCGCGATAGGCGCCACCGTGCAGGACCGGCGACAGCGAGTGCGAGATCGGCCTTCCGAGCACCGCCGCCCGACAGATTATGTGCAGCCCCAGTGGTTCTGCTGACACTTCTCCACCGCGGCCTGGAATTCGGTCGGGCTGGCGGTGAAGAACAGGTGCCCGTCGGCGTCTCCGTTGACGTAGTACAACCACGGCCCCGCCGCGGGCGCGATGGCCGCCGCCATCGCGGCTCGGCCGGGATTGCTGATCGGCGTCGGCGGCAGGCCCCGGTCGACGCGAGTGTTGTACGGCGTCGGCTTGTTGTAGTCGATCTTGGACGGATCCTGGCCGGCCAGCTTCGCCTCGTAGACGCTGGTCGCGTCGATGCCGATCGGCATGTCCTTGGCGAGGCGGTTGTAGACGACGCGGGCGACCTTGGCCCGGTCGTCGTCGAACTTGGCCTCTCCCTCGATCATCGAGGCGACGATCAGCGCCTGGTAGGGCGTGATCTTCATCTTGTGGGCGGCGTCGGCGAAGCCCATGTCGCGGTCGATCCCGGTGAACTGGCTGGTCATCTGCTGCAGCGCGCCCGCCGCTGTGGTGCCCGGATCGAAGCTGTAGGTGTCGGGGAAGAGGAACCCCTCGGCCGACTTCGGAGCCGCCGACCCGGCGCTGTACCCCTCGGGCAGGCCCAGGTCACCGACGTCGGCAGCGGCGTGCTGCATCGAACTCAGCGGCACCTTGAGCGCCTTGGCCATCCGGGTGAGGATGTCCTGCTCCATCAACCCTTCGGGGATCGTCACGTCGGTGCTGACCCGCGCGGCTGGATCGAGCAGCAGGCCGAGCGCCTGCTTGGCCGCCATGTGCTTGTGCAGGCGGTAGTAGCCCGGCTGGATGGACAGCGAATCCTTGTTGTTGTCGGCCGCATCGGTGAAGGCGCGCTTGCTTCGAACGACGCCGTTCTTGACCAGGGTCGTGCCGATCGCGCCTGATGTGTCGTTCGGCTTCACCTGGACGAGCACCTCGCCCGTGCCGGCTCCCGACCAGTCCTTGGCCGCGAGGTTGTCCTCGATGAGGGGCCGGACCACGAACCAACCGGTCGCCGCCACGACGACCGCGGCGAGCACGAGGGCGATCGTCGCCGTACGGCGCCGCCGCCGGCGCTGTCGCTCCTGTTGCCGCGCGCGGCGCGAGCTCTCGCGGCGCGGCGTGCCCGGCCGGTAGTGGGTGGTCAGCTCCTCGTCGACGACCTGGGTCTCGTCGACGTCGGCGCCGAACAGCAGAGAATGCGGATCATCGGACGCCTCGAGCGAGTCCTGTTGCTCAAACCTCACCGGGCGGGCTCCATCTCACAGGTCACGGGCGCTCATCCGTCGGGTCCGACGCGGAACGCGCCGGGCGGGCATCCAGCCAGTGCTGAAGTATCTCGACCGCGGCCGCCTGGTCAATGACGGCGCGCCTGGCCCTCCCGCGAATACCGCGCGCTGCGAGCGTACGCTCCGCCGACACCGTGGTCAGCCGCTCGTCGACGAGTTCGACCGGTATGGGGGAAATGACCGCAGCCAGGCGCTCGGCGTACGCGCGCGCCATCGTCGCGGACGGCCCCTCGCGTCCGGCCAGCGTCACCGGAAGACCAACCACCACCCCGACAGCTTCCTGCTCCCGGACAAGACTCGCCAGCTGGATCACATCCGCGTCGCCGTCGACATCGCGGGCCAACGTCGTCACCGGAGTGGCCAGCACGCCGCCGGGATCGCTCCGAGCCACCCCGACCCGCACCGTGCCGACGTCGACGCCGAGCCAGCCGCCGGTCACCGTTGGCTGTGTTCGCTGACGTAAGCCCGGACCGCGGCGAACGCCTCGGTCAACTTCGCCCCGTCTCCCCCGGCGCCCTGCGCCAGATCCGCCTTGCCACCGCCCCGAGCACCCAGCGCGGGCGCGAACACCTTGATGACGTCGCCCGCGGAGAGCCCCGCGTTCTGGCCGGCCTCGTTGACGGCGGCCACGAACGTGACGCCCTTCTCGCCCGGCGCGCCCAGCACGACCACCGCCGGGTCGCCCTGGGGCAGCCGGCCGCGCACGTCCAGGGCCAGCGAGCGCAGGTCGCCCGCGCCGACGCCGCCCGGCGCCTCGGCCGTGACCAGCCGCACCGCGCCGACCGGTTCGGCGCCGTCGGCCAGCGCCGCCGCGCTGGACAGCACCGCCGCCGCACGCAGGCGTTCGAGCTCCTTCTCGGCGGCCCGCAGCCGGTCGAGCGTCGCGGCGATGCGCTCGGGCAGCTTCTCGGCCGGCGCCTTGAGATCGCCGGCCAGCTGCTGCACCAGTACGTGCTCGCGAGCGAGGTACCGGAACGCGTCCAGGCCGACCAGTGCCTCGACCCGGCGCACGCCAGCACCGATCGACGCCTCGCCCAGCAGCTTCACCATGCCGATCACCGAGCTGCGTGCGACGTGCGTGCCGCCGCACAGCTCGCGGGAGTAGTCGCCGATCTCGACGATGCGCACCCGCTCGCCGTACTTCTCGCCGAACATCGCAATGGCGCCCAGCCGCTTGGCCTCGTCCTGGTTGGTGACGAATGCGTGCACCTCGAGGTCGCGCAGCAGCACCTCGTTGATCTCGTCCTCGACGTCGGCCAACGCGCTCGGCGCGACCGCCGAAGGGTTGTGGAAGTCGAAGCGCAGCCGGCCCGGGGCGTTCAGCGATCCGGCCTGGGCCGCGGTGTCCCCGAGCGTGCGACGCAGCGCCGCGTGCAGCAGGTGGGTCGCCGAGTGGCTGCGCGACACCGACGCTCGGCGCCCGACGTCGACGAGCGCGAACGCCGCGTCACCCGGACGCACCTCGCCCCGCACCACCTTGACCTTGTGCGCGATGACGCCGGGCACCGGCGACTGCACGTCGATGACCTCGAGCTCGGCTTCGTGGCCGGCCGCGTTGATGGTGATGCGACCCCAATCCGGTTCCTGGCCGCCGCCCTCGGCGTAGAACGGGGTCGCGTCCAGGACGACCTCGATCTCGTCCCCCTCGCCGGCCGCCTCCAGCTCACCGGTTCGGCCCACCACCGCGGTGATCTTCGATTCGCGGGCCACCTCTTGATAGCCGGTGAACTCGCTCTCGCCGTGCTTGAGTACGTCGCGCCACACCGACGTGTCGGCCAGCCCCTGCTTCTTCGCCTGCGCATCCGCCTTGGCCCGCTGCTGCTGCTCGCGCATCAGCCGGCGGAACCCGTCCTCATCCACCGCCAGGCCCTGCTCGGCGGCCATCTCGAGCGTCAGCTCGATCGGGAAGCCGTGCGTGTCGTGCAGCTCGAACGCCTGCTCGCCGGAAAGCCTTGAGCCACCGGCCTTCTTCGTCTGGGCGACCGCGGTATCGAGGATCGTGGTGCCGGTCCGCAGGGTCTGCCGGAACGTGTCCTCCTCGGCGTAGGCGTACGTCGAGATGCGACCGAAGTCGGTGGCCAGTTCCGGATATGACGGGGCCATGCAGTCACGGGCGACGGGCAGCAGCTCGGGCAGCACCGGGTCCTCGTAACCGAGCAGGCGCATCGCCCGGATGGCCCGGCGCAGGATGCGCCGCAGTACGTAGTCACGGCCCTCGTTGCCCGGCACGACGCCGTCGCCGATGAGCATCAGCGAGGCCCGGACGTGGTCGGCGATGACCCGCAGCCGCACGTCGTCGGGGTGCGACTCGCTGGCCGCGTGCCCGGACTTGGCGCCGTAGGTCTTGCCGGTCAGCTCGGCGGCGCGATCCAGGATGGGCCGCGTCTCGTCGATCTCGTAGAGGTTGTCCACGCCCTGCAGGATCGACGCGATGCGTTCCAGGCCCATACCCGTGTCGATGTTCTTGTTCGGGAGGTCGCCGAGGATCTCGTAATCACCCTTGTGCGGGCCGGTGGACTTGCCCCGCTCGTACTGCATGAAAACGAGGTTCCAGTACTCCATGAACCGGTCCTCGTCGACGGCCGGGCCGCCGTCGGGGCCGTACTCGGGGCCTCGGTCGTAGAACAGCTCGCTGCACGGGCCGGACGGACCGGGGATGCCCATGTCCCAGGTGTTGTCCTCCTTGCCCCGGCGCACGATCCGCTCGTTCGGCACGCCGATCATCCGGTGCCAGATGTCGACTGCCTCGTCGTCGTCGAGGTAGACGGTGGGCCAGATGCGGTCACCGTCGAGGCCAAAGCCGCCCTGCGCCTGCGACTTCGTGGACAGCTCCCAGGCGAGCTTGATCGCGCCTTCCTTGAAGTAGTCGCCGAAGCTGAAGTTGCCGTTCATCTGGAAGAACGTGGCGTGCCGGGTGGTCTTGCCGACCTCGTCGATGTCCGGCGTGCGGATGCATTTCTGCACGCTCGTGGCGCGCCGGTAGGGCGGCGTCTGCTGCCCGGTGAAGTACGGCACGAACTGGGCCATACCGGCGACGACGAACAGCAGGTTCGGGTCATCGAACGGCAGCGGCAGACTCGGGACGACGGTGTGCCCGTTCGCCTCGAAGTGGTCCAGGAACCGCCGCTTGATCTCCGCCGTCTTCACGGCGTCGGCTCGGGCTGATGTTCCACGGGGGCGCGGCCGAGACTGCCGTCCAGGCCGGTGCCCTCCCGCAGCTCGGCCTCGCGGGCGCGCATGGCGTCGCGCACCTCGGCCGTGAAATCGCGCAGCGAATCCGACAGATCGGCCAGGCCACCGCCGAAGCTGTTGGCGATGCCACGGGGTGTCAGCTTCTGCGCAACGGCCGACAGCTTGCGAACGACCAGCGCTCCGATCGTGATGCCCATGGCCAGCCAGAACAGGCGACGCGTCATGACGGGTTACTCATCTCACTACTTGGCCGCGCGGCGCGCCGTGCGGTGCTTGCTCTTCGCGTCGCGCAGGATCTGCGTGTCGCGGCGGTCGTTGACCGTCTTGCGCACCCCGTAGCTGAACGCCGCGACCTTGATCAGCGGGCTGCCCAGCGTGCTCGACACCACCGAGGTTAGCGCCGATACGTTCGTGGTCATCGAGTCGACGTTCTTGGCGATGCCGCCGACGTGGTCGAGCTGGGAGTTGACCTGCGTCATCGTGTCCTGAGCCTGATCCAGCAGCGGCGCAACACCATCGTGCGTCTTGCGGATGGCCAGCGTCGCCTCGTCCAGCGTCCGCCCCAGCTTGAGCAGCGGATACGCGAGCAGCAAGACGAGCAGCACGAAGGCACCGGCCGCAATGAGCGCGGCAATCGCCCCACCAGACACGCTTGATTCCTCCTTGCACGGACGAAACACCTTGCGCACACGTCTTGCACACGCGTAAGGCAAGTACAGCGTGCGACCCTACCGGGTCAGCTCTCGCGGTTCTCGGCGCTTTCCGACCAGCCGCGGATCAGGCCGCGCAGCTTGGGTAGCCGTTCAGCCACGGCCCGCTCGGCGCCGTGCCCGGCCGGGTGGTAGTAGTCGCGGCCGACGAGCTCGTCCGGCGGGTACTGCTGCTCGACGACACCTTCGCGCGAATCCGGCGGATACCGGTATCGCTGCGCGTGACCGAGCTTGGCTGCCCCCGCGTAGTGGCCGTCGCGCAACGCGGGGGGCACCGCCCCGGCCTGGCCGGCCTTGACGTCGGCCTGCGCCTCGTCGATCGCGCGCACCACGGCGTTGGACTTCGGGGCGAGCGCCAGGTGGATGGTGGCCTGCGCGAGATTGATGCGCGCCTCGGGCATGCCGATCAGCGCCACCGCCTGCGCGGCCGCCGTCGCCGCGAGCAGGGCTGTCGGGTCGGCCAGGCCGATGTCCTCGCTGGCATGGACGACCAGGCGCCGGGCGATGAAACGCGGATCCTCGCCGGCCTCGATCATCCGGGCCAGGTAGTGCACCGCGGCGTCCACGTCCGAGCCGCGGATCGACTTGATGAACGCGCTGATGATGTCGTAGTGCTGGTCGCCGTCGCGGTCGTAGCGCACGGCCGCGGTGTCGACCGCCTTCTCCAGGGTGGCCAGGTCGATGCTGTCCTGCCCGGCGGCGATCGCGGTGCCGGCCGCCGCCTCCAGGGCGGTGAGCGCGCGCCGGGCGTCGCCGTCAGACATCCGTAACAGGTGCGCCCGAGCGTCGTCGTCGAGACTGACCGCGTCGCCGAGGCCCCGTTCCTCGTGCAGCGCCCGGTTGACCAGCTCGTCGACGTCCTCGGCGGTGAGCGGCTGCAGGTTCAGCAGCAGGCTGCGCGACAGCAGCGGCGACACGATCGAGAAGAACGGATTCTCGGTGGTGGCCGCGACCAGCGTGATCGTGCGCGTCTCGACGGCGCCGAGCAGCGAGTCCTGCTGCGTCTTCGAGAAGCGATGGATCTCGTCGATGAAGAGCACGGTCTGGCTGCCGGAGTAGTTCAGCTCGCGCCGGGCATCCTCGATGACGGCCCGGACGTCCTTGACGCCGGCGTTGAGCGCGGACATCTGCACGAAGCGGCGGTTCGTCGCCGACGACACGATCAGGGCGAGCGTCGTCTTGCCGCTGCCGGGCGGCCCGAACAGGATCAGCGACATCGGCTGATCACCCTCGACGAGACGCCGCAGCGGCGATCCGGCACTGAGCAGGTGGGCCTGGCCGACCACCTCGTCCAGCGTGCGGGGTCGCATCCGGGCCGCGAGCGGCGCGTTCGTCTCGGTACGCACCGGATCGATGGGCGAATCGAACAGCGTCACCCGACCAGCGTAGGCGGCACCGCGGACGGCTCAGTCGGCGAAGGGGGCGGGCGGCGGCCTTGACAGATCGCCGACCTGCTCGGCGTACCAGCTGCTCGACAAGTGCTCGACGATCGTGCGCAGCGTCCAGCCCTCGCGCGGACGGTCCCACTCGGCGGGCCCGGCGGCCAGCAGCCGCAGCCGGAACGTCCGCGCCAGTCGGGTGAGCCGCTGCCGCGCTTCGTCGAGGTCCAGTTCGGTGAACGGGGCCAGGTCGGCGTGCGTCGTGACCAGGCTGGCGTGCCAGGCGTCCGGTTCGGTCGGTACGCCGGCGAGTACGGCCTCGACCTCGGCCAGATGGTCCACCAGGTGATCGGCCTGGCGGCGGATCGCCTTGTGCGGCGTGTAGATCCGGCCCTCGGTGACGCGGGGTACGCCGTCCCAGCCGATCCAGGTCGCGGCGAGGTCCAGGGTGCGGGCGACGGCTGCCTCGATGCCGGCGCCGGGGTCTTCTTCGGTCATGCGCTGACGGTAGGGCGGCGACCGTGCGGTGCTCGCCGAACCGTTCGGACGGCGTGCCAGGATCGGGCATGCAGACTCGGCGAATCGGCAGCGACACCGTCAGCGCGATCGGCCTCGGGGCCATGCAGCTCGACGACCCGCCGGAACGGCTGGAGCGGGCCGAGCCGACGATGCGGGCCGCCCTGGACGCCGGCATCACGCTGGTCGACACGGCGATCGCCTACGGTCCGGCGAGCCTCGGCGCGAATTCGATGGGCGCCAACGAGCGCCTGGTCGCGTCCCTGCTCGACCGGCTGGGCGTCAAGGACAAGGTGTTCGTCGCCACCAAGGGCGGGCACACGCGCGACGCCAACGGCGGGTGGGGGCTGGACAGCTCGGCCGCCGGGCTGCGCGCCGCGGTCGACGCCAGCCTGACCAACCTCGGCGTCGAGCAGATCGACCTGTACCAGCACCACCGTCCGGACCCGAAGGTCGCCTATACCGACGTGATGGGGACGCTCAAGGAGATCCACAACGCCGGCAAGGTCCGCATGATCGGCCTGTCGAACGCCGACCTCGACCAGATCCGGCTCGCCCACGAGGTCCTCGGCGACGCCCTGGTCAGCGTCCAGAACGAGTTCTCACCGCGCTTTCGCTCGAGCGAGCCGGAGCTACGCCTGTGCGAGGAGCTCGGGCTGGCGTTCCTGCCGTGGAGCCCGCTCGGCGGGGCCTGGCAGGCGCACGGCCTGGGCGGGCGGCGCACGGTCTTCGAGGACGTGGCCGACGAGCTGGCGGTCAGCCCGCAGCGGGTGTGCGTGGCCTGGATGCTGGCGAAGTCGCCGGTGGTGATCCCGATCCCGGGGGCCAGCCGCCCTGAGTCGATCACCGACTCGGCCGCCGCCGCCGAGCTGGAACTCAGCCCCGAGCAGCTCACCCGGTTAGACGCGGACTGACCACAGCCAGCGCAACCAGGAACGCGATGAGCGCTCGCGCGAAGAGCCCGCCGGCCGCGACGCGGTCGCGACGGAGTCGCGTGCGGATCTCCGGATCCACCCCGAAGCGGAGCGAGTGGGTGGTCCGGGGATCCGCGTCCGGCGGATTAAGACAGCCCGATCTTGGTGTAGCCGCGGAGCAGGTCGCGGGAGATGATCAGCCGCTGCATCTCGTCGGTGCCCTCGAAGATCCGCCAGAGCCGGGTCTCGCGATACCACCGCTCGATGGGCAGCTCGCGGGTGTAGCCCATGCCGCCGTGGATCTGCAGGACCCGGTCGACGACCTGATTGGCCATGTTCGCCCCGTACAGCTTGGCCATCGACGACGAGTGCCGGGCATCGCGACCCTGATCGACCGTCCAGGCGGCGTGCAGCACCAGCCAACGGGCCGCCTCGAGCTCGACCTCGGAGTCGGCGATCATCCATTGGATGGCCTGGTTGGTGCCGATCGGCTTGCCGAACGTCTCGCGAGTGTTCGCATAGTCCAGCGCCATCTGAAGCAGCCGTTCAGCCGCGCCCAGGGCCCGGGCCGGGATCAGGTAGCGCCCCTTGCCGATCCATCGCATGCCGAGCTCGAAGCCCTGGCCCACCTCGCCCAGCATGTTGCGGGCCGGCACGCGCACGTCGTCGAAGACCAGCGACGCCGGACCGCCCTCGCCCATCGTCTGGATGAAGTGCGAGGTCCAGCCCATCGCCCGGTCGACCAGGAATGCCGTCGAGCCGGTGCGCGCGCCCTTCTCGGCGTCGGTCACCGCGATCACGATCGCAAAGTCGGCGTCGTTGCCGCCGGTGATGAACGTCTTCTCGCCGTTGATCACCCAGTCGTCCCCGTCGCGGCGGGCGCTGGTCTTGATGTTGGCGGCGTCAGATCCGGCGCCCGGCTCGGTGATCGCGAAGCAGGACAGCCGGTCGCCCTCGATGGTGGGCACGAGGTACTCGGCGCGCTGCGACTCGTTCGCGACGTAGAGGATGTTGTCGGCCTCGCCGCCGAAGACGAACGGCACGAAGGTGCGGCCGAGCTCGGTCCAGATCAGCGCCTGGGTGAGCGCGGGCAGGTCCATGCCGCCATAGTCGTCGGGCGTCGACAGCCCCCAGAAGCCGAACTTCCTGGCGGCGATCTGCAGCTCACGTCGCTCGTCGCGGGTGATGCCCGGCTCGCCCTGGCGCTCGCGCCGCAACGCCTCGGGTTCGCGCGGGATGATCTCGTCGGCGATGAAGGCGCGGGCGGTGTCCCGGATCGCCTTCTGCTCTTCGGTCAGCGCGAAATCCACCATGCCCGCTCCCTACGTCGCCGGTTACCCGACGGTAGCGCGATGGCGGCTCTAACGCGCGGGTGCCTTCGCCCGCAGGATCGCCATGAACTCGCGCATCCAGGCTGGATGGTCGGGCCAGGCGCGGCCGGACACCATCACTCCGTCGACGACGGCCTCGCTGTCGACGAACTCCGCACCGGCGGCGACCACGTCGGGCGCCAGAGCCGGGTAGGCGGCGCTGCGGCGCCCGCGCAGCACATCGGCCGCGGCCAGGGCGAGCGGTCCGTGGCACAGGTGCGCGATGGGCTTGTCGCCCTCGGCGAAGTGCTTGAGGATGCGCTGCACGTCCGCGTCGTTGCGGATGTACTCCGGGGCCCGGCCGCCCGGCACGACCACAGCGACGTACTCGGACGGGTCGACATCGGCGAAGGCCACGTCGGCCGGCCAGGTGTGCCCGAGCTTCTCGGTGTAGGTGTCGAACCCGTCGACGAAGTCGTGCACGACGAACTGCAGCTTCTTCACGCTCGGCGCGGCGATGTGCACCTCGTAGCCCTCCTCCAGCAACCGCTGGTAGGGGTACATCACTTCGAGGTCTTCGGCCGCGTCGCCGGTGAGGATGAGGACCTTGGCCATGGTGAGCCTCCAGAGGATCGGCGATACCTCGATCCTTGGCCGCGTTGACCGGCCGGTCAACGGCTCGGCGCTGCTAGGCCAACATTGAGACAAGGTCTGATCCGACGCGGCCAGTTGAGGGACTAGACGGCTCCTCTCTGGTCAAGTTGATCTTGGTTTTGGGTTGTAGCGTTGCTGGTGGCGGGCCCGGGAAGTGACTGGTCCGAAGTGCCGGTGTAGGGGTGTTAGCCGGTCGCGCTGGAGTTGGTAGTCGCCCCCTGGTGT
>DASXYL010000009.1:0-98519 GCA_036502575.1 Jatrophihabitantaceae bacterium | reverse complement strand
CCAGGCGGGTGCCGCCAACCCCGCGCCGCCGGTCGGCCCGGCGCTGGGCCAGCACGGCGTGAACATCATGGAGTTCTGCAAGCAGTACAACGCGGCCACCGAGTCGCAGCGCGGGCAGATCGTCCCGGTCGAGATCTCCGTCTACGAGGACCGCTCGTTCACGTTCGTCACCAAGACGCCGCCCGCGGCCCGGCTGCTGCTCAAGGCGGCCGGCGTCGAGAAGGGCAGCGGCGAGCCGCACGTGAACAAGGTCGGCTCGGTCACGATGGACCAGGTCCGCGAGATCGCCCAGACCAAGATGGAAGACCTCAACGCCAACGACGTCGACCAGGCCGCGAAGATCATCGCCGGGACCGCCCGCTCGATGGGCATCACCGTCAACGGCTGATTGTTACCGCTTTTGGCCAGACGAGCCGCCCAGCGCGGTCCGTCCGACCAAAACCGTGGGAGGACCGCGAAGGCCGCGGTCCGCTGACCACTGAAGGAGAGAAACATGCAACGCAGTAAGGCCTATCGCAAGGCCGCCGAGCTCATCGAGCCGGACAAGATCTACACCCCCCTCGAGGCGGCGCAGATCGCCAAGCAGTCCTCGCCGACCAAGTTCGACGGGACGGTCGAGGCCGCGATGCGCCTCGGCGTCGACCCGCGCAAGGCCGACCAGATGGTGCGCGGCACGGTCAGCCTGCCGCACGGCACCGGCAAGACCGTCCGCGTCATCGTGTTCGCCACCGGCGACAAGGCCACCGAGGCCGAGGCCGCCGGCGCCGACAAGGTCGGCAGTGACGACCTGATCGCCGAGATCCAGGAAGGCTTCCTGGACTTCGACGCCGCGATCGCCACCCCCGACCAGATGGCCAAGGTCGGCCGCATCGCCCGCATCCTCGGCCCCCGTGGCCTGATGCCGAACCCCAAGACCGGCACGGTGACTCCGGACGTGTCCAAGGCGGTGGCCGACATCAAGGGCGGCAAGATCAGCTTCCGGGTGGACAAGCAGTCCAACCTGCACCTGATTCTGGGCAAGGCGTCGTTCACCCCCGAACAGCTCGTCGAGAACTACGCGGCGGCGCTGGACGAGGTGCTGCGCGCGAAGCCGTCCTCGGCCAAGGGCAAGTACCTGAAGAAGGTCACGTTCACCACGACGATGGGCCCGGGCATCCCGGTCGACGTGAACCGCACCCGCAACCTGCTCGAAGAAGGCGCGCCCAACGCCTGACCCACCGGCGCCCGATCAACCGGCGCCTGATCAACTCAAGTCGTCCGCGCTTCGCGATGCCAGAGCATCACGAAGCGCGGACGACTTTGTTATGAGCGACCACGGGTCACGCGACCCCGAACGCGATGAGCGCTCGCGCGAAGAGCCCGGCCCGCGCGCGACCGCTAGGGAGCTTGCGCTCGCGTCTGCGTGCGGCCCGCTGTTCTGTGGCGGGTCCGCGCAGATGCGATCTAGGGCCGGATAAGCACGAGTGCGCCGCGGCGGTCCCCCAACGACCGCGGCGCACCCGTCACACCACTGAGGAACGGGCACCGCCCGTCCCTGATACATCGATGCGCGTATCAGTAGCGCGGCCGACGTCTCCTTCCCGATGACGGCTCGGCGCCTTACGCTCCGACGGCGCCCCCAGAGATGCGACGAGGTATCGATGAATACAGCCCATCCACGCCCCGAGCAGGACCGATCATCGCGCCGCCCGGCGCCGCCCCTGGGCCGCGAGCCGATGCTCGTGCCCTCGGCCGACGTGCTGGTGCGCTACAACGCGCGAGTGCTCGACCCGGCCACCGCGGTGCGCCGCCGGCCGGACGAGGTCATCCGGCCGACCGTGTACGTCGGCGACCGACTGCTCGTTCGCGGTCTCGTGCCCGGGTCGGTGCGCTACGGCGTCCTCGCCCAGGCCGCCAAGGATCACAACCTCGGGCTGAGCTACGCCGATGCGGACGCCACGGCGGAGACGGCCCGGGGCGGCACCCGGGGCGAGGCCTACCCGGCCCGGATGGTGCTGACGCCGCTGACCTCGCCGGCCGCGCCGGCCGACGCCTGGCCGGTGTTGCAGTCCTACCGCGCCCTGGTCGGCGACGAGCAGGTGCCGCAAGATGTCGCCCTCGAGCACCTGCTCACCGCGACGGCCGGTCCGGGGATCGGCGGCGTGCCCTACACCGAGGGCCACGGCGTCGGGGGCGTCCCGTACACCGAAGGGCACGGCGTGCCGGCCTCGCAGTACGGCCTGCCCGGTTGGGGTGGCCGCGCGCCGGTGAACTGGATCGGGCCCGAACCGAGCCGCGACCCGGCCTTCGCCGCCCGCCGGCCGGTCGTCGCCGTGCTCGACACCGGGGTGGGCGCACATCCTTGGCTGGACGATGCGGCAATCGTCGTGCGCAACCCGACCCTCGACGGCACGCCCGGCGGACCACCGCTGGGCCTGACCGACCCGCTGAGCGATCCCGAGCGGACCGGCGTGCTGGTTGATCCGTACGAGGGCATCCTCGATTCGGACGCCGGCCACGGCACGTTCATCGCCGGCATCATCCGCCAGCTGTGCCCGGACGCGACGGTGCTGGCGGTTCGGATCATGTCCGGCGACGGCGTGGTCGCCGAGGGCGATCTGCTCGACGCGCTGGCCGGGTTGCTGGCCCGCCAGCACCTGGCGGTGAGCTCGGGCCGTCCGGAGCTGGCGCTCGACGTCGTGTCGCTGTCGCTCGGCTACTACCACGAGCAGCCCGACGACGCCGCGTTCGACCCGATGCTGCTGGCGCCGTTGCAGGCACTGGGCGCGCTCGGTGTCGCCGTGGTGGCCTCTGCCGGCAACGACGCGACGGCCCGGCCGATGTTCCCGGCGGCGTTCACGCCGTATCCCGGCGGGGCGATCGCCAAGCCGGACAGCGACGTGGTGCCACTAGTCAGCGTCGGTGCGCTCAACCCGAATCGGCGCACCATCGCCTTGTTCAGCAACGGCGGTCCCTGGGTGCGCTGCTACCGCCCGGGCGCGTCGATCGTCAGCACCTTGCCTGTCACGTTCAACGCGGCGATCCAGCCGGGCGCCGCGGTGGACGTCCTGAACGAGGGACCGCGGGCCACGATCGACGGCGACGACTTCAGTGGCGGGTTCGGCACCTGGAGCGGGACGTCGTTCGCGGCGCCACACCTGGCCGGCCAGCTCGCGGCGGCACTGGCCGCCGGACACTGCGGCCCGCTCGATCCGGTCGACGCGCCGACCGCCGTGCCGCGCGGGTGGGCCGCCCTCGAGCAGCTGATCGGGATGTCGCCGTGATCGGCGCCGAGCCGCAGACGCTGGCCGCCCAGGCCGGGGCGCTGCTGCGCCGCTACCGCGACGGCGACGAGGACGCGCTGGGTGACCTGATCGCGCTGCTCACCCCGATCCTGTGGCACACCGTGCGCGCGCAACGTCTCGATCGGGATGCCGCCGAGGACGTCTTGCAGACGACGTGGCTGGCCCTGGTGCGCAGCACGTCGACGATCGCGGAGCCGAACGCCGTGCTGCAGTGGCTGCTCGTCACGGCCCGGCGCGAGGCGTGGCGCGTCGTCCGGCAGGCCGACCGGGTCGAGGCGCGCGAGCTGGATCCGGACGAGCTCACCACGACGCCGGACCTCGTGCCGGATCAGGTGCTGGATCGAGCCGACCAGCGACGGTTGTGGCAGCACGTCCAGGAACTACCCGAGCGCTGCCGGCGGCTGCTGCGGGTGATCGCGTTCGCCGACCGTCCGGACTACGCCAGCGTCGCGGAGTCGCTCGGCATGCCGATCGGCAGCGTGGGGCCGACGCGCGGGCGCTGCCTGGCCAAGCTGCGCGCCCAGCTGAGCGCCGATCCGGCCTGGGAGACGCGATGAACGAGTCGGATCTGCAGCGGCTGGCCGGTGAGCCGATCGACGCCGTCGACGAGCGCGCCCTGGCCGACCTGGCCCACCTGTACGCGCAGGTCGATCCGGTACCGCCGGGGCTGGTCGAGCGGCTGCAGTTCGGCGTCACGCTGGAGGCGCTCAATGCCGAGGTCGCTCAGCTGCAACGGCTCGACTCCGAGCTGGCCGGCGTCCGGTCCGACGACGCCGGGCCGACCGAGGCGCAGACGGTCACCTTCACCAGCGACAGCATCACCACCATGATCACGATCACGGCGGCCGGTCCGGACACGGTTCGTCTGGACGGATGGGTCGCGCCAGGTGGTGGCGTGGTCGTCGAGCTGCGCACCGTCGACGGGCGGCACAGCGCGGTGGCCGATGCCAACGGACGGTTCGTCTTCGACGACGTGCCGCGCGGGCTCGCGCAGTTCCTGCTGCGGCCACCCCGTCCCGAGCTGGGCCAGCCGGTGATCACGCCGTCGATCGAGCTCTGAGCTCTGACGAGCGGACCGATGTGGACGGCGTGACCGAGCAGGTCCGCGCGCTGCACGCCCAGGGCGTGGCCGCGAACGCAGCGGGTCAACCGGCACGCGCGGCCCGGGCATTTCGCCGTGGGTTGGCGCTGCTGGACGGCCGGCGCGACCGCGATCCGTTGGCGGCTCGACTGCTGCTGGGGTTGGCGCTGAGCGAGACCGAGATCGGTGGCATCGCCCAAGGGTTGCCGTATCTGGAGGAGGCCCAGCGCATCGCCGCCGTCGGTGCCGATCCGTCGGTGCGCGCCGTCGTACACGGCCAGCACGGCCTGGTGATGCTGCGAGCCGGGCGACTCGATGCCGCGGTTCGAGAGCTGACCGCCGCCGTCGCCCTGCTCGATCACGTGCCGCCGGCCGACCGGTGCCGCATGCTGCTCAACCGGGGAACGGCGTTCCTGCTGCGGGGCGAGCTGGCGGTGGCCTCGAAGGATCTACGCCGGTGTGGCGATCTCGCTGCCGCCAACGGCCTGACCGGCATCGAGGTCAAGGCCTGGCACAACGCGGGCTACGTCGATTTCCTGGCCGGCAACCTCGTGGCTGCGCTGCAGGCGATGGGCACCGCCGCGCGGATCGACCCCGACGTGCACCCCGGCATCCGGCTACTCGACCAGGCTCGCGTGCTGGTCGAGGTCGGCTTGATCCGCGAGGCGAACGAGACGCTCGCCGAGGCCGGGGCGTCATTCGCCCGGCAGCGCCTCTCGCAGGACCTGGCCGAGGTCGACCTCGCCCGCGCCGAGTGCTCCCTGCTCGACGGCGACCTGGTGGCGGCCCGCCGCTACGCGATGCGGGCGCGAACCCGATTCGCCAGGCTGGGTCACGATCCGTGGCGGCGTACAGCCGAGCTGTTGATCCTGCAGGCTGATGTCGCTCGTGGCCGCATCGGTCCGCCTCTCGAGCAGCGCGGACGCCGGTTGGCCACCGAGCTGGCCGCCGAGGGTCTGGCCGCCCAGTCGCGGGCCGCGATGCTGGTGACCGCCGAGGCCCTGCTCGGCCGGGGCCAGGTGCCCGAGGCGCGCGTCACGATCGAGTCGGTCGGCCCGGTGCGGACGACCGACCCGGTGGCCACCCGCCTGCACACCCGCTACCTGCACGCCCGGTTGGCGCAGGTAGCCGGCGACCTGGCTGCGACGATCCGCGCCGTGCGCGCCGGCCTGGCCGATCTGGCCGACCACCAGGCTCGGTTCGGCAGCATCGACCTGCGCACGGCCAGCGCCGTCCACGGCCGTCGACTGGCCGAGCTCGGCGTGCTGGTCGCGATCGAGCACGGCCGGGCTGACGCGGTGTTCGCGGCTTCCGAGCGCGGACGCGCGGCCTCGTCGCGGTTGCCGACCGTCCGACCGCCCGCCGACGAGCACACCGCCGAGCTGCTCGGCCAGCTGCGTCAGGTCGTCGAGAACACCCGCTCCGGCAGCGGTGATCCCGTCGAGCTGCGCCGCCGGCGCAACGACCTGGAGCGCCGGATCACGGCGCGGTCATGGGAGGTTCCCGGGATCGGCTCGATGACCCGGCCGGCGTCGCTCAGCGCGGTGCGGGCCGCCTTGACGGCCACCAGCAGCACGCTCGTGACGTACAGCCAGGCTGGAGATCAGTTGCACGCCATCGTGGTCGGTTCGCGCGGCACGGCCGTTCGCCGGCTGGGCCGGCCGGACGAGGCGATCGAGGCCTTGCGCCGGGTGCGGGCCGACCTCGACGGGCTGGCCCAGCCGCACTTGCCCGGTGGCCTGCGCGGGGCTGCGGCGGCATCGCTCGCGGCCGGGCTGACCGGGCTCGACGAACTGTTGCTGGCTCCGTTGCGGCTACCCGACTCGCGACTGGTCATCGTGCCGACCGGGGCGCTCGGCGCGGTGCCGTGGGGGATGCTGCCGTCGGTGCGGGGGGTGCCGGTCACCGTGGCCCCGTCGGCCACCGCCTGGTTGGATGCCTTGCGCGAACCGCCAGCACCGGGCGGCTCGACAGTCGCCCCGACCGTGGCGCTGGCCGGACCCGGTCTGGTGCGGGCCGACCACGAGACCGCCGCCGTCGCCGACGCATACGCGGGGGTACGGTCGCTGACCGGCGCGGCGGCGACCCGGACGGCGCTGCGCTCGGCGCTGGCCCAGGCCGGCCTGGTGCACGTCGCCGCGCATGGCCGGCACCAGACCGAGAACCCGCTGTTCTCGTCGATCCGGCTCGCCGACGGACCGCTGTTCGCGTACGAGCTGGACCGGGCGGCACCACACGTGATCCTGTCCGCGTGCGAGTTGGGCCTGGCGACGACCCGCCCGGGCGACGAGGCGCTGGGCCTCACCAGCGTGCTGCTACAGCTCGGGTCGTGCTGTGTGGTGGCCGGCGTGGCGCGGGTGCACGACGACGTCGCCGCCGAGGTCATGACTCGCTATCACCGCGAGCTGGCCGCAGGACGCGATTCGGCTGAGGCCCTGGCCACGGCGCTGCCCGAGCGGCTCGACCATCCGGCGCCGTTCGCGTGCTTCGGCGCCCAGTGGCGCCAACCCGATCGTGCAACTCTCGGCGTCGCTACGACGCCAGAAGTTGCACGATCGGGCCCCACAGCCGAGCGACCGCCGTCCCTCCGGGCGAGCGGCCGCTCGGGTCCTAGAAGGGCGGGCCGAACGAGCAGGTGACCGACTGCGGGTGGGCCGGGTCGAGCGCGTTGGCCACCAGCTGCGAGACATCGAGATCGAACGCCAGCCCGACATGGCCCACCGGGTCGAATGGACAGCTGTCCTGTACGTACTCGTTGTGGACGCCCGGCTCGTTGACGAATGCCGTGGACGTCGGAGTCACCAGCTCGTCGGACCGGGACGCGATGATCGTGTAGGCGACGCCGGACTGGGCGATCGGGCCGCTGTTCAGCGCCGTCACGGCCGAGCCGCCGGTGATCAGCCCGTCGCAGGCGGGGCAACCGAACGTGTTGAGGACGTAGTCGACCTGCGCGCGGATGCCGAGCAGGTCGGCGATGCCCACCAGCCCGGCGAACGTGGTGCCGTGCGACGGCGGGGCGAGCGCGACCACCCGGGCCACCTTGTTGCTGTAGTGCAGCACCTTCGGGATGTACAGCGACTGGAAGCCACCCTCGGAGTGCCCGACGATGTCGACCTTCGACGCGCCGGTCGAGGCCAGGATGTGTTCGAGCACACCGGCGATCTCGTGCGCCGACTGATCGATCGCGACCAGACCGCCCACCGGGAACGGCGGGAACTCCTCGCCGTACGTGGGCGAGTAGGCGCAGTAGCCCAGGCCGGCCAGGTACGGGCCGAGGGTCGCGTAGTTGCCCGGACCGTTGCCGCCGAGCCCGTGCAACAGCAGCAGCGGCTGCGGATGGGCGGCCGACGGCCGGCAGCTCCAGTCGTTGAAACCGGACGATGGTGCCGCCGAAGCGGCCGGTGCCGCGGCGACCGCGACGCCGGCGAACGTCAGAACAGCGGCTGCGATGCGGGCGATCTTCGAGGCCATGACGTCCTCCGAGAGTGGGGGCGGTCACAGTAGAGCACGAGCGCCTGTTTCCAACAAGTCGACGTTTCCGTAACAAGCAGGCGGGTAGCATCGCCGATATGACGGGGGTTAGCGCCGGTCGCCGCGTCCGCGGGTTGGACGCCGATCAGCGGCGGGCTCAACGCCGCGACCAGCTCCTGGCCACGACGCTGGATCTGCTGGCGGACAAGGGCTATCCGAACGTCTCGATCGAACAGATCTGCCAGACGGCCTACGTCAGCACCAAGAGTTTCTACGAGCTGTTCGACAGCAAGGAAGCGTGCTACCTCGCGTTGCTGCAGCAGGTGAGCGAGCAGATCGAGGCCCGCATGCAGGAGGTTCTACGCGCCGGTCCGGTGGCTATGGACGACGTCGTCGCGGCATTCGCGCGCGCCCTCGTCGACGACCCGCGCGTCGGCAAGGTCACGTTCGGTGAGGCCCGTGGCATCTCGCGAGCCGTCGAGCGGCAACGCCGCGAGAACCGCCGCTGGGCCGCATCCTTCCTCGAGGCGGTGTGGAAGCACTACGGCGTCGCGTCCCCTCGGCGAACGGGCCGCCAGCGCCTGGATGTGCATCGCATCGCGGTCGGCGCGATCGGCGGGCTGTTCGACCTGGTCGCCGACTGGATGCACGACAGCGATCCGAGCGTGCCGGCCGATGTCGCCGCACTGACCGCCGACCTCGTCGCGTTCAATCGCATCGTCTGCGCCGGCATCACGACGGGTTAGTCCCCGATCGTGCAACTCTGGGCCGCGTCAGGCGGCCGAGAGTTGCACGATCCGGGGACGGACGTTCGCTCAGCTGAGCGCGTCGAGGCTGAGGTACGCCTGTTGCGGGTTGCCGTCGTTGACGAGCGATTCGAAGTTGCCCACGTCGTCGAACGCGAACGCGTAGGCCTTGCCGTCGACCATCTGCGCATGGATCGCCCGCGCGTAGTAGTTCGTCACGGCGTCCTGGTAGAAGTCACCCGCGTTGGTGTCGGGCTGGTTCGCGTCGACGAGCAGGTTCGACCGGTTGAACCCGGCGCACAGTGTGCGGGAGATCGGCCCGCGCACCAGGTCGTTCGGCGCGTCCAGCAGCTTGTAACAGCCGAAGATGCTGTCCGCGTCGGGCTTCTGGAACGTGGTGACGGTCGCCCCGGAACTGTCGGTGAAGTTCATGGCACCACCCGAGACCCGGCCGAAGTACTTCGTGCCCGGCTGGTCGGCGAACGGCGTCACGGTCAGCGTGTCGGTGCTGTACTTCGCCCAGACCCGATTCACGTAGTCGTCCATGATCGTGTTCGGCAACGCGCCGGTCTCGATGCCGTGCCCGGGCGACAGTGCCCGCAACACGGCGCCGCCCGGATCGGTCTGGATCAGGCTCGCCCAGCCGCCCGGCTGCCCGCGCAGGGAATCCAGCACAGCTGTATAGCCGCCGGGCTTCAGCTGACCGGTCGTGGCGATCGAGCCGTCGGCCCGCTTGACCCCCACCGAGTCGGGTGCGGAGAACATGTCGACCTGGGTGCTGTTCAGCCACAGGCCGGAGTCGTTCAGCGTGTACTCCGACCAGTTGAACAGGATGTTGCGGTTCGGGTCGGACGGGTTCTGCACGGCCGGTTGCACGAGGCCGCCAGTCGCCAGCTTGAACACCAGCTTCTGGTCGTAGGAGTAGTAGAGCCGGCCGGAGAACTTGGGCAACTGGATCGTCAGCGACTGTCCGGCGCCCGGCCCGGCGATCGACGCATCCGGCGCCGGGATCGGCGGCTCACCGCCCGCCGGCCAGGCGTGGAACGTGCCGGCGGCATCGGCCCAACCCTGCTGACCGGTCGACAGCAGCGTCCCGAGGTCGTACAGGTAGACCGGGCCGCCGCGTCCGGAATTGTTCGTGACGGTGAGCGGGATGGTGGTGGGCACCGCGCTCGCGGGCATCGGATTCGCCACCGCCAGGCCGGCGGTGGCGACCGCGGCGATGAGCGCCGCGGTCAGCCGAGCCTTCATGATCAGCACGCCCCGTTGTCGGTCCAGACGTCCTGCCCGTTGTTGCCGGGGACGTCGCCCTGGGTCCACCACTTGGCCGTCCAGTTGTGACCGTTGTACGAGACGACGGCCCCGCCGGTGTACGCGGTCGTCGCATTCCAGGCCGTCGTGCTGCAGGAGCCGGGCGGCGGGCTGGTCGGCGGCGGCTGGTCAGGCGGGGTCGCACCGGCGAACTGCGTCGTGAACTTGGTGAAGTCCCAATCGTTCTGCGGGACGTTGCTGCAGACGCCGTTGTCGGTCGACGAGCCGCACGCGCGGTCGCGGTTCACCGACCAGAACGTGAATCGGGCCAACCCGTGGCTCGTCGCGTAGTTCAGCACCGTCTGGAAGTCGGCCTGGTAGAAGAACTCCGAGGCGTCGGACTTGCCGTTCATGCCGGAGAATCCCTCGTGGTTGTAGGCGGTTGTGCTGTCCCAACCCATATGGCTCGTCAGCAGTCCGTGGAACGCCTCGAGAGCGGACGTCTGCGCCGACGCCCCGTTGAAGCCGCCGTCGAACGGCATGATCGAGAAGTTGTTCGGCGTGAATCCGATCGCCTTGGCCTTGTCCAGCAGCTGGGTGCCGAACCACCCGGTTCCGGCCGCCGTGCCCGGCATGGTCACCGAGATGTACAGCCCGGCGTTATTCTGCTGCAGTGTCTTGGCGGCGCCGAGCTCGTTGGCGACGGCCGCGTCGTTCTCGTACTCGGGTTCCTCGAGGTCGAAGTCGATCGCCTTGAGCCCGTACTTGTCGACGACCTGCTGGTAGGCGGCCGCCGTCGAGGCGACGTCGCCGCACGTCTGGCCGAGCTTCGTACCGCCGTAGCCGCCCACCGAGACGGACACATCGCCGCCGGCGCCGCGGATCTGGTTGATCACGTTGCCGGCGACCGTGTCCGACGAGATCGGCGAGGTGCCGTCCCAGGTCGGCGTGCAGCCGCCGCCGTTCGGCGCCAGGATGAACGCGAGCTGGAACGCCTTCTGCCCGGTCGCGGCCATGACCGTCGTGGGGTTCGGCGGATTGTTGCTCTCGGGCATCAGATAGGGCGCCGACGCATACCAATTGTTGGTTAGCGCGCCGGCCCGGGCGCCGCCGGCGAGCACGGCGACCGCCATGGCGACGATCGTCGTCGCGACGGCGGCGACGCCGAGCAGGGCATAACGGAGCTTGGATCTGGGCATCTCCATCTCCTTACGGATGGCAGGGGTGAACGCCACGGGCCCTGGGGTAGCTCGCGGTGAACGCGGTGATCCGCAGGCCTAGAGGGCCCACTTCTGGTTGGCCGCTCCCGTGCAGTCCCAGATCTGGGTGCGGGTGCCGTCGGCCGAGTTGCTTCCGGTGACGTCCAGGCACTTGTTGGCCGGGACGTTGACGATGTCCCCGGCGCTCTCGACCCTCCACTGCTGCGCGCCGGTGCCGTTGCAGTCCCATATCTCGAGCTGGGCGCCGTTGGCGGTCGACCCGCCCGGCACGTCCAGGCACTTGCCGAGCGCCCGAATCGTGCCGTCGCCCGGCCGCGTCCACTGCTGGGCATTGCTGCCGTTGCAGGTCCACAGCTGCACGGCGGTCCCGTTGGCGGTTGCGGCGCCGTTGACGTCCAGGCACTTGCCGCCCAGGCCGGTGATATGGCCGGTTGATCCACTGGACGACGTCCAGCTGTAGACATGGACGTAGTCGACCGACATCTGCTGCGGGAACTGGGTCGAACCGTCCGGCGATCCCGGCCAGCCGCCGCCCACCGCGACGTTCAGCAGCAGGAAGAACGGGTGGTCGAACACCCACGGGTTGCCGTTCGTGTCGGCCGGGGTGTGCGTCTCGTAGACGTTGCCGTCGACGGAGAACTGCGCCGAACTGGGTCCCCAGTCAACGGCGAAGGTGTGGAAGTCGTCGGCGAGTGCACCGTTGATCGAGTACGTGCCGGTCAGCGGGTTGCCCCCGGAGTAGCCCGGTCCGTGCATGCTGCCGTGGTTCGTCGACGGCTCGCGGCCGATGTTCTCCATGACGTCGATCTCGCCGCTGTTCGGCCAGCCGACGCTGCCGATGTTGTCGCCGAGCATCCAGAACGCCGGCCACATGCCCTGCCCGCGTGGAAGTTTGATGCGCGCCTCGAAGCGTCCGTACTGCTGGGTGAAGTGGCCGGACGTGAGCAGCCGGGCCGACGTGTACTGGCAGCTGCCGTACCAGCAGCTGTAACCGGCCGGGTTCTCCTTGCGGGCGGTGATGATCAGGTGCCCGTTGCCGTCGAGTGCGGCGTTGCTGGTGTTGTTCGTGTAGTACTCCAGCTCGCTGTTGCCCCAGCCCCCACCACCTGTGTCGTGTGCCCACTTGCTGCCGTCCGGGGCGGAGCCCGCGGCGCCGCTGAAGTCGTCGGCCCAGGTGAGCCCGCCGATCGCGGCCGGAGTGGCCGGAGCGGCCGGGGCCGACGGCGCGGCGGCCGTACCCGATGCGGCGTTCGGCACAGCGGCGCACAATGCCACCACCACCCCGAAGGCGATCAGCGCGAAACGTGTTCTGCGTCGGTGGTTGGCATCCATCGCGTCGCTCCATTCGGGTGAGCCGTCGCGGGTCCTCCGCGCGCTGCGTCGCTGCGACCAGCACCGAGAGCGCTCTCATAACCAGACAGATAGCGCCTCTGTCATCAACTGGTAAACGGGGGAGGTAACTCGCCTTCCGGACTGGTTTAACACCGTCCGAATCGGGAGTCAAGGGTTTGTATAGACCAATTAGGCCCGCTTCGGACCAGTCCCCGAACCGGGCACTAGGGTCGAAGGGGTATCGGACGGAGGCCTAATGAACCGAACGCGCGTCGCGGCGCTCGTCGGCGCGGCGGTGGTCGCCGCCGCCGGCTGCTCGACCACCACGCACGGTGACGGGTTCGGGCCGGCGTACACGTCGGTGTCCGGGCTGGCGGCGCAGATCGCCCACGGCGCGTCACAGATCAAGACCGTGCAGGGCAGCCTGAAGGCCAGCGCCCCCGGACTCGATCAGACGAGCACGTTCAGCGAGCATCTGTCGGCCGGCAACGTGACGGCGATCGACGACAAGATCAGCACTACCCTCCGGGCCACCACCACTGACCTGCACCTGATCTACGTCGACAAGACGCTGTACGTCGACCGCGGACAGAACGGCAAGCCGTGGGTGGTCGCAACGCCGAGCAGCTCCGACCAGATCGTGGCCCAGCTGGCCGAGACGCTGCCCGCCACGCTGAGCTCCTCGAGCATCCACTACTACGTCGTGATGGTGGAGTCGAGCCGCGATCTGAAGGTGGTCGGGTCGGACACCGTGGACGGCGTCCGGTCCACGCACTACCACCTCACGATGGACCCGCGGGTGATGGTGGACAAGCTGCCCGACGACCAGCAGCAGGCAATGCAGCAGGCGATCGCCGCCGGCGTCGACACAGTTCCGGTCGACATGTGGGTGGACGCCGAGGGCCGATCGATCAAGGTCACCGACTCGGTCACCGCGCAGGGGCAGACCGCCAACATCGACCTGCGCATGAACCACTTCAACGAAGAGATCGCTATCGGCGCGCCGCCGGCCAACCAGATCGACCAGGGCTGAGCGCTGGCTCTGGCCTTCGTGCGCCGGAAGTGGTTCGATCCGCTCGACGCGAGCGAAGGAGCCGGGGGCCAATGCGCGCACGAGTGGCAGTGATCATCGCCATTGTCGGGACGGGCTTTCTGACGGCGGTGACGCCGCCGGCGGTCGCTGCTCCACCCGCTGGGCCGGGGGCGGTGAGCCACTTCGACCTTGCTCGCAAGGACTGTCTCGGCACGGCCCGCAACACCACGTCCAAGATCTGGTACACCGTCGCGGGCGGTGTGCTCTCTGACGTGTACGCGCCGACGATCGACACCACGAACGTCGAGACGATGCAATACCTCGTCACGGACGGGTCGACCTTCACCGACCTGCAGACGCGGGACACCACGTACACCGTCAAAGCCGACCCGACCGGGATGATCTGCACGGTCACGTCCACGGCGAAGTCCGGCGCGTACCGGCTGACCACTACGTACCTGACCGATCCGGCGCGGCCGAGCGTCGTCGTGCACACCCGGTACACGCCGTTGTCGTCCGCCGCGTCCCGCTTCCACCTCTACGTCCGGTTGGACGCGACGGTGGGTGGCAACGGGGGTGGCGGTGACGGCAACGGCGGCGCCGACAGCGCGGTGATCGATCCGTCCACCGGATCGCTCGTCTCCTACGACCCGGTCACGGCGACCAATGCCGCCAACCGCGACTACGCGGTGCCGTCCTACCTGGCCCTGCGGGCCGACCGGGCGTTCACCTCGGCGGCGAGCGGGTTCGTCGGGACGCCCTCGGACGGCCTGACCCAGCTCGACACCGCCCACGCGCTGACGCCCAATGCGACCGCGATGAGCGGCAACGTCGAGCAGACGGCCGGCGTTTCGCCCGACAAGCACAGCGAGTTCACCCTGGCGCTCGGTTTCGGCACCACTCAGGCGGCCGCAGTCGCCACCTCCGGCGCGACGCTGCACACGTCGCTCGGCCGGATCACCGACCAGTACGCCGACGGCTGGCGCGACTACGACTCCCACCTGCGGCGTCCCTCGTCGCATCTGCCCGGCCTGTCGCCCGCCCAGCAGGCCGCTGCCGTCCGCGAGTACTACCTGTCCGCGAACGTGGTGAAGTCCAGCGAGGACAAGACGTTCCCCGGCGCGATCGTCGCCTCGATGGCATCGCCGTGGGGCCAAGCCGTCTCGGCCGGCGACCCGGCGAACACCTACTTCGGCTCGTATCGCGAGGTGTTCTCGCGCGACCTCTACGAGGCGTGGACGGCCCTGTTCACCGATGGCGACCTGGCCACCGCCCGAGCGGCGACCCGGTTCTTGCTGCTGAAGCAGCAGTTGCCGGACGGTTCGCTGCCCAGAAACTCGCTGGTGAACGGCAAAACGGCGCCCGACTCGTTCAACACCCAACTCGACGAGGTGGCCTACCCGATCCTGATGGTGCTGCAGTCCGGGCTGGCCGGCGACGCGACGTTGTGGCCGCACGTCCAGGCCGCGGCGAACTACCTGATCGCGCACGGGCCGGCCTCCGGCCCGGAGCGGTGGGAGGAGCAGAGCGGCTACTCGCCCTCGACGATCGCCGCCGAGATCGCCGGGCTGGTCGCCGCCGCGACGATCGCTGCGCAGCGGCACGACTCGGCCGATGCCCGGATCTGGCTCGCCACCGCCGACCAGTACCAGCGCTCGATCAAGGGCTGGTCGGTTACGACGAACGGCCCGCTGTCCAATCAGCCTTATTTCATAAGGCTTTCCAAGACCGGCGATCCGAACGCGGCGATCACCTACAACGTCGGCAACGGCGGTCCCACGCTCGATCAGCGCTCGGTCATCGACGCCGGATTCCTCGAGCTCGTCCGGCTGGGCGAGCTACGCGCCACCGACCCGGACGTCCAGCGCTCGCTGAACGTCGTCGACGCGACGCTCAAGAAGGAGACGCCGAGCGGTCCGGGCTGGCTGCGCTACAACGGCGACGGCTACGGCGACTGCAGCGTTCCAGTGCCGGATGGCTGCACGACGGTCGGCGCGCCGTGGGCGCCGAGCAACAAGGGCACCGGGCACGTCTGGCCGGTGCTGTCGGCCGAACGGGCCCAGCAGTCGCTGGCGACCGGCGACCCGAAGACCGCCGGACAGTTGCTGGGCGCCATCGACGCGATGTCGTCGGGCGTGGGCCTCGTTCCCGAGCAGGACTGGGACGCCCCCGACGTCCCCGCGTCGCCCTACGGCACCGACCCGACCACCGCGTCGATCGGCTTCGAGAACGGCAAGCCGGCCGGCTCGGCGGCGCCGCTGACCTGGGGCGCGGCGTCGCAGGTGCGGCTGACCGCCGACCTGACCGCGGGCCGGTCGCTCGAACGTCCCGCCCAGACCGTCGACCGCTACGTCACGCACACCCAGCGCGCGACCACGCTGACTGTCACGTCGCCGACAGATCAGACGGTCGCCACTGATCCCATCCACGTAGCCGGCTCGGCGGCGCCGGGGGCAAGGGTCGATGTCGCCGATGTGGCCGGCCCGACCACACACGCGAGCGGCGTCGCCGCGGCCGACGGGTCGTTCAGCTTCGACATCGCCGTGCTGCCGGGCAACAACGTCATCGTCGTGACGTCGACCACGCGGGACGGGGCCACCGCCCAAGCCGTGCGCACCGTGGTCAACGACATCGTCGAGGGCGCCCTCCTCTACGACACCGCCGACCCGAACGGCGACGACAACGGTCCGGGCAACTACGCCTATCCCACCGCGTCGGACTTCCACGCCGGCGCCTACGACCTGACCGATTTCCAGGTCTACGACACCGGCACCACGGTGACGTTCCGGGTGCAGACTCGCGACCTCACCCCGACGTTCGGCAGCCCGCTCGGCGCGCAGTTGGTCGACGTCTACGCGCGGGCGCCGGGCGGATCACCGACGTCGACCGCGGCGGCGTTCGCGTCGCGTAACTACAGCCTCGCTGCGGATTCGGCGTGGACGCGGTTGATCGAGGTGCAGGGCTTCGGGCAGCGATTCGTCGACGCGGGCGGAGCGACTGTCGGCACGGTGACAGTCAGTGCGAACCAGATCTCGCGGTACATCACGTTCACCGTCGACAAGTCAGCGCTGGGCGGCACGCCGTCGTCTGGCTGGACGTTCACCGTCGTGCTCACCGGTCAGGACGGATTCAGCTCCGATCAGGCTCGCGGGTTCACACCGACGCCCGAGGCTTACCAGTTCGGCGTCTGCGCGACCGCCACCTCCGACCCGCATTGCACCGTGGTCCCCTCCACCGTGCCCAAGGCACTCGACGTGCTGACGCCGGCGGGAACGGCACAGTCCGACGAGCTCGACTACACGCTGCACAACCCGGTCGTGCTCGCCGGCGTCACGGTGCCGTAGCCGGCCTGCGTCAGCGGCGCGACTGTGCGCTGGTCGCGGAGAAGCAGCCAGCGGTGTCGGGCGTGATCAGCCGGTAGTACGCCGCTGTCGCAAGGGTGCGATGGAACGTCGCCCGTCCGGTGCTGTTCGACCGCACCGAGCCGAGGCTCACCCAGCCCGATGAGGTGTGCTGCTGCAGGGTGACCACCTTGCCGCCGATTCCGCGGTAGCCGTCGAATGCCTTGAACTGAGCGACCGTGCCGGTGATCGTGACGACCGAGCCGCTTCGCGAGGTTCCGACCGACATACGCTGCCCGAACTTGACAACTGCTGACGTGTACTGCCACGCGATCGAGGTGCTGTCGTGCTGGTACCCCCAGCCATCGATCGTGCGGTGGGTACCAGGCCTGACGTTCCAGGAGTAGAGGTCCGCGTAGGCCGTCCGAACCTGGTCGAAGATCAATATGTCGTCGGTGCCCTCTGCGCCGTAGAAGTCGGCTGAGGCGTACTCGAACGTTCCGTTGCATCCGGTCAATGTCGCCCCGACTTTGACGTTGTCAGCCGTGATCGCGATCCGCGATGCGAAGTGCGCCCGAACCGTACAGACGCCGGCGGCGTGGGCTGGCCCGCTGGTGGCGATGGCCGCACCGCCGCACGCCAGCGCACCGATCACGAGCATGGTGATACGACGACGTAGAAGCATGCTTTCCCCCCGGAAAGTATTGGTGGCCCGCTCTGCAGCCGGATCGAAGTTAAGCAGGCGTTAGGCGGGGCGTCAATGCGAAGTGGTCCGTCCGCGATTTGGCAGGCGTGTGGGCCGCCACGTACGCTGGCTGACGATCCACCCGAAGACCGCTGGTCGTCGCGTGCGCGCACGCGACAGAACGCCTCCGGAGCGCCGGAGCGGCCCGCGCAGGTTGGACGGATCGGTGCGAACCACTCGCCCGCCCCGTGCGCCCTGCGCCGGGGCGTTTCTCGTCTCTGATGCCGGACAGGCCAGCCTGACTGCATAGGAGAGGAGGAAGCATGCCGAATGCCGAGAAAACCACGGCGGTCGCCGAGATCAGCGAGCAGTTCACCAGCTCGTCCGCTGCGGTCATCACCGAGTATCGCGGGCTGAGCGTCAAGCAGCTCACCGACCTGCGCCGAGCGCTGGGTCGCGAGACGACGTACGCCGTCGTCAAGAACACGCTGACCAAGCGGGCCGCCGCCGATGCCGGCGTGGTCATCGACGACCAGTTGCTCGTCGGCCCCACGGCCATCGCGTTCATCAGCGGCGATCCGGTCGAGGCCGCCAAGGGTCTACGTGACTTTGCCAAGACCAACCCGCTGTTGGTGATCAAGGGCGGCATCCTCGACGGCAAGGCGCTGTCCGCCGACGAGGTCAACCGCATCGCCGACCTCGAATCGCGCGAGGTGCTGCTGGCCAAGATCGCCGGCATCCTCAAGGCGCTGCCGACGCGTGCTGCGGGCCTGTTCCAGGCGCCGCTGTCGCAGATGGCTCGCCTGGCCAAGGCGCTCGAGGAGAAGAAGCCCGCCGAGGCGGCCGTAGCGCCGCCGGCTGACGCAGTCGAGGCACCCGCGGCCGACGCCGCTGTGGCCCCGCCCGCCGATGCCATCACCGAGACTCCCGCCGAGCCGGCGGAGTAACCACCAAACTGCCGGCTCTACCGGCGAAGAAAGAAAGGACGCCATCATGGCGAAGCTCAGCACCGCCGAGTTGCTCGACTCCTTCAAGGAGATGACCCTGCTCGAGCTCTCGGACTTCGTGAAGCAGTTCGAGGACACCTTCGACGTCACCGCGGCCGCTCCGGTTGCCGTTGCTCCGGCTGGCCCGGGCAGCGCCGCGCCGGCCGAGGTCGCCGAGGAGAAGGACGAGTTCGACGTCATCCTCGAGGCCGCCGGCGAGAAGAAGATCCAGGTCATCAAGGAGGTTCGTGCCCTCACGAGCCTCGGCCTGGGCGAGGCCAAGGCGCTGGTTGACGGCGCCCCGAAGCCCGTTCTCGAGAAGGTCAACAAGGAAGCCGCGGAGAAGGCCCAGGCCGCCCTCGAGGGCGCCGGCGCCACGGTCACCCTCAAGTAGTACGCACCACGCGCTGGGGCGGTCCGGGATCTTCCGGGCCGCCCCGTTCGCGTCAGTGCGAGGTTCGGCTGCGTCGCCGGGGTCGGGTCGGTCGAAGGGCGGGAAAGACGTCGGTCACGATGGCGATGAGCGTGCGCGCGAGGAGCAGGTGCACCTCGTCCCGGCGGAGCGACTTGGCGACGAGCCACTCGCGTCCACTCGCTTTGAACAGCCCGGCATACGCCCGGATCATCGCCCGCATCTCGTCGTAATGAGCCGCCCCGGCGCGAACACCGAGGCTCTCGAGCACGCGGTCCGCCGACTCGTTGTCGGCCTCGGCGAGGATGCGTTCGAGCTCAGGATCCCGGCCCAACCCCTGCGTGCCGGTCGCCGCGAGCCAGGTGTCGCCGTGGCGCTCGAGCATGTCCAATAGCCACTCGACGCCCTTGTCGACGCGCTCCTCGAGCGTGCCCTCAGGCAGCGACTCGATCACGAACGCCGGGATGGTGAGCGCCTCGCGCACGACCTCGAGGTAGAGATCACGCTTCGTCCCGAAGTAGTGGTTGATCAGGCCCCGGGCGACGCCGGCTTCGCGGGCGATATCCGTGGTCGATACCTCGGCGTATGGACGTTCGCCGAACAGGCGACGGGCGCACGCGAGGATCTGGCCGCGCCGCTCGTCCGGCTCGAGCCGGCGCCAGCGGGGTTCGGGGGCAACGCTCACGCTGGCAACGCTACCGATCGCGCAATGAGAGCAGCGGCAGTCGTAGGGCGCCCGGTGCTGCCTCGGGTACGGCCGGGTTCTTGGGTGGGACTGCGGCCACCCGTACGTACGGCGCGCCCAGGGGTGGACGGGGATCCGCCTCGCCGCGGTTGGGCCACGTCGCCATCGCTCGCTCGGCCTGCGCCGTGATCGTGAGGGACGGGTTGACGCCGAGGTTCGCCGAGATCGTCGACCCGTCGACGACATGCAGCCCCGGGTAGCCGTAGAGGCGCTGATAGGCGTCGACGACGCCGGTCGCCGGGGAATCGCCGATCGCGCAGCCACCGATGAAGTGGCCGGTGATCGGGATGTTGACGACGTCGGTCCAGCAGCCTTCCGGTACGCCGTCGATCTTCTCGGCGACGCGCCGGGCCACCTCGTGCCCGATCGGGATCCAGGTCGGGCTCGGCTCGCCCTCTCCTTGCCGGGTCGTCAGGTGCCGGCCGCCGAGAAGGCCCCGACGCGTGTACGTGGTCACCGAGTTGTTCAGGGTCTGCATGACGAGCAGACCGACCATCCGCTCGGACCAGTGCCGCGGATTGTGTACGTGCCGGATGTCGCGCCAGTGCCGCCGATACTCGCGCAGCGCCAGAGCCCACCGACGACGACCGGCCTGCGGATCGACGAGCAGCATGGTCAGCAACGACATGCCGTTGCTGCCCTTGCCGTAGCGCACCGGCTCGATGTGTGTCACGGCGTCGGGATGGATGGACGACGTGATCGCCACCCCGCTGGTGTAGTCGGTATCGCCGCGACGGGAGCGGGCCGCCAGTACCGCCTCCGAGTTCGTCCGTGACAGCAGGCCGAGGCGGGGCGAGATGCCGGGCAGCACGCCCCGGTCGCGCAGGCTGTGCAGCAGCCACTGCGTGCCGAGCGACGCCGCGGCGAACACGACCTGCTCGGCGGTGAACGTATGGGGCGCGCGCCGGGCCCACCGTCCAGTGTGGACAGTGTCGACCGCATACCCGCCGCCGGAGAGCGGCCGCACCGTCGTCACGGTCGTCAACGGATGTACGCGCGCTCCGGCCCGTTCAGCCAGGTAGAGGTAGTTCTTCACGAGCGTGTTCTTGGCGTTGTGCCGGCATCCGGTCATGCACTCGCCGCACGAGGTGCAGGTACGGCGGGCCGGGCCGACGCCGCCGAAGAAGGGGTCGGGGACGTCCTCGCCCGGGCGTTCGCCGAACAGCACGCCGACCGGGGTGGGGCGATACGTGTCGCCGATGCCCAGGTCGTCGGCGACCTCGCGCAGCACCCGGTCGGCCGGCGTCATGGCCGGCGTGAGCGTGACACCGAGCATCCGCTTCGCTTGGTCGTAGTACGGCGCGAGCTCGGCCTTCCAGTCGGTGATGTGTGCCCACTGCGGATCTTCGTAGAACGGATCGGGCGGCTCGTAGAGCGTATTGGCGTAGACCAGCGATCCGCCGCCGACGCCGGCTCCGCTCATGATGAAGGTGTTCCTCAGCAAGGTCATGCGCTGGATGCCGTAGCAGCCGAGCTTCGGCGCCCACACGTACCGGCGCAGTCGCCACGACGTCTTGGCGAACTCGTCGTCCTCGAATCGGCGCCCGGCCTCGAGGACGCCGACGCGATAACCCTTCTCGGTGAGCCGCAACGCGGTGACGCTGCCCCCGAATCCGGAGCCGATCACCAGTACGTCGTAGTCCATCTCTGGTATCGTCCGCCGGTGTTGGCGCCCTGTCAATAAGGAGTGGACGTGCTGGCTCACGACCGGATCGGTGCGGGGGAGCCACTCGTGCTGCTGCACGGGCTGGGCAGTCGGCGCGAGGTCTGGGCGCCGACCGTGCCGACGCTGACGGAGTCCTACGAGGTCATCGCGGTCGACCTGCCGGGCTTCGGCGAGTCGCCCCGCCTCCATCCCGGCGGGGTGCAGGAACTGACCGAGGCCGTCGTCGACTTCTGCGCGCAGTTCGACCGGCCGCACCTGGCCGGCAACTCGATGGGCGGCGGCATCGCCCTGGAGCTCGGTCGGCGCGGGCTGGCCCGCTCGGTCACCGCGTTCTCACCTATCGGCTTCTGGCGCGAGCCGGGACGGATCTGGGGCCGGTGGGCGCTCGGCTCGGCCCGACGGCTGGGCCGGGCGACACGCCCGATGCTGCCCCGGCTGGCGCGTCATCGGGTGGGCCGGGTCGCGCTGTGCGGCATTGCGTTCGGCCGCCCGGGGCAGCTCAGCGCCGATCTATGCCTGCTGAACATCAACGGCATCCTCGACGCGCCCGGGTACGAGGCGGCGTCCACGTCGTTCGCCGGGTATCGGTTCCGCGAGGTGGGCGCGCTCGCCGACATTCCGGTGACCATCGCGTGGGGACGCCGCGATGTGCTGCTCACCTACGCGACGCAGAGCCGTCGCGCTCGGGCCGCCTTGCCGGGCGCGCTGCATCGCCCCCTGCGGGGCTGTGGCCACACCCCGTTCTATGACGATCCGGCCGCCTGCGCCGACGTCGTGATCGCGACCGCCGCCCGCGCTTGATCCACGTCAGCGGGTGTACAGGGCTCGGCGCACCCGCGCGATGGTCTGGGCCGGGTGGTTCATGACGTCGTCCCACAGGACGCGGATCACTCGGTAGCCAAGCCGTTCTAGCCGTTCCTGGCGCAGTTTCTCCCGCCAGAGCTCGCTGTCGCGATACTTGAGCCGGCCGTCCGCCTCGACGACTACGCGCTGCGCAGGCCACAGCATGTCCACGCGGCACTGCCAGCCGTCGTCCGGATCGACGACGCGCACCTGCCGCTCGGGATCGGGTAGTCCGCCGTCGCGCAGGCACAGCCGGGTCAGCGACTCCAATGGTGACTCCGCGAGTGGAGAGGCCAGCGCGAGGACCGCCCGGGCCGCGAGAGCCCCGGGCCAGCCGGCACAGAAGGCGATTTCCGTTGCGAGTTCGGCTGTTGTGACCAGCCTTTCGTGCAGCGCAGCGTCGGCGGCGATCAAGCCGTGCTCGACGCCGGTGCGAGCGAGGTCTGCCACGGTGCGGGCGACCGTACTCACCGGCGCACCGAACCACCTGGTGATCTGTGCATCGATCAGTGTCGCGCGATGGACGTGCAGTCGATCCCGTCGGCCGGTGGATGCATCGGTGCGGCGGGTGAGTTCCGGTCGGGTCGGGACGGTGATCGTCGGGAGGCCGTGCAGCACGGCGGCGCTTCGGTGACTGACGACGGTGTGCGCCCGCGCCGCGACGGCTGCGCTCGCAGCCAGGGCCGCGCGCTCGCGGCGGAGGTGGGGACGGGCGTGAACTGCCAGCACGCCGTTGCGCGGCGACCACCAGGCCTCCGCTCGCACCAACCGGCGCACCTCAGCATCGGACAGGCTTAGCTCGCGAGCTTGACTCCTCATGATGACGAAGCCCTGCCTCGCCGCGAGCCGCACAGCGGCAGACGGCGATCCTCGATCTTCGCGGGCCTGTGCCTCCCATCCGGCCTGCCGGGCGCGGGCCGGCCCGATGGCGCGTCGCTGTGGGCCGCCGGGCACGACGACGTGGTCCAGGTACCAATCCGGGTCCGGCGGCGCATCCATGGGGCAATCGTTGCCGACCTGCGGGGTCGCGCGTCGGCGTTGTCCACAGGGCGCTTGGCCCACCTGCTGACCATTCCGCGGCGCCTGATCTGGTCGGCGCGTGGGCCAAGCCGCCAGATCAACGTCACGCGCGGGTGCTATCGGGCGTACAGGGCCTCGATCTCGGCGGCGTACCTCTCGGCGATCGGGCGGCGTTTGAGCTTCATGGTCGGGGTCAGCACGTCGCTGCCCGGCTCCCAGACGTCGGGCAGGATCGCGAACTTCTTGATCTGCTCGACCCGCGAGAGGCGTTCGTTCGCGTGTTTCACGGCGACCTCGATCTCGGAGCGCAGGGCCGGGTCGTCGGCAAGTGCGGCGGGCGACCCGTCGGGCAGCCCGCGCTGCTTGGCATAGCTCGCGGTGGCGTCCGGTTCGAGCACGATGAGGGCGATGTTGAACGGCCGGTTGTCGCCGATCGCCACCACGTTGCCGATGAGGGTGCTGGCGGAGTGCACGGCCATCTCGATGTTGGCGGGCGACATGTTCTTGCCGGCCGCGTTGATGATCAGTTCCTTCTTGCGGTCGACGATGCGCACGTACCCGTCGTCGTCGATGGTGGCGATGTCGCCGGAGTGCATCCATCCGTCGGCATCGACCGCTTCGGCCGTCTTCTCCGGCTCGTTGCGGTAGCCCTTCATCACGATGTCGCCGCGGGCGAGCAACTCGCCGTCGTCGGCCAGCTTGAGCTCGACGCCGGTCATCGCGGTACCCACCGTACCTATGCGTATGGCTCCCGGCCGGTTGAGCGTGGCCATGGCAGTGAGCTCGGACATCCCCCAGCACTCACACACCGGGACGCCGATCGCGGTCATGAACTCCAGAGCGTCGGGCGCGATGGGCGCCGCGCCGGTGATGGCCGCCCGCACCTGATCCAGACCGAGTGCGTGGCGCAGCTTCGACAGCACCAGCCGATCGGCGACCTTGTGCTGGATCGCGGCGGTCAGGGGTGCCGCCTCGCCGACGAGTTCGTGCTTGCTGACCCGGCGTCCGGCGGCGATCGCCCAGTTCGCGAGTCGCCGCTTGACCGGACTCCTCTCCTCGGCGATGCGCATCTCGATGCCGGTTTGGATCTTGTACCAGATCTGCGGGACGGCGCCGAACACTGTGGGCCGCGCCTCGGTGAGTGCGGCCAGGACGGTGCGATGATCAGGTACACAGGTAAGCTGTATACCGAAGGCAACTGAGGCGTAGTGCGAGCCCCACCGATCCGCGGCGTGTGCGTGGGGAAGGTAGGTAACGATGCGGTCCTGCGCGCCGACCTGCAGGATCTCGTTGCCGGCGTACAGCTCGGCCAGCATGTTGTGGTGCGTCAACTCGACACCCTTGGGGTTGCCGGTGGTACCCGACGTATAGATCAGTGTCAGCACGTCTTCGGGCGCGACGGCTTGCCAGGACGCGTCGAAGTCGAAGTCGGCATCGCCGGACGCTTCCAGGGTGTGCAGCGGCATGGTGTTGTCGAGCTCGGCGTCGACGCAGATCACCTGCTCGAGGGCCGTGCCGTCGGCGGCGGCCAGCACCTTCGCTGCGAACTGTTGCTCGACAGCGATCACCTGGCTGCCCGAGTTGGTCAGCAGGTAGTTGATCGCCTCGGCCGGCAGCGTGTTGTAGATCGAGAAGCACGTGGCGCCCAGATGCATTGCGGCGACGTCCACGAGATGGAACTCGGGCCGATTGGTCATCATGATCGCGACCGTGTCGCCGGGCCGGACGCCGAGCTTCGCCAGCCCGGCCGCTATGGCACGTACCCGGTCGGCGTACTGCCGCCAGGTGACCGTGACCGCGTCGCCGTTAGTGCGCAGCGCGATCTCGTCCGGATGCTGGGCGGCGGTCTGCTGGAACGCCTCACACATGGTGGTGGGTGGGGTCACGGCCGGCCTTCTTTCTCCGCTCGGGCAACTCTCGGCGTCGTAGCAGCGCCCACGGTTGCCCGATCGGGGATTGTCGTCTGATAGTCGGCGAAGTTCACCCGGCGGGTGCGGCGGCTGTACTCGGACACGAGGCCCGGCCAGTTCGCCGAGATCCGGCCGTTGTCCTGGCGGTACCAACTCGCGCACCCGGCCCACGCGGTGTCGGCCAGCCGGCTCTGCACCTCGTCGTCGTAGCGCTGCTCGACGTCGGCCCGGACGTCGAGCCGGCCACCGTGCGACACGAGTTGGCGGATGTAGCGAGCTTGGCGCTCGAGCATGTAGATGATCGAGCCGGCGCCGAGGTTGGTGTTCGGGCCGTACATCAGGAACAGGTTCGGGAAGCCCGGCACCGCCAGGCCGAGATAGGCGCGAGCCCCTTGCGCCCAGACGTCTTGCAGGTGCTTGCCGTCGAGCCCGGTGATCTTCACCGGCGCGAGCAACTCCGTCGTGGCGAACCCGGTGGCGTAGACGACGACATCGGCCGGATGGTCGACGCCGTCGGCGGTGCGGACGCCGTCCGGCGTGATCGACTCGATCGGCGTCGTCTCGACGTGCACGTTCGGCTGGGTCAACGCGGGGTAGTAGTCGTTGGCGAACAGCACGCGTTTGCAGCCGACGGGGTAGTCCGGAGTGAGCTTCGCCCGCAGCTGCGGATCGCGCACCTTGCGCCGCAGGTGCATCCGGGTCACCCAGGTGATCACTCGGCTGATTGTCTTGTTGCCGACAATCGCCATCGTCGAGACCTCGCACAGCAGCCACCAGGCCCCGCGCTCGGCCAGCCGTGCCGGGGGAAAGTGCCGGAACAGCCAGTGATGCGCCGGGTGGTACCGACGATCGGGCTTGGGAGCGACGTACGGCGCGGTGCGCTGGAAGACTGTCAGCGCACCGACGATCGGCTGGATCCGGGGGACGAACTGGATGGCGCTCGCCCCCGTGCCGATCACCGCAACCCGCTTGCCGCGCAGGTCGACGTCGTGGCGCCAACTCGCCGAGTGGAACGCCGGGCCGGCAAAGGTCTTTCGCCCCGGGATGCTCGGCAGCGCCGGTCGGGACAGCTGCCCCATCGCCGGCACGAGGACATCAGCGCGGAACGTCTCGCCGGACGCCGTCTCGACGTGCCAGCCGTCGTCGAACCGGCATGCCGTGACCTCGGTTTCGAACCGGATGTGCGATTCGAGGTCGTAGGACGCGATGACGCGCTTCATGTAGTCGTGGATGTCAGCCTGCAGCGAGAAGCGCATCGGCCACGTCGGATTCGGCGCGAACGAGAACGAGTAGTACGGCGACGGGATGTCGCAGCCGGCGCCGGGGTAGGTGTTCTCGCGCCAGACCCCGCCGATGTCGGCGGCCTTCTCCAGGATCGTGAAGTTGTCGTGCCCGTGCCGTTTGAGTTCCAAGGCCATGGCCAGCCCGCCGAAGCCGGCTCCGATGATGACGACGGACTGGAAGGGCGTCATGGTGTTACGCCCCAGGCCGCGGCCAGCCAGATGGCATCGAGGACTTCGACCGTGTGGTGCCGGTCGGCGCCCGCGCGTAGGTCGTCCTCATGCAGGGCCCACACCGACATGCCCACCAGTCGGCGGACGAGCTCGCGGGTGTCGTCGTGGGCGGGCTTCGCGTTGCCGGCCTGCCGCTCGCGGGATGTGATGACGCTGAGGTTCTCGACGAGCAGATCCATCCAGTCGTCCCACATCTGGCGAAGTCGAGGATCGGTCTCGCGGGCCAGCATGAGCGCGTTGATCAGCGGGGCGTTGTGGTGCCACACGTCGACCGCGACGGCCAGCATGCGCCGCGAGTAGTGCACCGGTGACTCGTCGGCGGCGCGCGGTTCGAATCGGTGCGTGCTCGTCTCGAGCTCGTCCCAGACGTCGTCGAGCGCCACGGCCAGCGCCTCGTACTTGCTGTCGAAGTAGAAGTAGAAGCCGGACCGGGTGATGTACGCCGCCTCGGTGATGCGTCCGACGGACAGCTCGGCGAGCGGCACTTCGGTCAGCAGCTGGCGCACCGCGTCGACGATCGCCCGGCGCTGCCGATCGCCCTTGGTGCCGACTGCCGCCGTCATTGCCGTCCTCCCGGATCGGGTGTTGACTAACTGCCAACTAATTATTGACACTGTGTCAAGTCCTGGGCCACCCCTTCGGAGGTGCGAGATGAAACGATCGATCGACGGGCTGGTCGTCGCCGTCACCGGCGGCGCCCGAGGCATCGGCGCGGCCACAGCTCGTGCGCTCTCCGCCGCCGGCGCGCGGGTCGCGATCGGCGACCTGGACCTCGCCGCCGCCGACAAGGTGGCCGCAGATCTGCGTGATGGCGTCGCCCTGCGTCTCGACGTCACCGACCGACCCGGATACACAGCCTTCCTGGATTCCGTGGAAGGTCGGCTCGGCCCGCTCGACGTGCTCGTCAACAACGCCGGCATCATGCCGGTCGCACCGCTCGACGAGGAGAGCGACGAGACGACCACCCGGCAGCTCGAGATCAACCTGCACGCCGTCATCCACGGCACCCGCGAGGCGATGCGCCGGATGCGCCCGCGCGGACAGGGGCACATCGTCAACGTCGCGTCGCTCGCCGGCAAGGTCGGCACCCCGGGCATCGCGACCTACTGCGCCACCAAGCACGGCGTCGTCGGCCTGTCGGAGGCCGTGCACCTCGAACTGCGGGGGACAGGTGTCGATGTGTCGTGCGTGATGCCCGGCATCGTCCGCACCGAGTTGACGGCGGGCGTCGGGGACACGCGGGGCATCCAGACGATCGGTCCCGAGGACGTTGCGGCGGCGATCGTGGCGACCGTCCAGCGACCCCGCTTCGACGTGTTCGTGCCGAAGTCGGCGGGCACCACCGCCTATCTGGGCCGGCTACTGCCACGTCGAGGTGGCGAGTGGGTGGCCCGGCGACTGGGCGCCGACACGGTGATGATCTCCGCCGCCAATCGTCCGGAACGAGCGGCCTACGAGGCGCGAGCGGCGGCCAGCGCACCGAGCGTGGGTCAGGATCGCGATTGAGCGCGCCACTCGTCGGCGAGGACGGCCCAGACCTCACTGTCCTGCCGCTTGCCGTTCACGGTGAAGTCCGAGCGCAGCGTGCCCTCGTGGGTCAGGCCCAGCCGCTTCGCCACGGCACTGCTGCGCTGGTTGTCCGGAGCGCACCGCCACTCGACCCGGGTCATGCCCCGCGTGAGTACCGCCCAGTCGATCATGTGCCGCACCGTCCTGGTGATCAATCCCCGCCCCTCGACGGCCGGGGAGAGCCAGACGCCGATCTCGCAGACGCCGCTGGCCGCGCTGAAGTCCTTGAACAGCGTGCCTCCGCTGAGTGCGCCGTCAACCCAGATGCCGTAAAACCGCCCCTCGTCCCGCGCCTGCCAGTCGGCGAACCGCTGCAGAACGTCCCGGGCGGTGTCGGCGTCGACCACCCTGGACGCGAACGGGATCCACGGTTTGAGGTGCTCGCGGATCCCCTCGATGTGAACGAGGAACTCGTCGGCTTGCCACGGTTCGAGGGCGCGAAGCTCGGCGCCGTCGCCGAGGGCCAGGGTGAGCATTGCGTGATCCTACGAGGCACCACCGTCAACCCAGGGCAGCCAGTCGGGCAGATCCTTGCCCGGCGTTCCGGTGAACTCCGGCGGACGGCGCTGCAGGAACGACAGCACGCCCTCGACCGCGTCCGGGGTCTGGGCGATGCCGGCGATCAGCCGCGAATCGAGCTCGTGCACGGGCATCGGCGACTCGAGCGGGCTGAGCCGGAACAGCATCTGCCGGATCACCGCGACCGACACGGGCGCCGTGGTGGCGATCAATTCGCGAGCCAGCTCGTACGCCGACGGAAGCACGTCGTCCGGCTCGTACAGCCGGGTCACCAGGCCGGCGTCCTGCGCCTCGCGCGCGTCGAACACCCGGCCGCTGACCATCCAATCCAGGGACCGGCCGAGACCGACCAGTCGCGGCAGGAACCAGGTCGACGCACCCTCGGGGTAGATGCCACGCCGCGCGAACACGAATCCGAACCGGGCGTCGGTGGCCGCCAGCCGGAAGTCGCACGGCAGGATCGCGGTCAGGCCGGCCCCGACGACCGCCCCGCGGACGGCGGCGATCACCGGTTTGTTCATCAGGAAGATGCGCTTCGAGCAGCGCCCGGCCGGCTCCTGCCAGGTGTCGGCGTCCAGGTCGGTGAAGTCGAAGCCGCCCGCGGACAGGTCGGCGCCGACGCAGAAGTCCTTACCCGCTCCGGTGAGGATCACCACCCGGACGTCGTCGTCGCGGTCCGCCCGGTCGAGCGCATCGGCCAGCTCGTCCGACATCCGAATGGTGTAGCCGTTGCGCGCCTGCGGACGGTTCAACGTGATCGTCGCGATGCGGTCGGCCACCTCGTAGGTGATGTCGGAGTAGGTGTCCACGGTCGAAGCGTAGGTCGCCACCCAGTTATTGACAAGCCGCCAACAACGCGGACGATGGCACGTAGACAGCGAGGAGCATCGACATGACCCAGACCGCGCCGCCCATGGTGTCCGACCCACTCCACTCGGTGAATCCCGCTACCGGCGCGGTGATCGCGATCCTGCCGGTGCATGGCGCCGAGGCGGTGCAGGCCGCGGTCGATCAAGCTCGGGAGGCGGCGCCGTGGTGGGCCGGACTGAGCTTCGGTCAGCGCGCGACCTACCTGCTGCGGTGGCGCACGTACCTGCACGGTCACGCCGACGAGCTGGTCGAGTTGATCCATACCGAGAACGGCAAGCCGCACGAGGACGCCTACCTCGAACTCGCCCTGGTGCTCGAACACATCGCCTGGGCGGCCAAGCACGCGAGCAAGGTGCTGGGCCGGCGCCGCGTCGGCCCGGGGCTCCTGATGTCCAACCACCAGGCCGTCGTCGAGCAGCGCCCGCTCGGCGTCGTCGGCGTGATCGGTCCGTGGAACTACCCGATCTACACGCCGGCGGGCTCGGCCGGATACGCGCTGGCCGCCGGCGACACGGTCGTCTTCAAGCCGAGCGAGCACACTCCCGCGATCGGCGTCTTCTTCGCTGACGCGTTCGGGCACGCCAACCCGGACGTGCGTCCCGGCGTGCTGAGCGTGGTCACCGGATTCGGCGAGACGGGCGCCGCCCTGTGCCGGGCGGGCGTCAACAAGATCGCCTTCACCGGATCCACCGCCACCGGCAAGAAGATCATGGCCGCCTGCGCCGAGACGCTCACCCCGGTGGTGCTGGAGCTCGGCGGCAAGGACGCCTTCATCGTCGCCCCGGACGCCGACGTGACCGCCGCCGCGGACGCCGCCGCCTGGGGCGCCATGGCCAACAGCGGCCAGACCTGCGTGGGCGTCGAGCGCGTCTACGTCACGCGCGACGTCCGCGACAAGTTCCTGGCTGCCCTGCAGCGGTCACTGCGCAACGTACGCCCAGGTACGGAATACGGGCCGATGACGATGCCGGGCCAGGTCGACGTCGTCCGCCGGCACATCGCCGACGCGCTCGAACACGGCGGAACGACGTTGGTCGGTGGCCTAGACTCGGTGCGCCCGCCGTACGTCGAGCCGGTCGTGCTCGTCGACACCGACGAGACGTCAGCGGCCGTGCAGGAAGAGACGTTCGGGCCGACCCTGACGGTGCGTACGGTCGACAGCGTGGCCGAAGCGATCTCACTCGCCAACGCCACCAGGTACGGCCTGGCCTCGACGGTCTTCTCGCGCAGGCACGGCCTGGACATCGCCCGCCAGTTGCGCGTCGGCATGACGTCGGTCAACTCGGTGCTGTCGTACGGAGCGATCCCGGCGCTGCCGTTCGGCGGGGTCGGCGACTCGGGCTTCGGGCGCATCCACGGCGCGGAGGGGCTGCGCGAGTTCTCCCGGACGCACGCCATCGCCCGGCAGCGCTTCGCCGTCCCGGGTATGGCGTTGCTGTCGTTCCGCCGTTCGCGCGCTGCCATGGCGATCACGAAGCGGCTCGTCAAGCTGCTGCACGGGCGGGCGCGATGAGCGGGAAGCTCGATCTCGCCGGTCAGACGATGATCATGTCCGGCGGCAGTCGGGGCATCGGCCTCGCGATCGGGATCGCGGCCGGCCGCCTCGGCGCGAACGTCGTCCTGCTCGCCAAGACCGATCAGCCCGATCCGCGGCTGCCCGGCACGATCCACACCGCGGCGGCGGAGATCGAGGCGGCCGGTGGTCAGGCCCTGGCTGTGGTGGGCGACGTGCGCAGCGAGGCATCCGTCGACGACGCGGTACGGCAGGCCGTCGAGCGGTTCGGTGGCATCGACGTCTGCGTCAACAACGCCAGCGCCCTCGGGGTTCAGGGCACCGAGGACCTGTCGGTCAAGCGCTTCGACCTGATGCAGCAGATCCAGCTGCGCGGAACATTCCTGCTCACCCGAGCGTCGTTGCCGCACCTGCGCAAGTCGCCGAACCCGCACATCCTGTCGCTGTCTCCGCCGATCAACCTCGACCCGAAGTGGCTCGGCGCGTATCCCCCGTACACGCTGGCCAAGTACGGGATGACCCTGCTGACGCTCGGCTGGGCCGCCGAGTACGCCGACGCGGGCGTCGCCGCCAACACGCTGTGGCCGCAGACGCTGATCGCGACGGCGGCGGTGGCGAACCTGCTCGGCGGCGACTCGTCGATGGCGGCGGCGCGGTCACCCGACATCGTGGGCGACGCCGCCGCCCTGGTCATCACCAGCCCGGCGCGCGAGAACACCGGCCACAGCTACCTGGATGTCGACGTGCTCGCCGCGGCCGGAATCACCGATCTCGCCAAGTACGGCGGCAGCGCCGAACCCGTCTACGACCTCTACGTCGACCCGCCGACCTAGCGCTGGCCGGCGGCGAGCGCTGCTTTGCGGGCCTGGTACGCCAGGGGATAGTGCATGATCCGCGGCGGCACGGCCGGGCTGATCCGGCGTATCGCCGTCGCGACGCGCCGCAGGCGCCGCTCCTGCTCGGGCGTCCAGTCGAGGTCCAGCTTCTCGCGCAGTCGCGGGGGCAGCGTGCCGACTGTCGCGTCTCGCAGTAGATGGCGGCCGGCCGGGCGCACCGCCGCCCACACGGGCTTCGGCACCAGCCGGGACGGGGGCGGCACGTCGCGCAGGGTGAGCGACTCGAGTAGGTCGCGCGTCGTGGCATTCGCGTCGAGGCGGTGCTCGACCATGTCGTCGACGTAGGCGTGCAGGCCGGCGAGGTCGGGCGGCATGTCCTGATCGCGCACGCCGAGCAGCCCGCCGACCTGCCGGTACTCCGCGTAGAGCCGCTCGCGCTCCGGCCGAGTGAGCGCCCGGACGAACAAGTCGAGGAATACAGCCCCACTGTCGAAGTTGGACAGATGAACCCACGCCCACGCCTCCGGGTTCAGGGCGCTGTATCGCTCGCCGTCGAAGCCGGTGCCGGTGATGGTTTTGTGCATCTCGCGCAGCCGGCGCGCCTCGTCGATCGACCGCCGGCCGCCGAACAGCTGGGTGAGCAGCGAGGCCACGGTGCGGTCGAGACGACCCCACGGGTCGGTGCGGAAATCGGAGAAGTCGCGCACACCGGCCCCGATCGTCGGATGGGCGGTCTGCATCGTCAGGGCGCGTCCGGCCAGCAGCAGGGCCGTGCGCGGCAGGCCGAGCCGCCAGGTCAGCGAGTCCGGCCCGAGCGGGGCCTCTCTCACGGGGATGTGGTCGCGGGGACGTAGTGCTTCGGGTCGGCGCGGTTCTGCATCGGCGGCAGGTTGCGGGCCGGCGTCTCGACGAGTGCCGCCTCCGCCGGTGTCCGGCCGCGAGCCCGCCGCCAGGCATCGCGCGCCCGAGGGTGGTAGCGGCGCTCGCGCGGCACGAGCCGCCAGGTGAGGCGAACGGCACGACCCAGTGTCCGCAGGGCGACCTCGCCCCGATGCGTCCAGTGGAAGCCGAGCCGGCGGCGTACCGCGTCCGGGTACATGCCGACGGTGATCCACACGAGGCCGCGGCTGACCGGTATCCGCAGCACTCGCCACATCCGATCCGGCAACCAGGACAACGCCGGCGGCTTCGCGATCCGCGCGATGTCGAGCACGTCGCGGGTGGCCTTGTTGTCCTCGAGGACGTTCGCGCACATGCCGTGCCAGTACAGCTCGAAACCGGCCCAGTCGGTTGGGACGTCCTGCTTGGTGATGCCGTACAACGCCCACCACTGCAGACCTTCCGTCCACGCCTGCTCCTTCTCTGCGGACGTGTACGGCGCGCCGAAGTACTCGTAGGTGAGGATCGGCACCATGACGAACGTGCAGTGCGCCCAGAAGAAGGTGTCCGGGTTCAGGGCGCTGTAGCGCCGCCCGTGCTGGTCGACGCCGTGAATGGTGCGGTGGTAGTCGCGTACCTGCCGCGCGGTCTCCGGCGCCCGCGGACCGTCGTAGATCATGCCGAGGATCGGGTAGATCGACCGGTACAGCCGCTGCCGCCGCTCGTCGAAGAAGTTCGAATGCTCCTCGACGCCGGCGCCCAACTGGGGATGCATGTTCTGCATCGACCCGGCCCACAACGACATCAGGATCGTGCGCCAGTCGCCGCCGCGTTGCCACGCCAGCGACGTCGGTCCGAGTGCTTCCGGCATGCCGAGCCCTCCAAACTGATGACGCCTGTCATCAAGATCCACAAGGCAGTGACGCGCGACCGGTAGGGGCTTGCCGGCGACGGGTATTTGCCCTTAGGGTCTGTTTACCCCCGATGCCCCGCGACCGCATGGACTCGCATTGGGGAGTTTTCATGCTCGAGCAGGTCGCAGGTGCACGACGACGTTGGGCGCGCATCCGGTGGGCGGTGCGCAGCGCACGGGTTCTCAACCGGGCCGGACTGTTCCGGCCGACCCATCCGATAGCGACGATCCGCCTCGCCCGAGACGTGCGTCGCTGGGGTCCACTGGCCGGCGCCGTCCGGATCGCGGCCAGGCGGTGGCCGGATTCGATCGGCCTGGTCGATGATCGCGGGGCGCTCACGTTCGGCGAGCTCGATCGCCGGTCGAACGCCTTGGCCTGGGCGTGGCGCGGTCAGGGCATCCGGCAGGACGCAGCGATCGGCGTCCTCTGTCGCAACCATCGGGGTGTCGCCGACGCGATGTTCGCGGCAGCCAAGCTCGGTGCGCAGGTGGTGCCGATGCCTACCGAGTTCGGGGCCGAGCAGCTTGCCGCCGTCGTCCAGCGCGAGGGCGTGACCACGATCGTGTACGACGAGGAGTTCGGGCCGGTGGTCGCCGCGCTGCCCGAGCGAGTCGGGCGCTACCTCGCTTGGGTCGACGGCTCGGGTGAGCACGTGAGGCTGAACGAGCTGATCGCGGCGGCACCTGCGCACGCGTTGCCCGTTCCCGCCGAGCCCGGCGGCCTGACGCTCGTGCCGAAGGCGAACGCCGGCGTGCCGTGCCGGGTGAGCCCGGCCCTTTTCGCCGCTCAGTTCCTCGACCGCATCCCGATGCAACCGGGGCCCGCCACGCTGATCGGCGTCCCGCTCTTTCGCGGATACGGGCTGGCGCCGTTCCTCGTCGCGCTCTCGCTCGGCTCCACGGCGGTGCTGCAACGTGGCGTTGACGCGCAGCACCTGCTCGCGAGAGCCGTCCGGTACCGGTGCACCACGGTGGTCGTCACCCCCCGGCTGGTGTCCGAGCTGCTCGACGCGTCCGGCCCGGTGCCCTCGACCCTGCGCGTCGTGCTCTGCTCCGGTGCGCCGCTCGTGCCCGACCTCGGTAATCGGGTGACGTTGATGTTCGGCGACGTGCTCTACAACTGGTACTGCCCGGCCGAGTCGCTCCTGGCCGCAGTCGCGACTCCGGCCGACTGGCGGGCCGCGCCCGGCACCGTGGGATATCCACCGTTCGGATGCCACGTAGCGCTGTTGAGCGCACAGGGTCGGCGAGTCGTCGAGCCGGGTCGGCCGGGCGATGTGCACGTCGGCAACCTCGTCGCCGACGGGCTGCTAGCGTGCGGCGCCGTGGGACATTTCGACCGGGCCGGGCGGCTCTTCCTCGACGGTGTTGCGGGTGGCGACTGACCATCCTGTGTACGGGCGAAGTGCCTGCTGGGCGACATCCCGGGAGACACCTCAGAAATAGGGCCGGACAGTGCGGTGGTATGCACCAGCGAAGGGGCTTGTGCGTATTCTCACACTCGCCTACGGCGCCGGCGCCGTGTAGGAACTAGCGGATCCGGCGCCGTTACCGCCGGGTAGCTTTCTCGTTAAAACGTTACGCCGGTCACACGCGAGTGTCGGCCTGCCGGAAAACAGGAAGGGGACAGCCGTGGGTGTTGAAGTGGCCGTCTCGAATCTGAGCAAGTCTTTCGGCCGGCAGCTGATCTGGGGCGACGTGACGCTGACCCTGCCCGCGGGCGAAGTGTCCGTCCTGCTCGGCCCGTCCGGTACCGGCAAATCGGTGTTCTTGAAATCGCTTATCGGCCTGCTCAAACCCGATAAGGGTTCGATCATCATTCGTGACGTTGATATCGCCCACTGTCGCGAACATCAGCTCTACGAGACCCGAAAACTGTTCGGCGTCCTGTTCCAGGACGGGGCGCTGTTCGGTTCGATGAACCTCTTCGACAACATCGCCTTTCCGCTGCGCGAACACACCCGCAAGAGCGAGCGCGAGATCAAGGGCATCGTCATGGACAAGATGACGATGGTCGGCCTGGAGGGCACGGAGAAGAAGCTGCCGGGCGAGATCTCCGGAGGTATGCGCAAGCGGGCCGGCCTCGCCCGCGCGCTCGTGCTCGATCCCGAGATCATCCTGTTCGACGAGCCGGACTCCGGCCTCGACCCGGTGCGCGTGGCCTACACGAATCAGCTCATCATCGACCTGAACGCCCAGACCGACGCGACCTTCTTGATCGTCACCCACGACATCGGCACCGCGCGAACCGTGCCCGACAACATCGGCATGTTGTTCTTGCGGAAGCTCGTCATGTTCGGGCCCCGCGAGGTGCTGCTGACGTCCGAGGAGCCGGTGGTCAAGCAGTTCCTCAACGGTCGCCGCGAGGGGCCGATCGGCATGTCCGAGGAGAAGGACGCGGGCCAGGTTGCGGCCGAGCTCGCGTCGCTCGAGAACGCCGCCGAGCCGCACCCGCTCGCCGGGCCCAAGGGTTCCGCCGGCGGACACCAAGGCGTCCCCCCGCAGCTACAGCCCTCGGCGGGCCTACCTGAGCGCAAGGCAGCAGCGCGCCGGCAGCAGCGAGTGCTCGACCTGCTGCACACCCTGCCGCCGCAGGCGCAGGTGGCGGTCCGGGCGGCCCTGGACGAGGAGCACCAGCAGGAACTCTCCTACCAGGACACCCTCGCCCACGGCGGGCTTCCGACCGAGATCAGCGCGTACTCCGACAGGGACTAGGAGTGATGGACGTTCGTAACCTGTCAGCCGCGCGAGCCGGCCAGATCTCGCGGGGCCGGGCCTAGTGGCGACATCTTTCTCGCCCGTTGCAGGGGTCCGGCAGAGCGGCCGGCTCTTCGCGCTGTTCCTGGACGTCGTCCGCATGACGTTCAAGCGACCGTTCCAGGTCCGCGAGTTCATCCAGCAGGCCTGGTTCGTCGCGAGCGTGACGATCTTGCCCACCGCGCTGGTCGCGATCCCGTTCGGTGCCGTCATCGCACTGCAGCTGGGCAGCCTGACCCGCCAGCTCGGCGCGCAGTCGTTCACCGGCGCGGCCAGCGTGCTCGCGATCATCCGCGAGGCCAGCCCCATCGTCACCGCGCTGCTGATCGCCGGCGCCGGCGGGTCGGCGATCTGCGCCGACCTCGGCAGCCGCAAGATCCGCGACGAGATCGACGCGATGGAGGTGCTGGGCATCTCGGCGATCCAGCGGCTGGTCGTGCCGCGGATGCTCGCCTGCATGCTGGTCGCGATGGCGCTGAACGGCCTGGTGAGCGTCGTCGGCGTCGCGGGGGGCTACTTCTTCAACGTCATCCTGCAAGGCGGCACACCGGGCGCGTACTTAGCCAGCTTCTCCGCGCTCGCCCAGATACAGGACCTGTGGGCGGGTGAGCTCAAGGCGCTGATCTTCGGGGCGATCGCCGCGATCGTGGCGGCCTACAAGGGATTGAACGCCGGCGGCGGCCCCAAGGGCGTCGGCGATGCGGTGAACCAGTCTGTCGTCATCACGTTCCTGCTGCTGTTCTTCGTCAACTTCGTGATCACCGCCGTGTACCTGCAAATCGTCCCGGCCAAGGGATCATGATGAGCGCACGCGCGAAGAGGGTGCGCTAGTGGCGAGCAACGTCACCGTCGAGCGGCAGCGGAGCCGGTTCATGACCGAGCTGTCGGCCGGAACGCGGCGGGCCGTCCAAGCACCTGGCGCGTCGCTCGACGCGCTCGGCGAGCAGATGTCGTTCTACCTGCGCGCCATCGCGTGGACACCACGGACCCTTCGCCGCTACAAGAAGGAGGTCCTTCGGCTGCTGGCCGAGGTGACGTTCGGCAGCGGCGCGCTCGCGGTGATCGGCGGGACCGTAGGCGTCATCACGTTCCTGTCGTTCTTCACCGGCACCGAGGTGGGCCTGCAGGGCTACGCCGCCCTGAACCAGATCGGAACCGGCGCGTTCACCGGGTTCATCTCCGCCTACTTCAACACCCGCGAGATCGCGCCGCTCGCGGCTGGGCTCGCGCTCTCGGCGACGGTGGGTTGCGGGTTCACCGCTCAGCTCGGGGCCATGCGCATCAGCGAGGAGATCGACGCCCTCGAGGTGATGGCCGTACCGAGCATGCCGTTCCTCGTGACGTCGCGGCTGATCGCCGGCTTCGTCGCGGTGATCCCGCTCTACATCATCGGCCTGCTGTCGTCCTACCTGTCGACGCGCACGATCACGACGTACTACTACCACCAGTCCGCGGGCACGTACGACCACTACTTCCACCTGTTCTTACCGCCCAGCGACATCTACCGGTCGTTCATCAAGGTGCTGTGCTTCGCCATCGTGGTCATGCTTGTGCACTGCTACTACGGCTACACGGCCAAGGGCGGCCCGGCCGGCGTCGGCGTCGCGGTCGGCAAGGCCGTCCGGACCGCCATTGTCGCCATCAACGTCATCGACTTCTTCTTGTCGTTGGCCATGTGGGGCACCAACGCCACCGTGCGGTTGGGCGGGTAGCCATGGCCGCGAGAGACTTCGGAGCCACTGTCCGCCGCCGGTCGCTCGGGCTGCTCCTGCTCGTGCTGGTCGCGGCGCTGGTCGCGCTGTCGATCGCCGTCTACAACAAGGTGTTCACCAAGGTCGTGCTGGTCAAGCTCGAGACCGACCACACCGGCAACCAGCTGCTGACGCACTCGGACGTCAAAGAGCGCGGAATCATCGTCGGCGAGGTGCGCTCGATCAGCTCGCACGGGGACGGCGCCACGATCACCCTGGCTCTCAATCCGGGCAAGGCGAAGGCGATCAAGAACTACCAGGTCGCCCAGCTGCTGCCCAAGACCCTGTTCGGCGAGCGCTACGTCTCCCTCGTCGTGCCGTCGGACAACGCCGCCGCCAAGCCGGCGTACTGCAAGCCGACCCAGACGCCCGGGCCGGTCAAAGGCGGCCAGACGATATGCCAGGACAACTCAGCGCAATACGCCGAGATACAGAACGTTCTCTCCGACTTGATGCCCCTGCTGACCGCCCTCAAACCAGCTGAGCTCAACGCGACCCTCAACGCCTTGGCCACCGCGTTGAACGGCAACGGCGAACGGCTGGGCCGCGACATCACCTCGCTCGACAACTACCTGAAAGCGATCAACCCGCACGTCCCCCAGTTGGTCGACGACCTCGACAAGTTGGGCCAGGTCGCCCTCGAGTACAACGGCGTCATCCCGGACCTCTTCGACTCGCTCACCAATCTGCAGACGACGTCCAAGACGCTCGTCGAGAAGCAGACGTCACTCGACGCCTTGCTCACGGTCGCGACCGGCACGTCGAACACCCTGACGCAGTTCCTCAACGCCAACGCGCAGAACCTGATCACCGTCACCGACACGTCGAACACGATGTTCACCCTGCTCGCCGAGTACGCGCCCGAATACGGATGCCTGCTCAAGGGTCTCGCCGACATCAACCCGCGCCTGCAGGAAGCGTTCCGCGGTGATCGGCTGCATGTCACGCTCGAGGTGGTCAAGGGCCGCGGCAAGTACGTGCCGGGCAACGAGCCGAAGCTGGTCACCGGTCGGGGGCCGCACTGCGCCGGCCTGCCCGACCCGCAGGTGCCGTACCAGATCCCGCCGGAGTTCCAGAGCCTCAACGACGGCGCGCCGCTGGTCGGCGGTCCGGGCACCGGCGCGTTGGCCTCGCCGATCCGCAACGCCTACGGGCCGGGGTCGGCCGCCGAGACGGCGATGGTGAACTCGCTGATCGCCGGCCAGTACGGCACCACCCCGGACAAGGTGCCCGCGATCGACACCATCCTCGCCGCACCACTGCTAAGGGGAAGCGAGGTGACCGTGAAATGACGTCGAGAGAAGCGACTCCACGTGCGATGAGCAGGCGAGCGGGGAGTGACCCCAGTCGAGACGACCACCACGCGATGAGCGCTCGCGCGAAGACCCCCGCCGGCGCGACGCGCCCCGCGACGAAGGAGCGGTGCGGATCTCCGACGGACCCCGAGCTTGCGAGTGGGTCCACGAGGAGATTCGCGAAAGGCGGGATGTCATGAGGGGAGTTGCTGCTCCGCTTATCAAGCTGACGATCTTCTTGGTGGTCACCGTCGTCGCCACGTACATCCTGGCGGCGACGATCTCGAACTCCTCCTACGGCAAGGCGATCACCTATCGAGCCCAGTTCAGCGACGTCACGGGCGTGGTCAAGGGCGACGACGTGCGGATCGCGGGAGTGCGGGTCGGCACCGTCAACAGCATCAAGCTCGTCACCGTCGGCAGCCGGCGTGTCGCGCAACTGAAGTTCAGCGTGCAGGACAGCCGCCGGCTCCCGCTGCTGACCCACGCGCGCATCCGGTACCGCAACCTGGTCGGCCAGCGCTACGTCGAGGTCTCGCCGCCGACATCGGACGAGGTCGCGCAGGCGCACGTCGATCCGAACGCGGTCCTGGCCAAGAACGGGCTGATCCCGTTGCAGCGCACCGAGAACGCGCTCGACCTCACGACTCTGTTCGCCGGATTCCAGCCGCTGTTCCAGGGCCTCGACCCGAGCGATATCAACTCGCTCTCGCAGGAGATCATCCAGACGCTGCAGGGCGAAGGGGGCTCCGTCGATCTGCTGCTGCAGCAGACGGCCGATCTCGCCAACTCGATCGCCGACAAGGATCAGGTGATCGGGGACCTGATCGATCACCTCAATTCGGTGCTGACGGCGGTGGCCGACCGCGACGATCAGCTGACCGACCTGATCAATACCTTGCAGCAGTTCGTATCCGGGTATGCGGCCGACCGCGAGGCGATCGGTGGCGCGATCGACGGCGTGAACAAACTCGCGACCGAGACGACCAGCCTGCTCGTCAAGGTCCGGCCCGGCGTCAAGAAGGACGTGACCGATCTGACCGCGCTGGCCAAGAACCTCAACGCCGGCTCGTCGACCATCGCCGGCGTGATCCAGCGGCTACCCAGCAAGATCGGATCGTTGACCCGCACCGCCAGCTACGGCGCGTGGTTCAACTTCTACCTGTGCCAGGTGAGCGGCACGCTCACGCTGCCGGGCAACGTCACGCTCAATCCGAGCATCAATTCTCCCCGTCCGAGGTGCTCGTGATGGCCGAGTCGACGCCGCGCCGGCCGCGGCCCAACCCGCCGGAAACGAAGCCGAGGACGGCGATGAAGACCCGCCGGGCCCCGCGCGGTCGGTCGTTCAGCAGCCGGAATCCCACGGTGATCGGCGCCATTGGCCTGGTCGCTATCGGGGCCTTGCTGTGGGCGGCGTTCAACGCGGCCAAGCTGCCGATCATCGGCGGCGGCACCGTCTACTCGGCGCAGTTCAGCGAAGCCGCCGGACTGCGCGCGAACGACGAGGTGCGCGTTGCGGGCGTCAAGGTGGGCACCGTCTCCTCGGTCGGGCTCGAGGGTGACCACGTCAAGGTCAAGTTCCGGGTGAAGCACGCTTACATCGGCGACCAGAGCACGCTGGCCATCAAGATCAAGACACTGCTGGGCGCCAAGTACCTGGCCGTCGACTCACTCGGTGACGCCAAGCAGAAGACGAGCAAGGAGATCGGTCCGGCGTGCGCGGACGGCACGTTCAAATCCGGCTGTCGCACCACGTCCCCGTACGACATCTACCCGGCGTTCCAGCAGCTGACCGAGACCGTCGGCGACATCGACACCGCGAAGCTCGGCCAGGCGTTCGAGACGCTGGCCGAGACGTTCCAGAACACACCGGAGTCGGTGCGGGACGTGATCGGCGGACTGTCCCGGCTCTCGCACACCGTCGCCTCGCGTGACGCCCAGTTGCGCAGCCTGCTGGCCCAGGCCAAGAACGTCACCGGCGTCCTGGCCGATCGTGACCAGCAGATCACCAAGCTGCTCAGCGACGGCAACCTGCTGCTGGGCGAGCTCACCCTGCGACGTGACTCCATTCACGCGCTGCTGCAGAACACGTCGTTGCTCACCGCGCAGCTCGAGGGGCTCGTCTCCGACAACCAGGCGACGCTGAAGCCGGCCCTGGACCAGCTGCACGGCGTGCTCCAGTTGCTGCAAGATAACCAGGACTCGCTGGATCGGGGCCTGGCCGTACTCGCACCGTTCTACCGCGTCTTCGCCAACACCCTGGGCAACGGCCGCTGGTTCGATACGTACATCCAGAACCTCAGCCTGCCTGGACTTCTCGGCGTACTGGGGGTGGGAACCTCATGATCGGCAGCCTGTCCAAGCGCACCGTTCAGATCGTCGCGGCGGTCGTCATCGTGGCGGTCCTCGTCAGCGCCGGGTACTACGTGCTGTTCCACAAGTCGGTGAAGAAGCTCACCGCGCATTTCACCGCCGCTGTCGGTGTCTACCCCGGCTCGGACGTCCGGATGCTCGGCATCAAGATCGGCAAGATCGACAAGGTCACGCCCGAGGGCACGTCGGTCGAGGTTCGGATGGAGTACGACTCCAAGTACAAGCTGCCCGCCGACGCCATCGCAGTGATCATCCCGCCCTCGATCGTCAGCGACCGGTACGTCCAGGTGGCGCCGGTGTACAAGAACGGCCCCGTGCTGCCCGACCACGGCGACATCCCGCTGAACCGGACGGCCTCGCCGGCCGAGCTCGACGACATCTACAAGGCGCTGAACACGCTGTCGACGGCGCTCGGCCCGCAGGGCGCGAACAAGGCGCCCGCCGCGGGCAAGAACGGACCCTTGAGCGATCTGGTCAACGTGCTCGCGGCCAACCTCAAGGGCACCGGTACCCAGCTCGGGCAGACCGTGGCCGACCTCTCGCAGGCGACGACGACGCTGGCGAACAACCGCGAGGACCTGTTCGGCACGGTCAAGAACCTCAGGGCCTTCTCCGACGCGCTGGTGAAGAGCGACGCGCAGGTGCGGAAGTTCAATGACCAGCTCGCGCAGGTGGCCCGCGACCTGTCCGACGAACGTCAGTCGCTCGCCGCCGCGCTGCACAACCTGTCGGTGGCGCTCACCGACGTGTCGGGGTTCATCAAGAACAATGAGGGCAGCTTCCACTCCGACGTCGCCGGGCTGAAGGTCGTCACGAACATCCTGATCAAGCAGAAGGGCTCGCTGGACGAGGTGCTGTCCGTCGCGCCGGTCGCGCTGGCCAACCTGGCGCACACGTACAACCCGTCGAGCGGCACCCTCGACAACCGCGCGAACATCGACTCGCTCACCGATCCGGCCGTTCTGTGCGGCACGCTGCAGCTGCTCGGTGAGCTGCCCAAGGCGCTGTCCGACCCGATCACCAGTACGTGCATCCAGGTCGCGTCCGTTCTCAAGACCACCATCGACGGCCTGGCGAAGCTCGTCTCCGGCCTGCAGGATTCGCTGCCGTCGATCCCCGGGCTGCCGGGGGCTGGATCGGCCAACAAGTCCAGCGCCACCCTGCCGACCATCCCCGGGATAACGCGATGAGATGCGCGCGCGTCGTAGCGGGGCTGACCGCCGTCGGGCTGCTGCTGTCCGGCTGCGGGTTCAACGGCTTGTACAGCGCGCCGTTGCCGGGCGGCGCCAACCTGGGCAGCCATCCCTACACGGTCACCGTCGAGTTCCTGAACGTGCTGGACCTCGTGCCCCAATCCTCGGTGAAGGTGAACGACGTCGCAGTCGGCAAGGTCGAGTCAATCAAGCTCCAGGACTGGTACGCCCTGGTCAAGCTCAAGGTCAACGGCAACGTGCAGTTGCCGGCGAACGCGCGCGCCGAGCTGCAGCAGACCTCGCTGCTCGGCGAGAAGTACGTGCAGCTGGAGCAGCCGCCGTCCAATCCGACCGGCAACCTGCGGGACGTGAAGACCACGCCGAGCATCCCGATCGAGCGCACCGGGCGCAATCCCGAGCTGGAGGAGGTGCTGGGCGCGCTGTCGCTGCTGCTCTCCGGCGGCGGGCTGCCCCAGATCCGCACGATCACCCACGAGCTCAACACCGCGCTGTCCGGACGCAGCGGCGCGGCGCGTGACCTGATCGCCCAGCTGAACACGTTCGTCGGCAGCCTGGACAAGCAGAAGGACAAGATCACCACTGCGATCGAGAACGTCAACGTCCTGGCCACCCGGCTCGACAAGCAGAAGCAGGTGCTGATCAACACGCTCAATACGCTGCCGGCCGCGCTGAAGGTGCTCAGTGGCGAGCGCACCCAGCTCGTCACGCTGTTGCAGAGCCTGGACAAGCTCGGGGCGGCCGCCACCAACGTCATCGAGGCCACCTCGGACACGTTGACCTCGGCGCTTCGCGAGCTGGATCCGGTCCTGACCTCGCTGACCAACGCCGGCCAGGATCTGCCGAACGCCCTGGAACTGGCGCTGACCTTCCCGTTCCCGAAGGGCATTCGCGGCGCGGTGAAGGGCGACTACACCAACCTGGACATGATCCTCGATCTCAACCTCAGCGATCTGCTCAGCAACCTGACCTCGCCGACATCGAACACGACGGGCCAGTCGGCGCAGACCCACGAATTGCCCACCATCCCCGGAGCCGGCGGGTGATGCGGCCATGTTGAGACGAACCGTCAAGATCCAGTTGGTCGCCTTCGTCGTGCTGTCGCTGCTCGGCATCAGCTACGTCTCCTCGCGCTACGTCGGGCTGACGAGCTCGCTGTTCGGTTCGAGCGCCTGCACCATCAACGTCGACTTCCCCGATTCCGGCGGTATCTTCTCCGGCGCCGAGGTCACCTACCGGGGTGTCGGGGTGGGGCGGGTCGGCCAGCTGCACCTGCTCGACAACGGGGTGCGCGTCGATGTACGCCTGAACAACTGCAACCATCCGGCGGTGCCGAAGACCGGCACCATGGCCTTCGTCAGCGACCGATCCGCCGTTGGCGAGCAGTACGTCAACCTCGTGCCCAAGACCGACAGCGGTCCCTACCTCAAGGGCGGGGACACGCTGCACATGACTGCGGCGCAGCTACCGGTGCCCACCCAGGTGCTGCTGACCAATCTCGACCTGCTCGTCCGGTCCGTCGACACCACGAACCTGAGCACCGCCCTCGACGAGTTGGCCAAGGCGTTCAACGGACGGGGTCCGGACCTGCAGCGGCTGCTCGTGTCCGGCGACGAATTGCTGGCGACCGCCCAGCAGAACCTGCCCGACACGATCGCGTTGATCAACTCGAGCAAGACGGTCCTGCAGACCCAGCTGGACGAGGGCCCCGCGATCCGTAGCTGGACCCACGACCTGAACCTGCTCACCGCGCAGCTCAAGGCCAGCGACAGCGACATCCGCACCCTGCTCGACACCGGCCCGGACAGCCTCGCCACCATCAACCGGCTCGTGACGAACAACCGCGACGACCTCGGCGTGGTGCTCTCCAATCTCGCCACCGTCGGTCAGTTGCTCGTGCGGCACAAGGACGGCGTCGAGGAGATCCTCGAGATCTACCCGCTCGCGGTCGCGGGCGGGTACACGGTGGCGCCCGGCGACGGCACCGCGCACTTCGGATTGGTGCTGAACCTCAACGACCCGCAACCCTGCGTCCAGGGCTACGGGGGCACGGTCAAGCGCAAGCCGGCCCAGACCGGGCCCATCGCGACCAACGCCGGGGCGCGGTGCACGCTGCCCCGGGGCAACCCCTCCACGGTGCGCGGGGCGCAGAACGCCCCCGGCGGCGATCCGATCGACACAAGTTCGGGCGGTACGGTCTACCCCCGTGCGGTGACCGACAACACCGTCGCCGTCGGCGGAGCGTCGAGTGCCGGGGCGGCGGTACTGGGCGACAAGTCGTGGCTGACGGTGCTGACCGGCGGGCTGCACTGAGCCGTGACGACACGAGAGGATGGATGTGGCTGACGCGCGAAGCGAGGGCCGGGTGGCCTGGCTCACGGCGGGCGTGCTCGGCGTCTTCGTGCTCCTGCTCGGAGCTGCCCTGGGCGTGCTACTGGTCGTCCGCAATCATCACGCGAACCCGGGACTCGACGGCCGCGAGCAGGCCGCCGTCGACGCGGCCAGCCGCGAGATGATCAACCTGCAGACCTTCCGCCTGGCCCACTTCGACGCCGACTTCACCCGCGCGAGCAGCGGCCTGACCGGTGACCTGCAGAAGGCCCTGGTCTCGAAGAAGGTCTCGCTGCAGGACAGCCTCAAGAAGAGCAAGCTCGACACGACCGCGTCGGTGTCCCAGGCGGCGTTCGAGCAGAGCAAGGGCGGCGACGCGGTGGTCCTGATGACCATGAACAACTACCGGGTGGACGCCAAGGGCAAGAAGACGCTGTTCAGCTCCGGACGGTTCGAGGTGACCGTCAACAACGTCAAAGGCAAGTGGCTGGCGAGCAACCTCACCTCGGTTGGCCTGATGTGATGACCGACGACGAGAACCCGACCGGCCCGACCGACTTCGGCGAAGCGACGTCGAACGGCTACGCCGCGCAGGACGCGCCCCGCTCGCCTCGGGCGGCCGCTGCAGCGGCCAGCCGGGCCCGGCGCATCGGGGGCGCGGCCCGTTCGGCGACGGAGGCGGTCGTGGAGACGGCTGCCGCCCGACCGAAGCCCGGCCCGACGCAGGAGCCGGCTGACACCACCGACGCCGAGCCGGCCCCAGCGAAGACCAGGGTCGCCGGGACGGCTGCCCGACGACCTTCGCCAGGCTCTCGTATCGATGCGCTGGCCGAGGCCGACCTCGAGCGGACGATCAGGAAGTCGCGCCGGCGCCGGTGGATACCCGCAGCGGTCGCAGTCGCCCTGGTCGTGGCCCTGGCGATCGTCGATGGCCTCCTGTGGCAGGACTGGCGCAACCAGCCCGGCAAGAGCGAGCGACGGGAGCGACTCGTCGCATCGGTGAACGTCGCCGTCGCCAAGGTCCTGTCCTACGACTACCGCCATCTGGACGCCGACGAGGCGGCCGCGTCGGGGTACCTGACCGGCAAGTTCAAGGATCAGTACGTCGCCTCGATGAACACGACTATCAAGCCCGGCGCCCCGGACGCCCACGCGGTGGTCATCGGCGAGGTGGGCTCCTCGGCCGTCACGTCGGTGAGCGGCGACGGCAAGCAAGCCGTGCTCCTGGTGCTCGGGCAACAGACGGTCACCAACACGACGCAGAAGCAGCCGCGCTACGACGTGGTCAGCTTGCGGGTCACCGCCCAACTGGTGCACGGCAAGTGGCTGGTAGCCGACCTCGCCACCCTGTGATTCTGGCGTTTTCGGGCCCCAGGGTGCTTGACTCGGACGCGACCGCGAGGCACCCTTTGTTGGTACCCAGTGCACTCGAACGCGTACTCGGGAGTTGTGTGGAGCAAGTTCCACCGTCAGCCGCGCGTCAGGGAATTCGGGGTGGCCTCGACAGGCATGCCCGGACTCGCTAGACTTCTACTTTGCGCTGCCCTCTGCTACCCCCTGCGGCCCGACTGGTGTGTTCACCCAGCGGACCAACGTCGTGGTGCGCTCGCCGGGCACAGGTGGCTGCGCAAGAACGGCAACCGCAGCTAGTCCTTGGAAGGACGCGTCTTGGCAGTCTCCCGCTCCGGTAAGACAGGAACGTCACAAGCGATTGAAGCCCAGAAAAACGGGTTCGGAATTCCGGGAGCACCGCCCCGGACGTCGTTCGCGAAGATCCGAGAGCCGCTGGAGGTGCCGAACCTCCTAGCCCTGCAGACCGAGTCGTTCGACTGGCTCGTCGGCAACGACACCTGGAGAGATCGGTCGGCGCGCACCGGCGACTCGCCGAATTCCGGTCTGGACGAGATTCTCGGTGAGATTTCCCCCATCGAGGACTTTTCCGGCTCGATGAGCCTGTCCTTCTCCAACCCACGCTTCGAGGACGTCAAGGCGTCCATCGAGGAGTGCAAGGACAAGGACATGACCTACGCGGCGCCGCTGTTCGTCACCGCCGAGTTCACCAACAACACCACCGGTGAGATCAAGAGCCAGACGGTGTTCATGGGCGACTTCCCGGTGATGACCCGCAAGGGCACCTTCATCATCAACGGCACCGAGCGGGTCGTGGTGAGCCAGCTGGTCCGCTCGCCCGGCGTCTACTACAACCGCGACCTCGACAAGACCTCAGACATCGACGTCTACAACGTCCGGGTCATCCCCGGCCGCGGTGCGTGGCTCGAGTTCGACGTCGACAAGCGCCAGACCGTCGGCGTGCGCATCGACCGCAAGCGGCGCCAGCCGGTCACCGTCCTGCTGAAGGCCCTGGGCTGGAGCGCCGACCGGATCCGTGAGCACTTCGGCTGGTCCGAGACGCTCCTGGCCACCCTCGAGAAGGACCACATCGCGACCTCGGACGAGGCGCTGCTCGACATCTATCGCAAGCTGCGTCCGGGCGAGCCGCCGACCCGCGAGTCCGCGCAGGCGCTGCTGGAGAACCTGTTCTTCAACCCCAAGCGCTACGACCTGGCCAAGGTCGGCCGCTACAAGGTCAACCGCAAGCTGGGCATCGAGCAGCCGATCTCGCACGGCACGCTCACCGAGGACGACATCGTCGCCACGATCGAGTACCTCATCCGGCTGCACGCCGGTGAAGAGGGCTACGAGCTCGACGACATCGACCACTTCGGCAACCGGCGCCTGCGCACGGTCGGCGAGCTGATCCAGAACCAGATCCGGGTCGGCCTGTCCCGTATGGAGCGCGTGGTCCGCGAGCGGATGACCACCCAGGACGTCGAGGCGATCACGCCGCAGACCCTGATCAACATCCGCCCCGTGGTGGCGTCGATCAAGGAGTTCTTCGGCACCTCGCAGCTGTCGCAGTTCATGGACCAGACCAACCCGCTGGCCGGTCTGACCCACAAGCGCCGCCTGTCCGCGCTCGGCCCGGGCGGTCTGTCCCGTGACCGTGCCGGCATGGAGGTCCGCGACGTCCACCCGAGCCACTACGGCCGGATGTGCCCGATCGAGACGCCGGAAGGCCCGAACATCGGCCTGATCGGTTCGCTGTCCTCCTACGGACGGGTCAACTCGTTCGGGTTCATCGAGACCCCGTACCGCAAGGTCAACAACGGCCGGGTCAGCGATCAGATCGACTACTTGTCCGCCGACGAGGAGGACAAGCACGTCATCGCGCAGGCCAACGCCGTGCTCGACGCGCAGGGCAAGTTCGCTGAGGATCGCGTCCTGGTCCGCAAGAAGGGCGACGAGGTCGACCTGATCCCGCCGGACGAGGTCGACTACATGGACGTCTCGCCGCGGCAGATGGTGTCGGTCGCGTCCGCGATGATCCCGTTCCTCGAGCACGACGACGCCAACCGCGCCCTGATGGGTGCGAACATGCAGCGTCAGGCGGTGCCGTTGCTGCGCAGCGAGTCCCCGCTGGTCGGCACCGGCATGGAGCTGCGGGCCGCCGTCGACGCGTCCGATGTGGTCGTCGCCGACAAGGCCGGCGTCGTCGAGGAGGTCTCGGCCGACTACATCACGGTCATGGCCGACGACGGCACCCGCAACACGTACCGGCTGGCCAAGTTCGCCCGCTCCAACCAGGGCACGAGCTTCAACCAGAAGCCGATCGTGGACGAGGGCGCTCGCGTCGAGGTGGGGCAGGTCGTCGCCGACGGTCCCTCCACCGATCGCGCCGAGATGGCGCTGGGCAAGAACCTGCTCGTGGCGTACATGCCGTGGGAAGGCCACAACTACGAGGACGCGATCATCCTCAACCAGCGCCTGGTGCAGGACGACGTCCTGACCTCGATCCACATCGAGGAGCACGAGGTCGACGCCCGTGACACCAAGCTGGGCGCCGAGGAGATCACCCGCGACATCCCGAACGTCTCCGAAGAGGTCCTGGCCGACCTCGACGAGCGGGGCATCGTCCGCATTGGTGCTGACGTTGTTCCGGGCGATGTGCTGGTCGGCAAGGTCACGCCGAAGGGCGAGACCGAGCTGACCCCCGAGGAGCGCCTGCTGCGGGCGATCTTCGGCGAGAAGGCCCGCGAGGTTCGCGACACGTCGCTGAAGGTGCCCCACGGCGAGGCCGGCAAGGTCATCGGCGTTCGCGTGTTCAGTCGCGAGGACGGCGACGAGCTGGCCCCGGGCGTCAACGAGCTGGTCCGGGTCTACATCGCCCAGAAGCGCAAGATCCAGGACGGCGACAAGTTGGCCGGCCGGCACGGCAACAAGGGTGTTATCGCGAAGATCCTGCCGCCCGAGGACATGCCGTTCCTCAAGGACGGCACGCCGGTCGACATCGTGCTCAACCCGCTGGGTGTGCCGAGCCGAATGAACATCGGGCAGATCCTCGAGTCGCACCTGGGTTGGGTTGCCAACACCGGCTGGACGATCGAGGGCAAGCCCGATTGGGCCGCCCGGCTTCCGCAGGCGGCACACGAGGGTGCCCCGGGCACCAACGTGGCCACGCCGGTGTTCGACGGCGCGCGCGAGCAGGAGATCATCGGCCTGCTCGGCTCGACGCTGCCGACCCGCGACGGCGAGCAGCTGATCGGCGCGACGGGCAAGGCGCACCTGTTCGACGGGCGTTCGGGCGAACCGTTCCCGGAGCCGGTCAGCGTCGGTTACACCTACATCCTCAAGTTGCTGCACCTGGTCGACGACAAGATCCACGCTCGGTCGACCGGTCCGTACTCGATGATCACCCAGCAGCCGCTGGGCGGTAAGGCGCAGTTCGGTGGTCAGCGCTTCGGCGAGATGGAGTGCTGGGCGATGCAGGCCTACGGCGCCGCGTACGCGCTGCAGGAGCTGCTGACGATCAAGTCCGACGACATCCTCGGCCGCGTCAAGGTGTACGAGGCGATCGTCAAGGGCGAGAACATCCCCGAGCCGGGCATCCCCGAGTCGTTCAAGGTGCTGCTGAAGGAACTGCAGTCGCTGTGCCTGAACGTCGAGGTGCTGTCCTCGGACGGTGCCACGGTCGAGATGCGCGACTCCGACGACGATGTGTACCGCGCCGCCGAGGAGCTCGGCATCGACCTGTCCCGCCGCTTCGAGCCGAGCTCGGTCGAAGAGGTCTGATCCATGAACGGTTTTGGTCGCCCGGCGTCGTATAGACGCCCGGACGACCAAAACCGGCGAGAAATCCGGTTGTAACGCTTTAGAAGGTAGGAACCTTGCTCGACGTCAACGTCTTCGACGAGCTACGTATCGGCCTGGCCACGGTCGACGACATTCGCAAGTGGTCCCACGGCGAGGTCAAGAAGCCCGAGACCATCAACTACCGCACCCTCAAGCCGGAGAAGGACGGGCTCTTCTGCGAGAAGATCTTCGGCCCCACCCGGGACTGGGAGTGCTACTGCGGCAAGTACAAGCGCGTCCGGTTCAAGGGCATCATCTGCGAGCGCTGTGGCGTCGAGGTCACCCGCGCCAAGGTGCGCCGCGAGCGGATGGGCCACATCGAGCTGGCCGCGCCGGTCACCCACATCTGGTACTTCAAGGGCGTCCCGTCCCGCCTGGGCTACCTGCTCGACCTCGCCCCGAAGGATCTCGAGAAGATCATCTATTTCGCGGCGTACCTCATCACCAAGGTGAACGTCGAGGAGCGCCACCGCGACCTGCCGACGCTCGAGGCCGAGGTCAGCGCTGAGAAGTCGACGATGGAGAAGAAGCGCGACTCCGACATCGACACCCGGGCCAAGAAGCTCGAGGGCGACCTGGCCGAGCTCGAGGCCGAGGGCGCCAAGAGCGACGTGCGGCGCAAGGTGCGTGAGGGCGGCGAGCGTGAGATGCGCCAGATCCGCGACCGCGCCCAGCGCGAGATCGATCGCCTCGACGAGGTGATGGACACCTTCCGCAAGCTCGACGTCAAGCAGCTGATCAGTGACGAGCTGCTCTACCGCGAGCTGCGCGACCGCTTCGGCGAGTACTTCGAAGGCGGCATGGGTGCGGAGTCCCTGCAGATCCTGCTGAAGAACTTCGACCTCGACGCCGAGGCCGACATCCTCCGCGAGACGATCCGCAGCGGCAAGGGGCAGAAGAAGCTGCGTGCCCTCAAGCGGCTCAAGGTCGTCGCGTCGTTCCTCAACACGACGAACTCCCCGCTCGGCATGGTGCTCGACGCCGTTCCGGTCATCCCGCCGGACCTGCGCCCGATGGTGCAGCTCGACGGTGGCCGCTTCGCCACGTCGGACATGAACGACCTGTACCGCCGCGTGATCAACCGCAACAACCGGCTCAAGCGACTGATCGACCTCGGTGCCCCCGAGATCATCGTCAACAACGAGAAGCGGATGCTGCAGGAGTCCGTCGACGCGCTGTTCGACAACGGCCGTCGTGGACGTCCGGTCACCGGCCCGGGCAACCGGCCGCTCAAGTCGCTGTCCGACCTGCTCAAGGGCAAGCAGGGCCGGTTCCGCCAGAACCTGCTCGGCAAGCGCGTCGACTACTCCGGCCGCTCGGTCATCGTGGTCGGCCCGCAGCTCAAGCTGCACCAGTGCGGACTGCCCAAGAACATGGCGCTCGAGCTGTTCAAGCCGTTCGTCATGAAGCGGTTGGTCGACCTGAGCCACGCGCAGAACATCAAGTCCGCCAAGCGGATGGTCGAGCGCGCGCGCCCGGTCGTGTGGGACGTCCTGGAAGAGGTCATCAGCGAGCACCCGGTGCTGCTCAACCGGGCGCCGACGCTGCACCGCCTCGGCATCCAGGCCTTCGAGCCGCAGCTGGTCGAGGGCAAGGCGATCCAGATCCACCCGCTCGTGTGCGCGGCGTTCAACGCCGACTTCGACGGTGACCAGATGGCGGTGCACCTGCCGCTGTCGGCCGAGGCCCAGGCCGAGGCGCGGATCCTGATGCTGTCGACGAACAACATCCTCAAGCCGGCCGACGGTCGTCCGGTGACGATGCCGAGCCACGAGATGATCATCGGGCTCTACCACCTGACGACGCTTCGTGAGGAGCACCTCGGTGCCGGGCGGGTGTTCTCGTCCGAGGCCGAGGCGATCATGGCGTTCGACTCCAAGTCGCTGGGCTTGCAGGCGCCGGTCAAGATCCGCCTGCAGGGCGTGCAGTCGGTCGACAACGGGCCGAAGGGCGAGTCGTGGACGCCGCCGGAAGGCTGGACTCCCGGCGAGCAGCTGCTCGTCGAGACCACGCTCGGGCGGTGCCTGTTCAACGAGACGCTGCCGGCCGACTACCGCTTCGTGAATTACGAGGTCACGAAGAAGGAGATCGGCCAGATCGTCAACGACCTGGCTGAGCGCTACACCAAGGTGGCTGTGGCCTCGACGCTGGACGCCCTCAAGTCGGCCGGCTTCTACTGGGCGACGCGCTCGGGCATCACCATCGCCATCGAGGACGCCGTGACCCCGCCGAAGAAGGCGGAGATCCTGGAGCGGTACGAGAAGGACGCGGAGAAGATCGAGAAGCAGTACCTGCGCGGCGTCATCACCGCTGAGGAGCGGCGCCAGGAGCTGATCGAGGTCTGGACGAAGGCCACCAGCGAGGTCGCCAAGGAGATGGAGGCCAACTTCCCCAAGACGAACGCGATCTGGGTCATGGTCAACTCCGGGGCGCGCGGCAACATGATGCAGGTGCGCCAGATCGCCGGTATGCGTGGCCTGGTGGCCAACCCGAAGGGCGAGATCATCCCGCGGCCGATCAAGACCAACTTCCGCGAGGGTCTGTCTGTGCTGGAGTACTTCATCTCCACGCACGGTGCTCGCAAGGGTCTGGCCGACACCGCGCTGCGAACCGCCGACTCGGGTTACCTGACCCGGCGTCTGGTCGACGTGTCGCAGGACGTCATCGTCCGCGAGGACGACTGCGGTACCGACCGCGGCTTGATGCTGCAGGTCGCCACCAAGGGTCCGGACGGCACGTTGATCAAGGACCCGTACGCCGAGACGAGCGTGTACGCACGCATGCTCGCCGAGGACGTCGAGGTCGACGGCGTGACCGTGGCCGCGACCGGCACCGATCTGGGCGATGTGCTCATCGACGAGCTGATCGCGCGGGGCGTGACCGAGGTGCGCGTGCGCTCGGTGCTCACGTGTGACTCGGCGCTCGGTACCTGCGCGGCCTGCTACGGCCGTTCGCTGGCCACGGGCAAGCTCGTCGACGTCGGCGAGGCGGTCGGCATCATCGCCGCCCAGTCGATCGGCGAGCCCGGCACACAGCTGACGATGCGGACGTTCCACACCGGTGGTATCGCCGGTGAGGACATCACGCACGGTCTGCCCCGTGTCGGCGAGCTGTTCGAGGCCCGCGTCCCGAAGGGTGTCGCGCCGATCACCGAGACGGCCGGCCGGGCGCGCGTCGAGGAGTCCGACGGCACCAAGGGCTCGACGCGCCGAGTGGTCGTCACCCCCGACGATGGCAGCGAGGAGCGCGAGTACCCGATCTCGCGCCGGGCTCGGCTGCTCATCAGCGAGGGCGAGCACGTCGAGGTGGGTCAGCAGCTGGTCAGCGGTGCGGTCAACCCGCACGATGTGCTGCGGATCATGGGACCGCGCGAGGTGCAGCAGCACCTGGTGCGCGAGGTGCAGGAGGTCTACCGCAGCCAGGGTGTGGCCATCCACGACAAGCACATCGAGGTGATCGTCCGGCAGATGCTCAAGCGCATCACGGTGATCGATTCGGGAGCGACGGAGTTCCTGCCCGGTTCGCTGGTCGAGCGCACGTCGTTCGAGTCGGAGAACCGCCGGGTGGTGGCCGAGGGCGCTGAGCCGGCGGCCGGACGTCCGGTGCTGATGGGTATCACCAAGGCGTCGCTGGCCACCGAGTCGTGGCTGTCGGCCGCCTCGTTCCAGGAGACGACCCGCGTGCTCACCGACGCCGCGATCTCGGCGAAGAGCGATTCGCTGGTCGGTCTCAAGGAGAACGTGATCATCGGCAAGCTCATCCCGGCCGGTACCGGCATTCCGCGGTACCGCAACGTCGAGGTGAACCCGACCGAGGAGGCGCGCGCGGCCGCGTTCTCGATGGCCGGATACGACGAGAACGACTACTACGGTTTCGGCGGCAGTCAGACGCTGGGCCCGGCCGTCCCACTGGACGACTACGGGTACAACGACTACCGCTAACAAAGACGGCCAGCGGCCGGATCCCCTCCCGGGGGTCCGGCCGCTGCCGTCTCTCCCAAGTTGTCCGCGCTTCGAGACGTCCAGACGTCGCAAAGCGCGGACAACCTCGCTCAGCACGGGGTGTGCGCGGCTTTGATTCGCCGCAGCTGGTCGACGACCGTGTCGGGATCAAGGCGGATCACCGGCGTGGGGAACCGCAGGACGGGATGACCACCGATGGTCAGTTCGTTCTGCCGAGCCGTGTCGTCCCACCAGGACGTGGGCTGCAGGTGCACCGCGCCGTCGACCTCCACCGCGAGCACGGTGCCGTCCGGAAGATCGACCTCGGCGTCGACGTACCGGGCCTTGCCGCTCGGCTCCCGGCGCAGGACCTGCCGTCGTGGCGGCGGCAAGCCAGCGCGGCGGGCCAGCGCGGTCAGGTCGATCTCCGCCAATGTGTGCCCACCTCCGGAGATGTCACCCAGGATCTGGCGCATGATCGCGGCATGGCGGATCGCCCCGGCGCGACGTAGTTCGACGTCCAGCCGCTCGGGGCTGGTCAATCGCTGCTGGACGGACGCGCAGAGGATGGCGCACGCCCGTCGCGGCGACGTCGACCACGTCGCCGCATCGATCACCGATCGGGCGAGCGACGTGCGAGGTGGTTCGTCGCCTCGGTGGATATCGGCGGGGGTGAACCGCCGCGACTCGTGAATCCGCACCCATTCAGGTATGCGCGTGTGCGTATTGTGCGCGACCACGATGTGCACGTCGTCCGACTCGAATCCGAGCAGGCCACCCGCTGCCGCTGCGCTCAGCCCGGCCAGTGCCGCCGGCTTGCCGGGCAACAGCACAGCCGTCCACTCGCGCTGGCGCTGAGTCAGACCGGCGTTATGCATGACCACGACCCTGCGACCAACGAGCTGCCATCGTTTGGCGGCGACGGCCGCCCGGACGTGGGTCAGGCCCAGGCCGCGACTACGGAGCTGGTCGCGATGCAGAACACCGTGCTGCCGCGCCCCGAGGTGGGCCAGCTCTTCCGGCACCGTCACGAGGCGGCTGCCGGTGCGCGGCGGGAGCACGCGCTGCCGGCGTGGGGCGAAGGTCGATGTCATGGCCTCGACCATGGTGGACCGCGACCTCGCCCGACAGGCCGTCCGGCAATCTGTGGATAAGCAGCCAGCCTGTGGATACCAAAGTTGTCCGCGCTTCGCGACGCTATGACGTCGCGAAGCGCTGACAACTTGCACGGCGGCGGCGGCGCCAGCGCAGGCCGCTAGCCGCTGCCGTAGGGCTTGGTGATGATCTCCAGGTTGTGCCCGTCGGGGTCCTCCCAGTAGACGCCGCGGCCGCCGTCGTGGGTGTTGATCTCGCCGGGCTCGCGATGGAACGGGTCGGCCCAGTACGGCAGGCTCCGCTCGCGGATCCGTCCGAAGATGGCGTCGAACTCGGGCTCGCCGACCAGGAACGCGTAGTGCTGCGGCTTCGGGTCGGGCACGTCGACGAAGTCGAGCGAGACGTCGTTGTCGACCTGCACGACCAGGAACGGCCCGAACGGAACCGGCGCGGCGACACCCAGGAGATCAGCGAGGAACCGGGACGAGGCCCGCTTGTCGCGGACTTGGACGATGGTGTGGTTCAGCGCAACGGCCATGGGTATCAGTCTCCTGCGTTTGCCGGCGGGCGGAAGGCGCCGATCGGGCTCAGGTGCATGCCGGCCAGCAGCCACCGGCCGTCCACCCGAATGGCGATGTGCGTGACGCGGAACTGGCCGTCCGACGGTGCGCCCCGGTAGGACGCCTGCTGGGTCTGCCGTCCGATGGCGATGGCCGCGGGGCAGTAGTCGCGCACCTCGACCTCGTCCCAGGTCAGCGAGTGCATCTCGAAGTCGCCATTGCCGAAGCGGCCCAGCCACTGCTGACGGGTGAGGACGAAGCCGAGCGGGCCGACCAGGGCGAAGTCGGCGACGGCCAGCGCGTCGAGCGCATCGGCGTCCCCGCGCAGTTCGGCGTCGACCCAGCGCTCACCCAGGGAGCGGATCTCATTGGCGGTGTCGGTCATGACGATTCCTTTCTCGAAGGCGCCGAGTCGCGCCGTAGTGGACGTTCACGGAGGTAGAGGACGACGAGGAAGCCGGCCGCGGCCACCGGGGCCGCGGTGAGGAACACGAGGTGCAAGGCGTCGGCGACCGACTGGGCGATGCCCTGCTGCACGCCGGCGGGCAGCGCCCGGATGTGGTCGGGGCTGGTCTGGATGCCGTGCGCGTCGACGCCGTCGGGCAGGTGATCGCCGAGCCGGCGCGGTAGCCAGTGCCGCATCCCGCCGGCGAATACGGCGCCGTAGACCGCCACGCCGAGCGAACCGCCGATGGCCCGGAACAGGTTCACCGACGCTGTCGCGGTGCCGATCTCACGCCGGTCGACGGTGTTCTGGATCGCGACGACGAGCACCTGGGTGACCGATCCGAACCCGAGCCCGAACACGCACAGGTAGGCGATGGCCGGCCCGCGCCCGCTCGATGCGTCCACAGTGGACAGCAATGCCAGGCCGAGGCACATGATCGCGAAGCCGAGGACCGGGAAGATCTTGTACCGGCCGGTGCGGGCCATGATCCGCCCGGACGCGATCGTGCTGATCGTGCTGGTCAGCAGCATCGGAATGATCAGAAGGCCGGACGTTGTCGCCGTCGCGCCGGTGACGAGCTGGAAGAACAGCGGCATGAACACGATCGCGGCGAATAGCGACAGGGTCGCGAGGAACGCGCCGACGCCGACCACGACGAACACCCGATCGCGGAAGAGGCGCAGCGGCAGGACCGGCTCGGCCGCGCGGTGCTCCTGCCACCCGAACGCGCCGAGCAGGGTCAGCGCGACAGCGGCCAGGCCGAGCAGCTCCGGTGAGCCCCAGGCGTAGCGGTCACCGCCCCACACCGTGACGAGCATGCCGGCGCTGATCGCGGCGGCCAGCAGACCGGCGCCGAGGACGTCGATCCGGGCATCGCGCCGACGTGCCGCAACCGCGGGCTGGTGACGCAGCAGGGTGAGCGCCACCGCTCCGATCGGCACGTTGAGGTAGAAGACCCAGCGCCAGGACAGGTGGTCGACGAAGACGCCGCCGAGCAGCGGTCCGGCGACGCTGGCCAGCACGAAGACGGATTGGATGTAGCCCTGGTAGCGGCCGCGTTCGCGCGGCGACACGAGGTCGCCCACCGTGGCCATGGCCAGGGTCATGAGCCCGCCGCCGCCGATGCCCTGAAGCGCCCGGAACGCGATGAGCTCTCCGATGCTCGTCGCGATGCCCGACAGCACCGAGCCGACCAGGAACGTCGCGATCGCCGCCTGCAGCAGGCCCTTGCGGCCGAACTGGTCGCTGAGCTTGCCCCACACCGGCGTGGTGGCCGCCGCCGCCAGGACGTACACGGTGACGACCCAGGTGAGCTGGCTGAGCCCGCCGAGATCGCCGGCGATCGTGGGCAGCGCCGTGGCCATGATCGTCTGGTCCAGCGCCGAGATGAACATCGCGAGCAGCAGGCCGGCGAAGACGACGAGGGTGGTGCGCCGGTCGGTCTCCGGCTTGGCCATCGTGATGCTCATGGCGTCCTCCTGAGTGATTCAGAGTGATCTGGAGGAACTTCCTCCGGTTGCGTCGAGCCCCACGCTAGCACCATCCGGAGGATAGGTCTCCACATAATCTGGAGAAATCTTCTCCGGATAGCTGCTAGCGTGGCGGGCGAGGAGGTGGTCCCGATGCCGCAACTCGACGGAGCCCGGCCGCTGCGCGCGGACGCCCAGCACAACCGCGACCGCATCCTCGCCGCCGCCCGCGACGCGTTCGTCGAGCGCGGACCCGGGGTGCCCCTCGACGACATCGCCCGCCGGGCCGGCACCGGAATCGCCACCCTGTATCGCCGCTTCCCGGACCGGCACACCCTGATGCGCGCCGTCGTGCTCGACGCGCTGGAGCGCACCGCCGACGAGGCCCGGCGGGCCGTCGAGGACGAGTCCGACCCGTTCGAGGCGCTCGTGCGCTACATGCACCGGGCGCTGGATATCCGTACCGGCGCGGTGATCCCGGCGTTGCTGGACGAGATCGCGCTGGACGACGAGGAGATGACTCAGGCTCGGACGGCCGGCAGTGACCTGATGCAGGGCGTCATCGATGCGGCGCATCGCGCCGGCACCCTGCGGCGCGACGTCACGTTCGCCGACATCGGGACGCTCATCGTGCGGATGTCGCGGCCGCTGCCCGGGCCGTTCCCTCGCGAGGTCAACGACGGCCTGGGCCACCGACACCTCGACCTCGTCATCAACGGGCTGCGGGCGGGTAACGGGCCCAAGACCGAGATCAGCGGACCGGCGATGAGCTTCGACGACCTGCAGCAGATGTCGCCCACGTCACGTCGCAAGGTGTCACGCAAGAAGTAGCCGCCCCGTCTACGGGTACGACAACCGTGGAAGGAGCAAGAAATGAGAATCCTCGTCGCCGGTGGAACCGGCGCACTGGGTCAGCACCTGCTGCCGCAACTCGTGGCGTCCGGGCACGACGTCACGGCGTTGACCCGATCAGAAGCCAAGAGCGCGGCGGTACGCCAGGCCGGCGCGGAGGCAGTCGTCGCGGACGCGCTCGATCGTGAGTCGGTCGTGGCCGCCGTCCGCGCCGCGCGGCCGGACGTGGTGATCCACCAGCTGACCGCGCTCTCCCAGATCAAGAGCTTCCGGAAGTTCGACCAGGAGTTCGCGCTCACCAACCGGCTGCGCACCGAGGGCACCGACAACCTGCTTGCCGGCGCGCAGGCGGCCGGAGCGCGCCGGTTCATCGCGCAGAGCTTCGCGGGCTGGCCCCTCGAGCGCGCCGGCAGTCGCGTCAAGGCCGAGGAGGACCCGCTCGACCCGAGCCCGCCGGCCAACCAGCGTCGCTCGTTCGCCGCCATCCAGCACCTCGAACAGGCCGTCGGGAAGGCAGACCTGGAGGGGATCGTGCTGCGCTACGGCGGTTTCTACGGGCCGGGCAGCAACATGACGGGTGACGGCGACATCGCCCAGCTGGTGCGCAAGCGGCGGTTCCCGATCGTCGGTGACGGCCAGGGCGTCTGGTCGTTCTGTCACCTGTCCGACGCGGCCGCTGCCACGGTCGCGGCCGTCGACCACGGGGCACCGGGCATCTACAACGTGTGCGACGACGAGCCGGTCGAGATTGCTACCTGGCTGCCTGATTTCGCCCAAGCGATCGGCGCGCCCGCACCGCGTCATGTTCCGACCTGGCTCGGACGCCTCCTCGGCGGTGAGATCGTCGTGTCGGTGATGACGCGGGTCCGCGGTGCGTCGAACGCCAAGGCCAAGGCGACCCTCGACTGGAAGCCCAGATTCGCGACCTACCGCGAGGGATTCCGCGCCGGCCTCGACTGAGCTGTTCGGCCGGGCCTCGGATGAGCAGCCTGGGCCGCCTAGTTTGGTGGCATGACCGCGCTGGAGGAGATGTATCGCGACCTGCGTCCGTATGCGTTCGCCATCGCGTACCGGATGCTCGGCAGTGTCAGCGAGGCGGAGGATGTCGTGCAGGACGCGTTCGTGCGGCTGAGCACCGCGAACCTGGAGGGCGTCGCCTCGCCCAAGGCGTACCTCGCGACCGTGACGACCCGGCTCTCGATCGACGCGCTGCGTTCGGCCCGGGTGCGGCGCGAGAGCTACGTCGGGCCGTGGCTGCCCGAGCCGCTGCTCACCGATCCCGCGGCCGGGCCGGCTGATGTCGTGGAGACCGCCGACTCGCTGTCGATGGCGTTTCTCGTCGTGCTGGAGACGCTGTCGCCGGTCGAGCGGGCGGTCTTCCTGCTGCACGACGTCTTCGCCTACGAGTACGCCGACATCGCCCCGATCGTCGGCAAGAGCGAGGCCAACTGCCGCCAGCTCGCCACCCGGGCCCGGCGCCACGTCGAGGCGGGCAAGCCGCGCTTCGAGACGTCCCGGTCGCAGCGCACCGAGCTCGCGCAGCGCTTCCTGGCCGCGTGCGCCGGCGCCGACCTGGACGGGCTGGTGTCGCTGCTGGCCGGCGACGCACTGTTCTACGGCGACGGCGGCGAGAAGGGCTCCGGCCTCAAGCGGGCGGTGCATGGCGGCCAGAACGTGGCCCGTCTCGTGCTCGGGCTGACCCGGCGGGCAACGCTGATGGGCATCACGATGCGTCCGGTGGAGATCAACGGCGAGCCCGGGGCGATGTTCTTCGACGCCGACGGCGCCCTGATCAGCCTCATCGGCATTGAGATCGTCGGTGACCGGATCCAGACGATCCGCGGATTCGTCAACCCCGACAAGCTCGGCCACCTCGGCACACTGTCGCCGCTCGGCCGCCGCGACACCAGCGACGACTGGGCCTGAGCGTCAACGCGGCTGGCCCATGTTCTCGCCGGCCGAGCGCCGCTTACTCGACGTCTGACCCGCCGACCTCTGGTCCTTGATCATTTCGGGTTAATGGACCACCGATGGTCACATCGGCAGAGATGATCAAGTGCTACCCGCGGCCGAGGCCGAGTACATCCGCCCGGCCCGTGTACGAGCGGTCCGCTCGTGCTCAGCCAGTCTGGTTGAGCACGAGCGCGATGCGATTCCGCACGTTCCGCCACAACGCGAGGTCGAACTGCGGCGCAAGCCCTTCTACTTCGAACACGGCATCCGCGAGTTCGTCGGCGCGGGTCCAGTCCCGGCGGGCGAGCCGATGTAGGCCAGCATCACCACGGCAACCGCTGCGAAGATCGTCAGGACGACCGCCACGGCGGCAGCCTATCTTCGACAGATCTGGGCCTGATTGCTATTTGTTGCGGGTTTGCTTGATGAGTGACTTGCCGAAGTCCCACATGAGGCCCTGACCACGGTGCGCTTCGTCCATGACGTCGATGAACGCGGTCATGAACCGGTCGACCTCGGCCTCGCCGATGTTCAGCGGCGGGATGAGCTTGATCACTTCCAGGTGATCGCCGGACACCTGGGTGAGGATGCGGTGCCGGTGGAACAGCGCGTGCACCACCGTCTGCGCGAACAGCCCCTTACGCGCGGCCTGCAGCGCCGTCCAGGCCGGGCGAAGCTTCCACGAGGACGGGCGGCCGAACTCGATGCCGATCATCAACCCGCGTCCGCGGACGTCGGCGAGCATCTCGTAGCGGTCGATCAGCTCGGTCAATCGACCGTGCAGCACCTCGCCGACCTTGCGCGCGTTCTCGACGACACCTTCGACCTCGAAGACGTGCAGCGTCGCCAACCCGGCGGCCATCGCCTGGGCGTTCGAGCCGAACGTCGAGTCGTGGACCAGGACGCGGTCCATCGTGGAGAAAACCTTGGTGAAGACCTCGTCACGGGCAAGCGTCGCTCCGACCGGGATGTAACCCCCCGACAGCGCCTTGGCCGCCACCACGATGTCGGGCTCGACGTCGTCGTACTGGTAGGACCAGAACTCGCCGCTACGCCCGATACCGCTCTGCACCTCGTCGGCGATGAGCAGCGCCTTGTGTTCGTGCAGCAACTCGGCGGCCGAGGCCAGGAACCCGGGCGGCACGATGGCCACGCCCTTGCCCTGGATCGGCTCGACGATCAGTCCGGCAACGTCGCCCTTGCGCAGCTCGCGACGCAGGGCGTCCAGGTCGCCGAACGGGATCGCGGCGTCGGGCAGCAGCGGGTCGAAGCCCTTGCGGAATTCGGCGGCGCCGTTCACCGACAGTGACCCCGTGGTCAGGCCGTGGAACGCGTGATCGCTGTACAGGATGCGCCTGCGCTTGGTCGCGAAGCGGGCGAACTTGAGCGAAGCCTCGACCGCCTCGGTGCCACTGTTGCCGAAGTAGACGCGGTCGAGATGCGGTGTCTTGGCCAGCAGCTTCTCGGCCAGCAGCCCGGCGAGCGGCGGGGCGTCGAACTGGGTCAGGTCGGCGAGCCCGAGATCGATCACGTCGTGGATGGCCTGCCGCACAACGGGGTGGTGCCGGCCCAGCGCGAATACGCCGAAGCCGGCGAGCAGGTCGAGGTAGTCAGCGCCCGTGTCGTCGTAGAGGTAGGCACCCTCAGCCCGGGTGTATACCTTGTCGAAACCGATGGCGTGCAGCATGCGTGTGAGCTGCGGGTTCACGTAGCGCGACTGCAGGTCATACCGTTCGTTGCCGCGCTGTTCGACCAACCCGGCCAGATCAAAGGACGCCACGCAGCGAAGATTAGCCGATGATCGGGGCCGAACCGCCCTCGGTCATATCCTTGGAACACGCCAGGAATAGTGTTGCGCGGCGAGCGCTTGTTGTGGCGTCCTGTCGGCACGGCACTTTCACGACCACCAGGAGACATGCGATGGGTGCGGATCTGTCGGAGGCCGAAGCCTCCGCCGTACTCGAGCGTCTGGCCGCTGCCTCGGCCGCTCAGGCCGGCAAGGAGAACTTCCCGGTCGCGCTGCGCGTCCTGCCCAAGGACCCGCGCGACAAGCTCATGCGCGCCTACTCGTTCGCCCGGTTCGTCGACGACGTCGGTGACGAAGCGCCGGGCGACCGACTCGCCCTGCTCGACGTGATCGACGCGGACGTCCGGGCCCTACCGTCGGGTAGGGCCGTGCTGCCGGTGGTTCGGGCCCTGCGGCCGCTCGTCGAGGACAGCGGTACCCCGCTGTCGCCGTTCCTCGATCTGATCGAGGCGAACCGCATCGACCAGCGGGTGAGCAAGTATGCGAGCCTCGCCGATCTGCTCCACTACTGCGACTACTCGGCGGCACCGGTCGGTCGCATCGTGCTGCACATCGCCGAGGCGGCGACCGAGCAGAACGTCGCCGACTCCGACGCGGTGTGCAACGCGCTGCAAGTGCTCGAGCACTGCCAGGACGTCGGCGAGGATGCTCGAGCCGGCCGCGTCTACATCCCGGGCGTCCAGCTCGACGACGCGCTGGCTTCGACCACTGGCCCGACCGTGCGCGTCGCTGTCGCAACCCATGTCGCGCTCGCGCGGGGGATGCTGCACCCCGGCCGCGCCTTGGTGCACCGGCTGCACGGCTGGCCCCGACTGGCGATCGCCGGATTCGTCGGCGGTGGGCTCGCGACCGCTGTCGCGCTGCGCCGCGCCGAATACGACGTACTCGCGCGTACGGTCCGACCGGCCAAGGGACGCACCGCCCGTGAGGCGGCCCGGCTCTGGATCGGCCGCGCGTGAGCCAGGTCGACGAGGCGTACGAACTCTGCGAGCGCATCACCCGCGAGCAGGCGCGCAACTTCTCCTGGGGCATCCGGCTGCTGCCGGCGCCCAAGCGGCGTGCGCTCTCGGCGGTGTACGCCGTGGCGCGCCGCATCGACGACATCGGCGACGGCGACCTGCCCCCGGAGGAGAAGCTGCGCCAGCTCGCGGCCGCCCGAGCCGGGGCCACGGCACCTGGCGAGCACCAGGACGACCCGGTGTACCTCGCGCTGGACGACGCGGCGCGGCACCTGCCGATCCCGCTCGATGCGTTCGGTGAGCTGGTCGACGGCTGCGAGATGGACGTCACCGGGCGCACCTACGACGACCTCGACCAGCTCGTCGAGTACTGCCGCTGCGTCGCCGGCTCGATCGGACGCCTGTCACTCGGCGTGTTCGTCCCGACGGGCGATCCGGCCCGGACGGCCGAGCTGGCCGATGCCCTGGGCGTCGCGCTGCAGCTGACGAACATCCTCCGCGACATCCGCGAAGACCTCGGCAACGGGCGCATCTACCTGCCCAAGCGCGACCTCGACCTGTTCGACGTGACGCTTTCGACCCGACCCGACGGCACGCTCGATCCGCAGGACGGCCGCCTCGCCGAGCTCGTCCGGTTCGAGGCTGCCCGGGCGTGGGGCTGGTACGACCGCGGGTTGGAATTGCTGCCGCTGCTCGACCGGCGCAGCGCCGCCTGCTGCGCCGCGATGGCCGGCATCTACCGCGAACTGCTCGGCCGCATCGCCGCCGACCCGTCGATCGTCATGCGCGGACGAGCCTCGCTGCCCACCCGGGACAAGCTGCGCGTCGCTGCCCGCTCGCTCGCGCGGGGGCGGGCATGAGTGATGTCGTGGTCGGCGGGGGGCTCGCCGGCATCACCGCCGCGCTGCGCCTGGCCGATGCCGGGCGTTCCGTAACGTTGCTGGACGGGCGTCCGCGCCTGGGCGGGGCGGCGTTCTCGTTCAAGCGGGGCGACCTGTCGATCGACAACGGTCAGCACGTGTTCCTGCGCTGTTGCGACTCCTACCAGTGGCTGATCAAGCGACTGGACGCCGAGGCCGACGTCGTCCTGCAGCCCCGGCTGAACATCCCGGTACTGCGCGCCGACGGGCGCCGGGCCCGGCTGTCGCGGCCGGCCGGTGTGCCGGCGCCGGCACACCTGACCGGCGCCCTGATTCGCTACGGGCTGCTCAGCCCAGGCGACAGGTTGCGGGCCGTCCGGGGCGCCCTGGCGCTGCGCCGCCTCGACCCTTCGGATGCCTCGCTGGACGATCGCACGTTGGGCGCCTTCCTGCGCGAGCACGGCCAGAACGACGCGACCATCGACGCGCTGTGGGGCATCGTCGCCGTCGCGACGTTGAACCTCGCCCCGGACGACGCGTCGCTGGCGCTGGCCGCGAAGGTGTTCCGCACCGGGCTGCTCGACCATGCCGCGGCCGCGGACGTGGGCTACGCCGGCGTTCCGCTCGGCGAAGTGCATTCCACCAAGGCGCAGCGGGCGCTGGACAAGGCCGGCGTCGAGGTGCTGCTGTCGCACCGCGTCGAGTCCGTCGATGCGGGGTCGGTGCGGGCCCGTGGACGCGACGGCACGCGTGAGTGGGCGGCCGACGCCGTGGTGCTGGCGGTGCCGCACGACGAGGCGCTGGCCGCGGTCCCGGCGTTGCGCGGTACCCCCGTCGCTCGGGCCGAGGGGCTCGGGGCCGCCCCGATCGTGAACGTCCACGTCGTCTATGACCGGCAGGTCACCGACCTGGCGTTCGCCGCCGCCGTCAACTCGCCGGTGCAGTGGTTCTTCGATCGCACCGATACGTCCGGCCTGGAGCGCGGGCAGTATCTGGCGGTCACCGTCTCGGCGGCCGATGCGATCATCGACGAGCCCAGCAAGTCCATCCAGGCGCGCTACATCGACGAGCTGGCCCGGTTGCTGCCGGCCGCGGCGCGGGCCACCGTGGTCGACGCGTTCGTCACGCGTGAGCGCCGGGCCACGTTCCGGCAAGCACCCGGCACCGCGGCGTTGCGGCCGGGACCCCGATCCGGCCTGGACGGCCTATGGCTGGCCGGGTCGTGGACGGCGACGGGCTGGCCAGACACGATGGAGAGCGCCGTTCGTAGCGGCATCGCCGCCGCCGACGACGTGTTGCAGGTCCCGGCACTGGAGGTCGCCGCATGAGTCGCACCGCCCCTGAGGTCATCGGCCGGATGCGTGAACCGATCCAGCAGGCACTGCACGCCGCAGTGGCCACGCTGGACGACCAGCGCATGCAGCTGATCGCGTCCTACCAGCTCGGCTGGTGCGACCGCGACGGCAACCCGGTGAGCGCCGGCGGCGGCAAGGCGATCCGGCCCACGCTGGCGGTCATGTCGGCGCAGGCCGGCGGCGGCACGGTCGACGACGGCCTGGCCGGAGCGGCAGCCGTCGAGCTGGTGCACAACTTCTCGCTGCTGCACGACGACGTCATGGACCGCGACCTCGAGCGGCGCCACCGCCCCACCGGCTGGGCGGTGTACGGCGAGGGCCAGGCGATCCTCGCCGGCAACGCGATGCTCACCTGCGCGATCGAGGTGGTGGCCGGCGACGGTGAGCGCGGCCATCGGGCCCTGCCGTGCCTGCTCACGGCCACCCAGCGCCTGATCAGCGGGCAGTCCGACGACCTGCACTTCGAATCCGCCCCCGACGTGACGGTGCACGACGTGCTGCACATGGAGGCGGGCAAGACGGCGGCGCTGCTCGCCTGCTCGGCGTCCATCGGGGCGCTGGCCGCGGGGGCGTCGGCCGAGGTCGTCGCCGCACTGCACGACTACGGGCACGAGCTCGGCATGTCCTTCCAGCTCGTCGACGACATCCTCGGCATCACCGGCGACCCGGCGGTCACCGGCAAGTCGGCGTCCTCCGACGTGCGCGCCGGCAAGCGTTCGGCGCCGGTGGTCGCGGCCCTGACCGCCGGCACCGACGCGTCGCGCCGCCTGGCCGACCTGCTCGCCGGCGGCGCGCCCAGCACCGAGGAGGACGTAGTCCTCGCCACCAAACTCATCGAGGAAGCGGGCGGCATCGATTGGGCGGCGCGCGAGGCCGACGCTCACCTCGCTCGGGCCCTCGGGCGCCTGGATGCGTTGCCCTCACCACAGCCCGTCGTCGACGACCTCGTCGCAGTCGCGCGCTACGTTGTTGATCGCGACCACTGAAAGAGGATCAAGGTGACGCTCCCAACCGATGCCCGTGCTGCTGTCGAGCGGGCCCGTGCCCATCTCGAGGGCCGGCAGGACGACGCCGGGTGGTGGAAGGGCGACCTCAAAACCAACGTCACGATGGACGCCGAGGACCTGCTGCTGCGCCAGTTCCTGGGCATCCTGCGCGCGGACGAGCTCGAGCAGACGGCCCGCTGGATCCGCTCGCAGCAGCGCAGCGACGGCACCTGGGCGACGTTCTACGGCGGCCCGGGCGACCTGTCGGTGACCGTCGAGGCCTACACGGCGCTGCGCCTTGCTGGAGACGACCCGCACGATGCTCACCTCGTCAAGGCGCGCGAGTTCGTGATCTCCAACGGTGGCCTCGAGGCCACCCGCGTGTTCACTCGCATCTGGCTGGCCCTGTTCGGCGAGTGGTCGTGGGACACGCTGCCCGCCATGCCGCCGGAGATGGTGCTGCTGCCGTCGTGGGCGCCGCTCAACCCGTACGACTGGGGCTGCTGGGCTCGGCAGACCGCCGTTGCGATGACGGTGGTTGCCACGTCGCGCCCGGTGCGGCCGCTGCCGTTCCACGTGGACGAGCTGCGCACCGGCGTCACGCCGCCCCCGGCCAAGACGGGGTTCACCGCCTCGGCGTTCGGCGCTCTCGACCGCGTCCTGAAGCTCTACCACCGCTCGCCGATCAAGCCCGGACGCAAGATGGCGTTCCGGCGCGCCGCCGAGTGGATCATCGCCCGCCAGGAAGCCGACGGTGGGTGGGGCGGCATCCAGCCCCCGCTGGTCTACTCGATCCTGGCGCTGCACCTGCTGGGCTACCCGCTCGACCACCCGGTGATCGTTGCCGGGCTGCGTGGCATCGACGACTTCACCATGCACGAGCAGACCCCCGACGGGCCCATCCGGTGGATGGAAGCCTGCCAGTCGCCGGTCTGGGACACCTGCCTGGCCGTCACTGCCCTGCTCGACGCCGGCGCGCAGCCGTCCGATCCAGCGGTCAAGCGGGCCGCCGAATGGCTGCTCGCCGAGGAAGTCACGGTCGTCGGCGACTGGGCGGTGCGCCGGCCCAAGCTCGCGCCGGGCGGGTGGGCGTTCGAGTTCGCCAACGACAACTACCCCGACATCGACGACACCGCCGAGGTCGCGCTCGCGCTGCACCGGGTGGGCGCCGCGACCGTGCCGGGCATCGCCGGCGCCGTCGAGCGCGGCCTGGCCTGGACGGTCGGCATGCAGTCGCGCGACGGCGGCTGGGGAGCGTTCGACGCAGACAACGTCAGCCGGCTCATCGACAAGCTGCCGTTCTGCGACTTCGGCGCCGTCACCGACCCGCCGAGCGCCGATGTCACCGCGCACGTCGTCGAGGCGCTGGCGCACGTAGGCGGCATCGACACGGTTGAGGGCCGTCGCGGGGTGCAGTGGCTGCTCGACAACCAGGAGACCGACGGCTCCTGGTTCGGACGCTGGGGCGCCAACTACCTGTACGGCACCGGCGCGGCCGTCCCGGCGCTGATCGCGGCGGGTGTCGCTGTCGATGCCCCCTCGATTCGGCGGGCGGTGCGCTGGCTGGAGAAGCACCAGAACGAGGACGGCGGCTGGGGTGAGGACCTTCGCTCCTACGTCGACGCTTCCTGGCACGGGCGCGGCGAGTCGACCGCCTCGCAGACCGCCTGGGCGCTGCTCGCTCTGCTGGCGGCCGGCGAGCACACCGCCGCGGTCGATCGCGGGGTGCGCTACCTCGTCGAGACGCAGCGCGCGGACGGTGGCTGGGACGAGGAGCTGTTCACCGGCACCGGCTTCCCCGGCGACTTCTACATCAACTACGAGATGTACCGGCTGCTCTTCCCGATCAGCGCGCTCGGCCGCTACCTAGCGAGGCAACGATGACGCCGAGTGACCACAACGCGATGAGCGCTCGCGCGAAGAGCCCCGCCGCCGCGACGCGGCCCGCGCCGGAGGCGTGGTGCGGAACTGCGTGTCCACCCGAGCGGCAGCCAGTGGTGGCGCGCGGTTTCGCGAAAGGCGGGGTAAGAGCATGACTGGGTTGGTGGTCGTTGCGGCATTGCGCACTGAATACGCGGCCTTGAAGGGACGCGTGCCCGGGGCGACGGTCGAGCGTTGTGGCATGGGGCCCGAGCGGGTGCGCCGGTGGCTGCCGCGCCTCGCCGAGCTGGCCCCGGACGCTCTCGTCGTGGCCGGGGTGGCCGGCGGCCTCGATCCGTCGCTGCGTCCGGGCGACGTCGTGGTCGCGAGCGAGGTCCGCGACGAGCATGGGCGGATCATCCTGCGCGCGGCCTCGCCCCTGGTGGCCGAGCTACGCCGGATGGGCATGCGCGTCCACACCGGCCCCATGGTCAGCACCGACAAGATCGTCGGCGGCGTCGAGCGCGAGAAGCTCGCCAAGACGGGCGCGCTCGCCGTCGACATGGAATCGGCGGCCCTCGTGCGGGCGCTCGGTGGTGAGGCGGATCGCCCGCCGACTGCCGTCGTCCGGGTCATCGTCGACACCGCACACATGCCGGTGGCGCGCCTGGCCACCGTCTCGGCCGGCGCTCGGGCGTTGATGACGCTGCGCCGTCTCGCCCCGGCGCTGCGGCGCTGGGCCGACCTGGCCGGGCCGCGCCGCATCGTGCTGGCCGCACCGCGCTCGTTCTGCGCCGGCGTCGAGCGGGCCATCGACATCGTCGAGCAGGCGCTGCGCCGCTACCCGCGGCCGGTGTACGTGCGGCGGCAGATCGTGCACAACGCCCACGTCGTCGCCGACCTGCAGTCGCAGGGCGCGGTGTTCGTCGACGAGCTCGAAGAGGTGCCCGACGGCACCACCGTGGTGTTCTCCGCGCACGGCGTCGCCCCGGCGGTGCGCGAGGAGGCGGCCCGGCGCAAGCTCACCGTCGTCGACGCCACGTGCCCGCTCGTCGCCAAGGTGCACACCGAGGCGAAGCGGTTCCTCGGCCGCGGTGACAATGTGCTGCTCATCGGCCACGACGGTCACGACGAGACCGAGGGCACCCTGGGCGAGGGGCGCATCCAGCTCGTGCAGAGTCCGGCCGAGGCCGAGCGGATCGAGGTCGACGACCCGGCCAAGGTGGCCTTCCTGACCCAGACGACCTTGGCGCTCGAAGACGCCAACCAGGTCGTGGACGTGCTGCGCCGGCGGTTCCCGCTCATCGAATCGCCGCCGACCGAGGACATCTGTTACGCGACCACGAATCGGCAAGACGCGGTCCGGGCCATCGCCGACGAGTCCGACCTGATCCTGGTCGTCGGCTCGCAGAACTCGTCCAACTCGCTGCGCCTGGTCGAGGTCGCCGAGCGGGCGGGCACTCGTTCGTACCTGGTCGACGACGCCGGCGGCATCCTGCCCGAGTGGATCGAGCAGACCGGCACCATCGGCATCACCGCGGGCGCATCCGCCCCGCCCCATCTCGTCGACGAGGTCATCGGCATGCTCCGCGCGCTGGGCCCCGTCGAGGTCGACGAGCGTGTCGTCACGCACGAAGACATCAAGTTCTCGCTCCCCAAGGAGGTTGCGGACTAATGGCTATCCCCATGCGCCAATCGGCGCGGGTTGGCTGGTACCTGTTCAACCAGAAGCTGCACAAGCGGGAGAAGTTCCCGCTGCTCGTGGAGCTGGAACCACTTTTCGCCTGCAACCTCAAGTGCCCGGGCTGCGGCAAGATCCAGCAGCCGCACGACCTGCTGCGCCAGCGCATGCCGGTCGAGCGCGCCGTGGCGGCGATCGAGGAGAGCGGCGCTCCGATGGTCTCCATCGCCGGCGGCGAACCCCTGATGCATCCGCAGATCGACGTCATGGTCGACGAGTTCGTCAAGCGCAAGAAGTACGTCTACCTGTGCACGAACGCCGAACTGGTCCGCAAGCGCTGGGACAAGTTCAACTTCAAGCCGTCGCGGTACTTCGCGTTCACCGTGCACGTCGACGGCACCCGCGAGCGCCACGACGAGGCGGTCGCCAAGGAGGGCGTGTTCGACGAGGCGATGGAGGCGATCAGGTTCCTGAAGGAGAAGGGCTTCCGGGTCACCACGAACTCGACCTTCTTCAACACGGACACGCCGCAGAACGTCATCGACGTGCTGAACATGCTCAACGACGAGGTCAAGGTCGACCAGATGATGATCTCGCCGGCGTACGCCTACGAGAAGGCCCCCGACCAGGACCACTTCCTCGGCGTCACCGAGACCCGTGAGCTGTTCAAAAAGGCCTTCTCGGGCGGCAACCGCAAGAAGTGGCGGCTGAACCACTCGCCGCTGTTCCTCGACTTCCTCGAGGGCAAGGTCTACTTCGAGTGCACCGCGTGGGGCATCCCGTCCTACTCGCTGCTCGGCTGGCAGCGGCCCTGCTACCTGATGGCCGACGGGTACGTGAAGACGTACAAGGAGCTCGTCGAGACCACCGAGTGGGAGAAGTACGGGCGCGGACGCGACGAGCGGTGCAACAACTGCATGGCGCACTGCGGCTACGAGCCCACCGCCGTCCTCGCCACGATGGGATCACTCAAGCAGAGCCTGCGCGCCATGCGCGAACAAGGCTGAACGAACGCTGAGGAGGGCCGCCGGGCGAGAGCCGGGCGGCCCTCGCCTTGTGCTGGGCGCCCAGCACCCTCGGCGCTTTCCTCGCACCGTCCGCCGGAGTAAGTTTAGGCAATAAACAATCTCGACGAGGTGGTCACCATGGCAGTGCAGCCCACGCGCGCGGACAAGTTCAGCTTCGGCCTCTGGACGGTTGGGTGGCCGGCGCGCGACCCGTTCGGCGACGCGACCCGTCCGCCGCTGGACCCGGTCGAGTCGGTGCATCGGCTCTCCGAACTGGGCGCGTACGGCGTGACCTTCCACGACGACGACGTGGTGCCGTTCGGGTCGTCCGACGGGGAACGCGACAAGCACCTGTCGCGGCTCAAGGAGGCGCTCGACGACACCGGGCTCGTCGTCCCGATGGTGACAACGAACCTGTTCACCCACCCCGTCTTCAAGGACGGCGGCTTCACCAGCAACGACCGATCGGTGCGGCGCTTCGCCCTGCGCAAGGTGCTGCGCAACGTCGACCTGGCCGCGTCGCTCGGCGCCCAGACGTTCGTCATGTGGGGCGGACGCGAGGGTTCGGAATCCGATGCCGCCAAGGACGTCCGCGCGGCGCTCGACCGGTACCGCGAGGCCGTCGACACCCTGGCGGCCTACGTCAAGGAGCAGGGTTACGGCCTCCGCTTCGCCCTCGAGCCCAAGCCGAACGAGCCGCGCGGTGACATCCTGCTGCCGACGGTGGGCCACGCGCTGGCGTTCATCGCCGAGCTCGAGCACGGCGACATCGTGGGCGTGAACCCCGAGGTGGGCCACGAGCAGATGGCCGGGCTGAACTTCGTGCACGGCATCGCCCAGGCGCTGTGGGCCGGCAAGCTGTTCCACCTCGACCTGAACGGCCAGCGCAGCATCAAGTTCGATCAGGACCTCGTGTTCGGGCACGGCGACCTGCTCAACGCGTTCTTCCTCGTCGACCTGCTGGAGAACGGCTTCCTCGACGGCGCCTCGCCCTACGACGGGCCGCGGCACTTCGACTACAAGCCCTATCGCACCGAGGACATCGCCGGAGTCTGGGCCTCGGCCTCGGCGAACATGCGCACCTACCTGCTGCTGCGTGAGCGGGCGGCGGCGTTCCGGGCCGATCCGGAGGTGGCCGAGGCCGTCGCGGCGACGAAGGTGGCCGAGCTGGGCGCGCCCACCCTGGCCGCCGGCGAGACGGTCGCCGACCTGCTCAAGGACCGGTCGGCGTTCGAGGACTACGACGCCGAGGCGGCCGGCGCTCGCGGCTACGGCGTCGCCCGGCTGAACCAGCTCGCCGTCGAGCACGTCCTGGGCGCCCGTTGACGCTGGCCCCAGCTGGGCAGCACACCGTCCGGCGGCACAACCTGGTGCTCGTGCTGGGGGCCGTGGCGCTCGCCGGGCGCAGCACCCGGGCGCAGGTCGCCGGGGCCACCGGCCTGACCCGGGCCACCGTCTCGGCGCTCGCCGACCAACTGCTCGCCGCCGGGCTCCTCGACGAGCTCGACCCCGACCGCGGGGGCCCGGGGCGGCCGGGCAGCCCGCTGCGGCTGCATCCCCGCGGCCCGGGCGGTCTCGGCGTCGAGGTCAACGTCGACTACCTGGCGGCCTGTGTGGTCGGCCTGGACGGGACGGTTCGGGCCCAGTGCGTCGAGCCGTTCGACGTCCGGGCGGCGGCACCGGACGCGACGTTGCGGCACGCGGCGCAGCTGGCCGACCAGGCCCGGGCCGAGGCCGGCATCCCGGTCACCGGTGCGGGCCTGGCGCTGCCCGGACTCGTCGATCGGGACGGCGTGCTGCGCCGGGCGCCGAACCTGCCGCAATGGAGTGGGTTCGCCGCCGCCGAGACGCTCGCCGGGTTGCTGGGACGCAGCGTGATCGCCGGCAACGAGGCCAACCTCGCCGCCCTCGCCGAGGGCCGCGCCGAGGGGCTGCGCGACTTCGTCCACGTGTCCGGCGAGATCGGGGTCGGCGGTGGCGTGGTGCGGGACGGGCAGCTGTACGGCGGGGTGCGCGGCTTCGCCGGCGAGCTCGGCCACGTGGTCGTGGACCCGGACGGTCCGCCGTGCAGCTGCGGGGGCACCGGCTGCCTCGAGCAGCTGGCCGGCCTGGAAGCCCTGCTGCGCGCGGCGCGGGTCGCGGACGTCGACGAGCTCGTCGAGCGAGCCGCGGATGCGCACGTCGCCGGCGCGCTGACCGCGGCTGGCCGGGCGCTCGGCATCGCCCTGGCCGCAGCCGTCAATCTGCTGGACGTGAGCGACATCGTGCTCGGCGGGGTCTACGCGCGGCTGGCCCCGTGGCTCGTCGACGCTCTGCAGGCCGAGTTGTATCGCCGGGTGGTGAGCCGCGACGTGACGCCGGCGCGCATCCACGTGTCGACCCTCGGCCCCTATGCCGCGGTTCGCGGAGCCGCCGGCTCGGTCGTGGCCGCGACCTTCCTCGCCCCGGACGACTCGCCCCGGACAACTTAGAACGTGTTTGGTAAGTCCCATCCGGCGCCCGCGGCGCCCAGACGCCGACCGGCTGCGTTGTCGTCGTCGCCGATACAACAGCGGTATCGGCCTCCTCCCGCCTTGCCGGATCGACGCCTGGATCACCGCGCGCATCCGTCCGGGCTTACCAAACACGTTCTGAGGAACCCAGCCGGCGCCGTGAGCCTCGTCCAGGCTGTATGAATCGGGCGAATCGGGCAGCAGCGACGCGGCAGCGCCCGTGCACACGGCAACGAGTCGGGCGATTTTGCGCCGACCGGGGGGCACGAGTACTGTGAACATCCGTGCCCGGAGCGATCCGGGTCGTCGTTCTGTGCCCGCACGGTGCGCCCCGGTTTCCCTAGGCGCCCAGCGGCACGGGCTCACCGTCCGGACCGGCGAATTTCGCCGGGCTGGCCTGCGGGAAAGGGTGCGACACGCCCGACCTCGGGGACCGGTGAGGGCGAGCAGCACCCGCACCAACCCGCACCACTCGACAAGCCGTACGACAAGAGGAGATTGCAGGCCGCATGCCTACGATCCAGCAGCTGATCCGCAAGGGTCGCCAGGACAAGGTCAACAAAGCGAAGACCCCGGCACTCAAGGGCTCTCCGCAGCGCCGTGGCGTCTGCACACGCGTGTACACGACGACCCCGAAGAAGCCGAACTCGGCGCTGCGCAAGGTCGCCCGGGTCCGCCTCACCAGCGGCATCGAGGTCACGGCGTACATCCCGGGTGTGGGGCACAACCTGCAGGAGCACTCGATCGTGCTGGTTCGTGGCGGCCGGGTGAAGGACCTCCCCGGCGTCCGATACAAGATCATCCGTGGCTCGCTGGACACCCAGGGTGTGCGCGGCCGCAAGCAGGCTCGCAGCAAGTACGGCGCGAAGAAGGAGAAGAGCTAATGCCTCGCAAGGGTCCGGCACCAGCCCGTCCGCTGGTCGTCGATCCGGTGTACGAGTCGCCGTTGGTGACCCAGCTGGTCAACAAGGTGCTGGTGCGCGGCAAGCGCTCCACCGCCCAGCGCATCGTCTACGGCGCCCTGGAAGGCTGCCGCGACAAGACCGGCACCGACCCGGTGGTCACGCTCAAGCGCGCGCTCGACAACGTCAAGCCGACCCTCGAGGTCAAGAGCCGCCGCGTCGGTGGCGCCACCTACCAGGTGCCGATCGAGGTCAAGACCCCGCGCAACACGACTCTCGCGCTGCGCTGGTTGGTGACCTACTCGCGGCAGCGTCGCGAGAAGACCATGACCGAGCGCCTGATGAACGAGCTGCTCGACGCCAGCAACGGCCTCGGCGCCAGCGTCAAGCGTCGCGAAGACACCCACAAGATGGCCGAGTCCAACCGGGCCTTCGCGCACTACCGCTGGTAATACAACCGCCCGCACGAACCAAGAGAAGGAATCATGGCTAGCAACGCCGACCTCGCCAAGACCCGCAACATCGGGATCATGGCGCATATCGACGCGGGCAAGACCACGACGACCGAGCGCATCCTCTTCTACACCGGTATCAACTACAAGATCGGTGAGGTCCACGACGGCGCCGCCACGATGGACTGGATGGAGCAGGAGCAGGAGCGCGGCATCACCATTACTTCCGCTGCCACCAAGTGCACGTGGAAAGACCACACGATCAACATCATCGACACCCCCGGGCACGTCGACTTCACCGCTGAGGTCGAGCGCTCGCTGCGGGTGCTCGACGGTGCGGTCGCTGTCTATGACGGCGTTGCCGGCGTCGAGCCGCAGACCGAGACGGTCTGGCGGCAGGCCGACAAGTACAACGTCCCGCGCATGTGTTTCGTCAACAAGCTCGACCGCACCGGCGCCGACTTCTTCCGCTGCGTGCAGATGATGATCGAGCGGCTGGGGGCCACCCCGCTGGTGCTGCAGATCCCGATCGGTGCCGAGTCCGACTTCATCGGTGTCGTCGATCTGCTGGAGATGCGCGCGCTGACCTGGCGCGGTGAGACCACGAAGGGCGAGGACTACGCGGTCGAGGAGGTCCCGGCTGAGCTGGTCGAGCTCGCCAATGAGTGGCGCACGAAGCTGCTCGAGACCCTCGCCGAGAACGACGACCTGATCTTTGAGGCCTACCTCGGTGGCGAGGAGCTCTCCGTCGACACCCTCAAGGCCGCGATCCGGCGGGCGACCATCGCCGACCGGCTGAACCCAGTCCTCACCGGATCGGCGTTCAAGAACAAGGGCGTGCAGCCCATGCTCGACGCGGTCGTCGACTACCTGCCCTCGCCGCTGGACATCGACCACATCGAGGGCACGCTGATGGACGGCGAGACCGTCGCGGTCCGCCAGACCGACGAGGCCGAGCCACTGTCCGCGCTCGCGTTCAAGATCGCCACCGACCAGCACCTGGGCAAGCTCACGTTCGTGCGCATCTACTCCGGCGTGCTGGAGAACGGCTCGCAGGTCCTGAACGCCACCAAGGACCGCAAGGAGCGCATCGGCAAGATCTATCAGATGCACGCCAACAAGCGGGAGGAGCTGCCACGCGCCGGCGCCGGCGACATCATCGCCGTCGCGGGTCTGAAGCAGACCACCACCGGCGACACCCTGGCCGACCCGCAGAAGCCGATCATCCTGGAGTCGATGACCTTCCCGGATCCGGTCATCTACGTGGCGATCGAGCCCAAGACCAAGAGCGACCAGGAGAAGCTGGGTACCGCCATCCAGAAGCTCGCCGAGGAGGACCCGACCTTCCAGGTCCGCACCGACGACGAGACCGGCCAGACGATCATCGCCGGCATGGGCGAGCTGCATCTGGAGATCCTGGTCGACCGGATGCGCCGCGAGTTCAAGGTCGAGGCGAACGTCGGCAAGCCGCAGGTCGCCTACCGCGAGACGATCAAGCGGGTGGTCGAGAAAGAGGACTACACCCACAAGAAGCAGACGGGTGGGTCCGGCCAGTACGCCAAGGTGCAGATCCGGCTCGAGCCGCTCGAGATGACCTCCGATGGCCCGAGCTACGAGTTCGTCAACTCGGTCACCGGGGGACGCATCCCGCGCGAGTTCATCCCGTCGGTCGACGCCGGCGCCCAGGAGGCCATGCAGTACGGCATCCTGGCCGGGTATCCGCTGGTGGGGCTCAAGCTGACCCTGCTCGACGGCGGCTACCACGAGGTCGACTCGTCCGAGATGGCCTTCAAGATCGCCGGCTCGATGGTGATGAAGGCGGCGGCCCGCAAGGCGCAGCCGGTGCTTCTCGAGCCGATGATGGCCGTCGAGGTCACCACCCCGGAAGAGAACATGGGTGATGTCATCGGCGACCTCAACTCGCGGCGTGGCCAGATCCAGGCCATGGAAGAGCGCGGGGGCGCACGGGTCGTCAAGGCCCTGGTTCCGCTGTCGGAGATGTTCGGCTACGTCGGTGACCTGCGTTCCAAGACGCAGGGGCGGGCGAGCTACTCGATGCAGTTCGACTCCTACGCCGAGGTTCCGGGGAACGTCGCCAAGGAGATCATCGCCAAGGCAACCGGCGAGTAAGACCACCAAGTCCAGACGTAGTAGTACGAAAACCCGAGAAGAGGGAGATCCAGAAGTGGCGAAGGCGAAGTTCGAGCGGACCAAGCCGCACGTCAACATCGGCACCATCGGTCACATCGACCACGGCAAGACGACGCTCACTGCGGCGATCTCGCGGGTGTTGCACGACAAGTACCCGGACATGAACCCGAACACCGAGGCGTTCGACCAGATCGACAAGGCGCCTGAGGAGCGGCAGCGCGGTATCACGATCTCGATCGCGCATATCGAGTACCAGACCGAGAAGCGGCACTACGCGCACGTCGACTGCCCCGGGCACGCCGACTACATCAAGAACATGATCACCGGTGCGGCGCAGATGGACGGCGCGATCCTGGTCGTGGCCGCCACCGACGGCCCGATGCCCCAGACGCGTGAGCACGTGCTGCTCGCTCGTCAGGTCGGCGTCCCCTACATCGTGGTGGCGCTGAACAAGGCCGACATGGTCGACGACGAGGAGATCCTCGAGCTCGTCGACCTCGAGGTCCGGGAACTGCTCAACACCTACGAGTACCCGGGCGACGACGCCCCGATCATCCAGGTCTCGGCGCTGAAGGCGCTCGAGGGCGACGCTGAGTGGGGCGCGAAGGTCCTGGAGCTCATGGCCGCGGTCGACGAGTCGGTCCCCGAGCCGGTGCGTGAGACGGAGAAGCCGTTCCTCATGCCGGTCGAGGACGTCTTCACGATCACCGGTCGCGGCACGGTCGTGACCGGTCGCATCGAGCGCGGCATCCTCAAGGTGAACGAGACCGTCGACATCATCGGGATCCACCCGGAGAAGCAGACGACGACGGTCACCGGCATCGAGATGTTCCGCAAGCTGCTCGATGAGGGGCGCGCGGGCGAGAACGTCGGCCTGCTGCTTCGCGGCATCAAGCGTGAGGACGTCGAGCGCGGGCAGGTCATCATCAAGCCCGGCACGTCGACGCCGCACACCGATTTCGAGGGCACCGTCTACATCCTGTCCAAGGACGAGGGCGGCCGGCACACGCCGTTCTTCAACAACTACCGCCCGCAGTTCTACTTCCGTACCACGGACGTGACCGGCGTGGTGACCCTCCCCGAGGGCACCGAGATGGTCATGCCCGGCGACACCACCGACATGAAGGTCGAGCTGATCCAGCCGATCGCCATGGAGGAGGGTCTGCGCTTCGCTATCCGCGAAGGTGGCCGGACGGTAGGCGCGGGACGCGTCACCAAGATCAGCAAGTGACAACGGCGGCGGCCGGGGCGACCCGGCCGCCGCTCACAATGTAAGGCCGCTCCGGTGCCCGGCACCGCGAGCTCGTTCCTAGGCAGCACGACAGTGAAGGTGAGCTAGCCACCATGGCGGGACAGAAGATCCGCATCCGGCTCAAGGCCTACGACCACGAGGCCATCGACGCCAGCGCGCGCAAGATCGTCGAGACCGTGACGCGCACGGGCGCTCGCGTCGTCGGCCCCGTGCCGTTGCCGACCGAGAAGAACATCTATTGCGTCATTCGCTCGCCGCACAAGTACAAGGACAGCCGCGAGCACTTCGAGATGCGCACCCACAAGCGGCTCATCGACATCCTCGACCCGACGCCGAAGACGGTCGACGCGCTCATGCGCATCGACCTGCCGGCGAGCGTCGACGTCAACATCCAGTAGGCGAAGGATCATGGCTAAGGACAACGAAGCCGGCGAGCTCCGCAAGCGTCGCTCGGCAAAGGGAATTCTGGGCGAGAAGCTCGGCATGACCCAGGTCTTCGACGAGAACAACCGGATCGTCCCGGTCACCGTCGTGAAGGCCGGGCCGTGCGTCGTCACCCAGATCCGTACCCAGGAAAAGGACGGCTACACCGCCGTCCAGCTCGCCTACGGGCAGATCGACCCGCGCAAGGTCACCAAGCCGGTGGCCGGGCACTACAAGGCCGCCAACGTCACCCCGCGGCGCCACCTCGTCGAGCTGCGCACCGAGGCGATCGAGAGCTACGAGCTCGGTGCTGAAATAACGGTGCTGGGCGTCTTCAACGACGGCGACTCGGTCGACGTCAGCGGCACCACCAAGGGCAAGGGCACCGCGGGCGTCATGAAGCGCCACGGCTTCCACGGCCTCGGCGCCGGCCACGGCGTGCAGCGCAAGCACCGCGCGCCGGGGTCCATCGGTGGCTGCGCGACTCCGGGCCGCGTGTTCAAGGGCATGCGCATGGCCGGCCGCATGGGCCACGACAGCCAGACCACGCAGAGCCTCACCGTCCACAAGGTCGACGCCGAGCGCGGGCTGCTGCTCATCAAGGGCGCCGTGCCGGGTCCGACCGGTGGGCTCGTCCTCGTCCGTACCGCCGTGAAGGGAGCCTGACCGTGACTCTCTCGTTGACCGTTCAGGACCCCACCAGCGACAAGGCCAAGAAGGCCAAGATCGAGCTGCCGGCCGAGGTGTTCGATGTGACCACCAACGTCGCGCTGATCCACCAGGTCGTGGTGGCTCAGCTCGCCGCGGCCCGTCAGGGCACCGCCTCGACGAAGACGCGGGGCGAGGTCCGCGGCGGCGGCGCCAAGCCGTACCGGCAGAAGGGCACCGGCCGGGCCCGTCAGGGTTCGACCCGGGCGCCGCAGTTCGCCGGCGGTGGCGTCGTCCACGGTCCGAAGCCGCGTTCCTACGAGCAGCGCACGCCGAAGAAGATGAAGGCGGCCGCGCTGCGGGGCGCGCTGTCCGACCGGGCTCGCAACGACCGCGTGCACGTCGTGTCGGCGCTGGTCGCGGGCGAGGCGCCCTCGACCCGCACCGCCGCCGAGACGTTGGCCAAGATCACCGAGGCCAAGCACGTACTGGTCGTCGCGGAGCGCGCGGACGAGCTCACCTGGAAGAGCCTGCGCAACGTTCCGACCGTGCACCTGCTCGAGCCGGGCCAGCTGAATACCTACGACGTGCTGATCAGTGACGACGTGGTGTTCACCCGATCCGCCCTCGAGGCGTTCCTCGGCGGCCCGGTCACCGGCAAGTCGGCCAAGGGTGCGGCGAGCAGCGTCGAGGTCGAGGACGACGTCGTTCCCGACGACGCCGTTGCCGAGGTGACTGAGGTCGCCGAGGAGAAGCCGGCCAAGAAGGCGTCGGCCAAGAAGGCGGCCCCTAAAGCCGAGGCCAAGACTGAGCCCAAGGCCGAGCCGGCCAAGGCCGAGGCGGCCGCGGACACCGAGGCTCCGTTCGGGCCCGACTCGCACGCGCCGCTCGACGACGGTGAGCAGCCCGAAGGCTTCCCGATCAAGGGCAACGCCGACTCGATGCTCTACCACGTGCCGGGCACCTCGTTCTACAACCGCACGGTCGCCGAGGTTTGGTTCCGCAGCGCCGAGGCGGCCGAGGAAGCCGGCTTCGCGCTGCCGCCGTCGCAAAGGCGGGCGCTGGAGACAGAGCAGGCCGATTCCGAATCGGCCGCCGAGGAGGACGACAGCTGATGTTCGACGACCCTCGTGATGTCTTGCTCGCTCCGGTGATCTCGGAGAAGAGCTACGGCCTGCTGGACGAGAACAAGTACACGTTCGACGTCCACCCGCTGGCCAACAAGACCCAGATCAAGATCGCGGTCGAGAAGGTGTTCAGCGTCAAGGTCACCGACGTCAACACCCTCAACCGGCAGGGTAAGCGCAAGCGCACCCGGTTCGGCTACGGCCAGCGCAAGAGCGTCAAGCGAGCCATCGTGACGCTGCGCGCCGGCGACCGGATCGACGTGTTCGGCCAGATTGGAACGGCCTGATGGGTATCCGTAAGTACAAGCCGACGACGCCGGGACGGCGCGGTTCGTCCGTGGCCGACTTCGTCGAGATCACTCGTGACACGCCGGAGAAGTCCCTGGTGCGTCCGCTGCACAGCAAGGGCGGCCGCAACAACCAGGGCAAGATCACCACGCGGCACCAGGGTGGCGGTCACAAGCGGGCGTACCGGCTGATCGACTTCCGCCGGCACGACAAGGACGGCGTTCCGGCCAAGGTCGCGCACATCGAGTACGACCCGAACCGCACCGCCCGCATCGCGCTGCTGCACTACGCCGATGGCGAGAAGCGCTACATCATCGCGCCGCGGCTGCTCAAGCAGGGCGACACGATCGAGAACGGTCCGCGCGCCGACATCAAGCCGGGCAACGCGCTGCCGCTGCGCAACATCCCGGTCGGCACGGTCGTGCACGCGATCGAGCTGCGCCCGGGCGGCGGGGCCAAGATCGCCCGGTCCGCCGGCGCCAGCGTTCAGCTGGTCGCCAAGGAGGGCGCGTTCGCCCAGTTGCGGATGCCGTCCGGCGAGATCCGCAACGTCGACGTGCGCTGCCGCGCGACGGTCGGCGAGGTGGGCAACGCCGAGCAGTCCAACATCAACTGGGGTAAGGCCGGCCGCATGCGGTGGAAGGGCAAGCGCCCGACCGTCCGCGGCGTGGCCATGAACCCGGTCGACCACCCGCACGGTGGTGGTGAGGGCAAGACGTCCGGTGGCCGGCACCCGGTGAACCCGAACGGCAAGCCCGAGGGACGCACCCGCCGCCACAAGCCGAGCGACCAGCTGATCGTCCGCCGTCGTCGTACGAACAAGAAGAGGTAACCCGGAATGCCACGCAGTTTGAAGAAGGGGCCGTTCGTCGACGACCACCTGCTCAAGAAGGTCGACGTCGCCAACGACACGAACTCCAAGGGCGTGATCAAGACCTGGTCGCGACGCTCGACGATCATCCCCGACATGCTCGGGCACACGATCGCCGTGCACGACGGCCGCAAGCACGTCCCGGTGTTCATCACCGAGGGCATGGTCGGTCACAAGCTGGGCGAGTTCGCGCCGACGCGCACGTTCCGCGGGCACATCCGGGACGACCGTCGCGCGCGGCGAGGATGAGGTACGGGATATGACGCAACCTGACGAAGCGGTGAGCACGGCGTACGCCCGGGCGACCTACGTCCGAGTCACGCCGATGAAGGCGCGCCGGGTCGTGGACCTGATCCGCGACCTGCCCGCGCAGGAGGCGCTGTCGGTGCTGAAGTTCGCCCCGCAGGCGGCCAGCGAGCCGGTTGCGAAGGTGCTTGCCAGCGCCATCGCCAACGCCGAGAACAACTTCTCGCTCGACCCGCAGACGCTCATCGTGTCTCGCGCGTACGTCGACGAGGGGCCGACGCTCAAGCGGTTCCGGCCGCGCGCGCAGGGGCGGGCCTACCGCATCCGCAAGCGCACGAGCCACATCACGATCGAGGTGGAGAGCATCGACACGCCAGCCAAGAGGGGACGCCGGTAATGGGTCAGAAAGTCAACCCGCACGGCTTCCGCCTGGGTATCACCACCGACTTCAAGAGCCGGTGGTTCGCCGACAAGCAGTACGCCGAGTACGTCAAGGAAGACGTAGCGATCCGCCGCCTGATGAGCAAGGGCATGGAGCGCGCCGGCATCGCGAAGGTCGAGATCGAGCGCACGCGCGACCGCGTCCGCGTCGACATCCACACCGCGCGCCCGGGCATCGTCATCGGACGTCGCGGTACTGAGGCCGAGCGGCTGCGCGGTGAGCTCGAGAAGCTCACCAACAAGCAGGTGCAGCTCAACATCCTCGAGGTGAAGAACCCCGAGGGCGACGCACAGTTGGTCGCGCAGGGCGTCGCCGAGCAGCTGTCGAACCGGGTGAGCTTCCGCCGGGCGATGCGTAAGAGCATGCAGTCAACGCTGAAGAGCCCGGGCGTCAAGGGCATCCGGGTGCAGTGTTCGGGCCGCCTCGGCGGTGCTGAGATGTCACGCTCGGAGTTCTACCGCGAGGGACGCGTACCGCTGCACACGTTGCGGGCCAACATCGACTACGGCTTCTACGAGGCCCGCACGACGTTCGGCCGCATCGGCGTCAAGGTCTGGATCTACAAGGGCGAGGTGCCGACCGGCTCGCGCTCCGAGCGCGAGGCTGCGGTGGCCGCCGAGGCGCTGCGCCAGCGGCGTGACCGTCCGGCCGGCAGCCGTCCGCGCCGTTCGGGCTCGCAGGGCACCACCGGTGTCAGCACCGAGGCCGGACGCGCCGCGAGTGGCGAGGCACCGGTCGTCGAGCCGGCTGTCGACCCCGCCGTCGAGGGCGAGCAGTTGCGCGCGATCGAGGAGGCGGCGGTGGTGGCCGACGAGGTCACCCGGATCGCGTCCGAGGAAGCCGCCGTCGAGGCCCGCCAGGGCAGCGAGTCGCCGGCCGAGGTCGTGGCCCAGACGCCACCACCGTCCGAGGCACCGGCCGCACCGGCGGCCGAGGCGCCGGCCGAGGGCAAGACAGAAAGTACGGAGGGCTGAGCCATGCTCATGCCACGCAGGGTCAAGCACCGCAAGCAGCACCACCCCAGCCGCAAGGGTATGGCGACGGGCGGCACGCGGGTGGCGTTCGGCGAGTACGGCATCCAGGCACTGGAGCCGGCCTACCTGACGAACCGGCAGATCGAGTCGGCGCGTATCGCTATCAACCGGCACATCCGTCGTGGCGGCAAGGTGTGGATCAACGTCTACCCGGACCGTCCGCTGACCAAGAAGCCGGCCGAGACCCGCATGGGCTCCGGCAAGGGCTCGCCGGAGTGGTGGATCGCCAACATCAAACCGGGCCGGGTGCTGTTCGAGCTGAGCTACCCGAACGAGCAGGTGGCCCGCATCGCGCTGACCCGCGCGATCCACAAGCTGCCGATGAAGTGCCGCATCGTCAAGCGCGAGGCAGGTGATTTCTGATGACAACGCAACCGGCCGAGTTCCGCGAGCTGCACGAGGACGAGCTCGACACGCGGCTGCGCGAGGCCAAGGAGGAGCTGTTCAACCTCCGCTTCCAGATGGCCACCGGGCAGCTGGACAACAACCGGCGACTGCGGGCCGTCCGGCACGAGATCGCGCGGATCTACACGATCTTGCGCGAGCGCGAGCTGGGCCTGTCCGTCGCCCCGACCGAAGGTGAAGTGGCATGACCGCCCCAGAAGCGCGGACGAGTTTCCGCAAGACGCGCGAGGGCCTCGTCGTCAGCGACAAGATGGAGAAGACCGTCGTGGTCGCCGTCGAGGACCGCGTCAAGCACGCGCTGTACGGCAAGGTCATCCGGCGCACCAACAAGCTCAAGGCGCACGACGAGACCAACCAGGTCGGCGTCGGCGACCGAGTGCTGATCATGGAGACCCGGCCGCTGTCGGCCAGCAAGCGCTGGCGCGTGGTCGAGGTCCTCGAGAAGGCAAAGTGAGTGAGCTGAAGGCCGCGGCGACGGCTGGACTGAGGAGCAGCGCAGGCGCGAGGAACGAGCGCCGAGCAGCGGACGAGGGAAGCCGTCGCCTCCGGCGGCCGAAGCGAACGAACAAGGTGGAACAGTGATTCAGCAGGAGTCGCGACTGCGCGTCGCCGACAACACCGGTGCCAAGGAGATCTTGTGCATCCGGGTGATGGGCGGCTCCGGTCGGCGCTACGCCGGGATCGGCGACATCATCGTCGCCACCGTGAAAGACGCCCTGCCGGGCGCGGGGGTCAAGAAGGGCGACGTCGTCAAGGCCGTCATCGTGCGCACCGTCAAGGAGCGCCGGCGCCCGGACGGCAGCTATATCCGCTTCGACGAGAACGCCGCCGTGCTGATCAAGCCCGACGGTGAGCCGCGGGGCACGCGCATCTTCGGGCCGGTGGGCCGCGAGCTGCGGGACAAGAAGTTCATGAAGATCATTTCGCTGGCACCCGAGGTTCTGTAGCGATGAGCGAGCGCAGCGAGCGAATCAAATTGGCACAGCAGGCTCGAAGCTTCATCGAGCTGGCGAACGCTTTTTGTGAGGTAGGTCGATGAAGGTCAAGAAGGGCGACGAGGTCGTCGTCATCGCCGGCAAGGACCGCGGCGTCAAGGGCAAGGTCATCGCGGCCGACCCGGTGACGAACAAGGTCGTCGTCGAGGGCGTCAACCGCGTCACGAAGCACACCCGAGTCACGACGACCGGGCGCGGCGCCAAGGCGGGCGGCATCGAGCACGTCGAGGCCGCGATCAACGCCAGCAACGTCATGGTGATCGACGGCGAGGGCAAGGCCACCCGCGTCGGTTACCGGCGTGATGACGAGACCGGGAAGAACGTGCGCACGTCGCGTCGCTCGGGGAAGGACCTCTGATGACCACGGCCACCACCGAGTACCCGACCCCACGACTGAAGACGCGTTACCGGGAAGAGATCGCGCCGGCGCTGAAGGAGCAGTTCTCCTACGGCAACGCGATGCAGGTGCCGGGGCTGTCGAAGATCGTCGTCAACATGGGCGTGGGCGTGGCCGCCCGCGACGCCAAGCTGATGGACGGCGCCGTCCGCGACCTGACCCTGATCACCGGTCAGAAGCCGCTCGTACAGCGCGCCCGCAAGTCGATCGCGCAGTTCAAGCTGCGCGAGGGCATGCCGATCGGCGCGAAGGTCACCCTGCGGGGCGACCGGATGTGGGAGTTCCTGGACCGGCTGCTCACCCTGGCTTTGCCGCGAATCCGCGACTTCCGGGGTCTGTCGCCGACACAGTTCGACGGCAACGGCAACTACACGTTCGGGCTCACCGAGCAGTCGATGTTCCACGAGATCGACCCGGACAGCATCGACCGCCCACGCGGCATGGACATCACGGTCGTCACGTCGGCGGCCAATGACGACGAGGGACGCGCGCTGCTTCGGGCGCTCGGCTTCCCGTTCAAGGAGAGCTAAGGCATGGCGAAGAAGGCACTAGTGAACAAGGCCGCGGCCAAGCCGCGGTTCGCCGTGCGCGGCTACACCCGCTGCCAGCGGTGCGGGCGCTCGCACTCGGTGTATCGCAAGTTCGGCCTGTGCCGGATCTGCCTGCGCGAAATGGCTCATGCTGGCGAGCTCCCAGGAGTGACGAAGTCCTCCTGGTAGTTGGAGGCCAGGATCGCGCTGTAGACCCGATCGGGTTCGGACTCGCTCGCGCGGCTTCGGACCGTATAACTCAATAGGACTCACCCAACGTTGGGTTGGGGACATGCCCTTCCAGCGCCCAGCGAATTACGTACTACCGACGCGGTAGGCCCCTGGGAACCGCCGCGAGAAAAGAGAAATGCCGATGATGACCGATCCGATCGCAGACATGCTGACGCGTCTGCGCAACGCGAATTCGGCCTTCCACGAGACGGTCGACATGCCGCACTCCAAGCTCAAGGGCCACATCGCCGAGATCCTCAAGCAGGAGGGCTACATCGCGAGTTTCGCGGTGGCCGACGCCGGTGAGGGTCTGCCCGGCAGAGTGCTGACGCTGAACCTCAAGTACGGCCCGAATCGTGAGCGCAGCATCGCCGGCGTCCGGCGCATCTCCAAGCCGGGTCTGCGGGTGTACGCGAAGTCGACCGGCCTGCCCCGCGTGCTGGGCGGCCTGGGCACCGCGATCCTGTCGACGTCGTCCGGACTGCTGACCGACCGGCAAGCCGCAAAGCGGGGCGTGGGCGGCGAAGTCCTCGCCTACGTCTGGTAGCGGGAGACACCGATGAGCGCTTGCGCGAAGAGCAGAGGGAACTGCACATGAGTCGCATTGGAAAGCTGCCGATCCCGGTACCGGGCGGGGTCGACGTCACGATCGCCGGACAGAACGTCACGGTCAAGGGTCCGAAGGGCACGCTGAATCACGTGGTCGCCGAACCGATCACGGTGAACAAGAGCGACGACGGCGTGCTGAACGTCGCGCGCCCGGACGACGAGCGTGAGTCGCGGGCGCTGCACGGTCTGTCGCGCACCCTGATCGCCAACATGGTCACCGGCGTCACGGACGGCTACATCAAGAACCTGGAGATCGTCGGCACGGGTTACCGCGTCGCGGCCAAGGGCAGCACCCTCGAGTTCGCCCTGGGCTTCTCGCACCCGGTGGTGGTCGAGGCTCCCGAGGGCATCACGTTCAAGGTCGAGAACCCGACGCGGTTCTCGGTCGAGGGCATCGACAAGCAGAAGGTGGGCGAGGTGGCGGCGAACATCCGCAAGCTGCGCAAGCCCGACCCGTACAAGGGCAAGGGCGTGCGGTATCAGGGTGAAGTCATCCGCCGCAAGGCCGGAAAGACAGGTAAGTAAGCCATGGCTGCGACCACCATCCTCAAGAAGGCACGCCGCTCGGCCGGAATCTCGGCCACCCGGCGGGTCAGCAAGTCGCGCCGGCACTTCCGGCTGCGCAAGAAGGTCGTCGGCACCGCGGAGCGTCCGCGTCTGGTCGTCACCCGGTCCTCGCGGCACCTGTTCGTGCAGCTGGTGGACGACGGCAAGGGCGTGACCATCGCCTCGGCGTCCACGTTCAAGCTGACCGACGGCGACAAGACCGCCCGCGCCAAGCAGCTCGGTGAGCAGCTGGCCCAGGCGGCCAAGGACGCCGGTGTCACCCAGGTCGTGTTCGACCGGGGCGGTAACACCTACACCGGCCGGGTGGCGGCGTTCGCCGACGCTGCCCGCGAGGCCGGACTGGAGTTCTGATGAGCAACACAACCGAAGGGAACATCTGATGCCGGGACCGCAGCGCGGAGCCCGAAGCGGCGGCGGCAACGAGCGCAACGATCGGCGCGATCGCCGCGACGGTGGCCGGGGCGGTTCGGCTCCGGAGAAGAGCCTGTACATCGAGCGGCTGGTGACCATCAACCGGGTGGCCAAGGTCGTCAAGGGCGGACGCCGGTTCAGCTTCACCGCACTCGTCGTCGTCGGTGACGGTGACGGCACGGTCGGTGTCGGCTACGGCAAGGCCAAGGAAGTGCCGGCGGCGATCGCCAAGGGTGTCGAGGAAGCCAAGAAGAACTTCTTCAAGGTGCCGCGCATCCAGCAGACGATCCCGCACCCGATCACGGGTGAGGCCGCGGCCGGCGTCGTGCTGCTCAAGCCGGCCAGCCCCGGTACCGGCGTCATCGCCGGTGGCCCGGTGCGCGCCGTGCTGGAGTGCGCCGGCATTCACGACATCCTGTCGAAGTCGCTCGGCTCGGACAATCCGATCAATATCGTGCACGCCACCGTTGCGGCGCTGAAGGGCCTCGTCCGTCCGGAGGAGGTCGCGGCGCGTCGTGGCCTGCCGCTCGAGGACGTCGCTCCCGCGGGCATGCTGCGGGCGCGGGCCGGTCAGGCGGGCTGAGATGGCGCGACTGAAGATCACCCAGACCCGTTCCGGCATTGGCCGGAAGGACAATCAGCGGCAGACGCTGCGCTCGCTGGGCCTCAAGCGGGTCCACGACGTCGTCGTCAAGGAGGACCGGCCGGAGATCCGCGGCATGGTCAAGACCGTGACTCATCTGGTCTCGGTCGAGGAGGTTGAGTAATCGATGACGCTCAAGGTGCACCATTTGCGCCCGGCGCCCGGCTCGCACACCAAGAAGACCCGGGTGGGTCGAGGTGAGGGATCCAAGGGCAAGACGGCCGGACGCGGTACGAAGGGCTCGAAGGCCCGTGGGCAGGTCCCGGCCGGCTTCGAGGGCGGCCAGATGCCGATCCACATGCGGCTGCCGAAGCTCAAGGGCTTCCGCAACGCGTTCCGGGTCGAATTCCAGGTCGTCAACGTGGCCCGCCTCGCCGAGCTGTTCCCGGATGGGGGCACGGTCGGCGTCGACCAGCTCGCCGCCGCCGGGGCCGTCCGCAAGGGTGAGCCGGTGAAGGTGCTGGGCAACGGCGACCTGGGCGCGGTGAAGCTCGACATCACCGCGCACGCGTTCTCCGACAGCGCGCGGGAGAAGATTCAGGCGGCCGGCGGCACGGTTACCCAGCTGTAAGCGCTGGGTCGTCAGCAGCCTGTTAGCCTGAACCACCTGAAAGTAAGGGGCCCCGTGCCCACCGCCGCGAAACCCGCGGCACGAAGCCCGCGTACACCACCCGCGCAGGAGGATCTGTGCTCAGCGCATTCGCATCAGCATTCCGCACGCCGGACTTGCGGAAGAAGTTGCTCTTCACGCTGAGCATCATCGTGCTGTATCGGATCGGTGCCTCGGTGCCGACCCCGAATACGAACACCAGTGCGATCAACACGTGTCTGAACACGGCGAGTCAGGGATCGAAGAACGTCTACTCCCTGATCAACCTGTTCTCCGGTGGCGCCCTGCTGAAGCTGTCGGCGTTCGCGCTGGGCATCATGCCCTACATCACGGCGAGCATCATCATCCAGCTGCTCGTCGTGGTGATCCCGCGCTTCGATCAGTTGAAGAAGGAAGGCCAGGCCGGGCAGCAGAAGCTGACCCAGTACAGCCGCTACCTCACCATCGGCCTGGCGATCCTGCAGTCGACCGGCTTCGTGGCGCTGGCCAAGTCGGGGCAGCTGTTCTCCGGCTGCGTCGACAGCAGCGGCAGCCCGCTGTCGGTCCTCTACAAGCAGGACATCTGGACGCTGTCCTCGATGGTGATCTGCATGATGGCCGGTACCGCCGTCATCATGTGGCTCGGCGAGCTCATCACCGACCGTGGCGTCGGCAACGGCATGAGCGTGCTGATGTTCACCTCGATCGCGGCCCGCATCCCGAACGAGGGCAACACCATCCTGACCCGCTCGGGCGGGTTCGTCTTCTTCCTGATCCTGTGCCTCGGGTTCGCGATCATCGCGGCCGTGGTGTTCGTCGAACAGGCCCAGCGCCGTATCCCGGTGCAGTACGCCAAACGAATGATCGGACGACGGCAGTACGGGGGTACGTCCACATATCTGCCCTTGAAGGTGAATCAGGCCGGTGTCATCCCGGTCATCTTCGCCTCGTCGTTGATGTACATCCCGCAGCTGATAAGCCAGCTACAGGGCAATAGCAGCGGCGAGTTCCAGCGGTTCGTGAACACCTACCTGATCAATCAACAGAGCTGGTTCCACATCGGCCTGTACTTCCTGTTGATCATCTTCTTCACCTTCTTCTACGTCAGCATCACCTTCAACCCGGTCGAACGGGCTGATGACATGAAGAAGTACGGGGGCTTCATCCCGGGTATCAGGCCGGGACGTCCAACCGCCGAGTACCTGCAGTTCGTGCTGTCGCGCATCACCTTGCCCGGCGCGTTCTACCTGGGAATCGTTGCCGTCCTGCCGAACTTCTTCTTCTCGATGACCGGTGGCAACAACCAGAACTTCCCGTTCGGTGGCACTGCTGTGCTGATCATGGTCGGCGTCGCCCTCGACACGGTGAAGCAGATCGAGAGCCAGCTGATGCAGCGCAACTACGAAGGCTTCTTGCGCTAGTGGCCGGGAGTGCGACGAAGGGAGACCCGACGTGAGACTCGTTCTCGTCGGCCCGCCAGGCGCGGGCAAGGGTACCCAAGCCGAGTTCATCGCGGAGAACTTCAACATCCCGAAGATCTCGACCGGCGACATCTTCCGGGCGAACGTGTCCGGGGGCAGCGATCTCGGCAAGCTGGCCAAGAAGTACATGGACGCAGGCGACCTGGTGCCCGACGAGGTCACCATCGCGATGGTCCGCGACCGGCTCGGGCAGGACGACACCAAGGGCGGCTTCCTGCTCGACGGCTTCCCGCGCACCATCGCCCAGGCCTACGAGCTCGACGCCATCCTCAGCGACCTCGGCACGATGCTCGACGTCGTCCTCGACCTCGAGGTCGACAACGAGGAGGTCGTGCGGCGGCTGTCCGGGCGGCGCCTGTGCAAGCGGTGCGGCCACGTGTGGCACGTGGAGTTCGATCCGCCCAAGGTCGCGGACATCTGCGACAAGTGCGGCGGCGAGCTCTACCACCGCGACGACGACTACCCCGATACGGTGCGCCACCGGTTGGACGTCTACGCCCTCCAGACCCGGCCGCTCATCGAGTTCTACGACGGGCGCAGGCAGCTGGTCGGCATGGACGCGCTCGGCGCGGTCGAGGACGTCACCGAGCGGGCGATCGCGTTGCTCAACCCGTTCTCCGGCTGAGGATTCATGCGCCGCGTACGAGAACACATCGAGATCAAGTCGCTCGATCAGATCAAGCTCATGCGAGAGGCGGGGCTGGTCGTCGCCCGTGGCCTGGCCGCCATGCGCGATGCGGTCGCGCCCGGCGTCTCGACCGCGGACCTCGATGCCATCGCCCGGGACGTGCTCGCCGCCGAGGGCGCGACGTCGTCGTTCCTCAACTACGGTTTCCCGCCGTTCCCCGCGGTGATCTGCGCTTCGGTCAACGCCGAGATCGTGCACGGCATCCCGTCGCCCGACACGGTGCTGCACGAAGGTGACCTGATCTCCCTCGACTTCGGCGCCATCGTCGACGGCTGGCACGGCGACGCCGCGATCACCGTGCCGGTGGGCGGTGTTTCGGCGGCGGCCGCGGCGCTGACGGCCGCGTGCGAGAAGTCGCTGTGGGACGGTCTGGTCGCGGCCCGTGTCGACGGGCGGCTGACCGACATCTCGCACGCCGTCGAGACGTCGGTGCACGGGTCGGGCAATTACGGCATCGTCACCGGCTACGGCGGGCACGGCATCGGCACCCAGATGCACATGGACCCGCACGTGCAGAACATCGGCCGTCCGGGCCGGGGCACACCCCTCGTGCCCGGCATGGCGCTGGCCATCGAGCCGATGATCACCCTCGGTACCTCCGCGACCCGCGAGCTCAGTGACCACTGGACGGTGGCCACCGCCGACGGGTCGCTGGCCGCGCACTGGGAGCACACCGTCGCCATCCTCGACGACGGCCCGTGGGTGTTGACCGCCCCCGACGGAGGACAGGCCGAGCTGGCCGCCCGCGGCGTCGAGCTGTCCTCCACGGCCGCCGTCGGCAGCTGAGCGCTCAGGCGGCGATCCGGTCCGCCAACCAGGCGAGAGCCATCGGGTACCGGTAGTTGATGTTGGCGTGGGTCCCTTCGAACAGCTCGAAGTGGATGGCATCGTCGTCGATCCCGGCCCGGCCCAGCGCATTCCGGAACGCCACTGCGCCCAGGTCGAGGTAGTAGTCGTCGCTCTTGCCGGCGTCGATCCAGATGCCACGCAACCCCCGCAACCCCTCGGCGTAGCGCGGCACCATGCGTACCGGGTCCCAGTCGAGCCACCGCTGCCACAGGTGTGGGATCGGCTCGCCGCTTTGAGAGTCGAACGGCAGCTGCGGAGTGCCGTCGCCCGCCGGCGTGAAACAGGCCGAGCAGCCCAGGGTCGCCAACAACATCCCGTCCTCCGGCTTGCTGAACGCCGGCCGCGATCCAAAGTCTGACCACCACGCCTGGATGTCGCCGTCGTAGCCTCGCAGGGCGCGGGTCACCTCGGCGAACTCGGGCAGGTAGCAGTACTCGTACAGGGCGTCGCCGGCGTGGGTGGCCAGCGCGCCGAACAGGTCCGGTCGCAGCATCGGTGTGATCATCGCGCCGAACCCGCCGGAGGACTTGCCGGAGATTGCGCGATGCGCCGGCTGCGCCAGGGTGCGGAAGTTCTGGTCCACGTAGCCGACCACCTCGTCACAGAGGTACGAGTGGTACTTGCCGGTGCCCATCGAGTCGACGAACTGGCTGCCGCCGTACGCCGTCCAGGCGTCCACATAGACGACGATGGTGGGCGGCGCCTGCCCGCGCGCGAAAACCTGGTCGGCCAGTTCCGGGAACGGCTGCGTGTAGGGCGACCGGTTCCGCCACATGCCGAGGTGCCCGGTATAGCCCTGGATGACGTAGACGGCCGGGTAGCGCCGCTCGGGGTCGTCGTCGTAGCCCGGTGGCGTGTAGACCCACAGCGGGCGCTCGTGCGGATCGCCGAGCGGGTTGCCGCGTAGCAGTTCGCTGGTGAGTGTGCGCTCGTGGAGCCGGCCGGCGAGCTCGGCGGACCAGGGCAGCATCGGCGACTCCTAGCGTGTGGGGATATCGCTCATCCTGCCCGATCAGGCGATCGTCTTGAGCACCTTGGCCGGGGCGCCGGCGGCGATCGAGAACGGCGGGATGTCGTCGATGACGACGGCGTTGGCGCCGATCACCGACCGCTCGCCGATCGTGATGCCGGACGTGACGACCACGTTGGCGCCCAGCCAGACGTTGTCGCCGATGCAGGTCGGACCCTTCGAGGTGAAGCCCTGCCAGGGCACCGGCCGGTGGGGGTCGTCGAAGCGATGATTCGCGTCGGTGACGAGGCAGCCGTTGGCGAGCATGCAGTGAGCGCCGATATCGACCAGGTCGACTGCTGCCACCATGACGTTGAGGTTCAGGAACGTCCCGCCGCCGATGCGGATCCGGCCCGCCTCGCTCGTGAGCCAGACACCCGGCTCGAAGAAGGCCTGGGCGCCGACCTCGAGCCGCCCTTCGCGCAGCATCTCCAGGACGTTGCCGTGCACCGGGCCGCGGGCGAACGCCTCGCGCCGGGCCAATTCGGCGTGCAGCCGCATGCGGTTCCACGGCAGCCGCGACCGCTGGTACCACCGCCATTTCTGCAGCCACTGCACGATGTGATCGCGGTCCAGGCCGGCCGGCGCAACGGTGCTTGTCACCCGCCGAGTCTGCACCCGGTCCGCCCGCCCGCTGGGCACGGCGCGTCGGTATCGTTCGCGTGAAATCTCGCAAGCAGGGGGCGCGCGATGACGTTTCCACCACCGAGCATGCACGGAATGCCGCAGCAGCCGGCGCCGCCGCCCGCCCAGGGCTCGGGGCCTCCTTCGCCGCATCCCGAGTCACCGCCGCCGGGCTGGCCACCTTCAGGATCGCCGCCTCCAAGCGCCGGGCGGCACGCGACCGACGCTCCGACCGCTTACCTGCCCGGCCCGGTGCCAGGGCAGGTACCACCACCTCCACCGATGCCGCAGCAACCGATGCCATACGAACCGGTGCCGCAGCAGCCGATGCCGCAGCAATGGGTGCCGCAGCAAGGGGTGCCGCACCGGCCGATGCTGCGGCTGCAGGTGGTGGTCACGTTGTTCGCGGCCGCGAGCCTCGCTGCTGTGGCCATTGGCGTTTCGGTGCCGGAGGACGGCCACAACGCCTGGCACCTGGTGAAGGCCTGGGGCGGCGTGGCCCTCGTCGCGGCCGCGCTGACCTTCGCGCCGGTGCTCGGCTCGGCGTTTCACCTGTCCTCGTACCGAGCCGGCCAGATCGCCATAGGCGGCGCCGCCGGGCTGGGCCTGTACTGGGTGCTGTTCGTGCTGCCCGACGTCGGAAAGAACACCTCGCTGATCACCACGCTCGGTGTCGCTGCTGGCATCGTCGTCGCCTGGATCGCGCCCGGTCGCCAGCCGGCCGACGGAACGCCTCCGCCCCACTCCGATCGGCGGCCCACCGGTCCGAGCTGGTGAGAGCCGATCCGCTCCGGGCGGTACCGACGAGCGCGCGGATCTGGCTGGCCAGCCTGCTGAGCGTGCTGCCGCTCGGCACGACCTGGTCGATCCAGCCCGGGATGTTCCTGCCCACCCCGGTACTGCCGGGGCTGTGCAACCCGGACACCGGGTTCTGCACGCCCGACATCCCGACCGCGGGCATCCTGGCGCCGGGGTCGACCGAGCTGGTCAGCCAGTCACCGGCCCGGGTCATGCTGGTGTTCTCCGCCGCCGCGCTGTTCTTCGTCGCGACCCGCATCCGCACCGAGCACACCCGGATCGTGGCTCAGGTGGCCTGCCTGTCCCTGGGGGTGGCCGCGGTGCTCGCCGCGGCGCACGCCGCCGCGACTACGCTGCTGTGCGCGCTGACCGCGCTCGGCCTGGTGGCCCCGCCGGCCTGGCGGGGCCACCAGAGCCACCGGAGCCATCAGGCCCGGAACGGGGGCGGATTGGCGCCCACCGGCCGGTCTGCGTAGACTGGTCGTTGGCGCACGCCGCCCTTCTTGCATGCCTGCTGTGGCCGTAGGTCCGAGAAGTGGAATCCCTCTGGCAGCGCCTGACCTGGCACTTGGTCGCCGTTGTGCGAGCGCGTGCCCTGAGCCATCAGTGGAGCAATACCGACGAAAAGCGGAGGACATGGCCAAGAAGGACGGGGCCATCGAGGTAGAAGGACGCGTAGTCGAGCCTTTGCCGAATGCAATGTTCCGGGTGGAACTGAGCAACGGGCACAAGGTGCTCGCTCATATCAGCGGGAAGATGCGCCAGCACTACATCCGGATTCTGCCCGAGGACCGTGTGGTGGTCGAGCTCTCGCCATACGACCTCACCCGAGGACGCATCGTCTACCGCTACAAGTAGAGCGAGCGGATCGCGCCGGAAGGAGCGATGTGCTCACGGACCGCCGGCGCGGCTGCGGCCTGTATAAGTCAAGAGAACCCGCCCAAACCTGTAAACACGAGAACGAGGAAGGCAGGGCCGTGAAGGTCAAGCCGAGCGTCAAGCCGATCTGCGACAAGTGCAAGGTCATTCGTCGCCACGGTCGGGTCATGGTGATCTGCGAGAACCTGCGTCACAAGCAGCGCCAGGGCTGAGAGCCATACCGCAAGCGCACACCTGATGCCGTCCCAGGACGGCTAATTACCCCCGGACGAAGGCCGGGGCCGTCTCAACCGAGACGGACGGGTGCGCCATCACACCTTCGCGAACAGAACCAGGAGAACCACCCCGCATGGCACGTCTTGCCGGCGTCGACCTACCGCGCGAAAAGCGCCTGGAGGTCGGACTCACCTACATCTACGGCGTGGGACGCACCCGCGCCAAGCAGGCACTCGAGGCCACCGGCGTGAGCCCGGACCTGCGCGCCCGAGACCTGGGCGACGAGGAACTCGTCAAACTGCGCGACTACATCGAGGCGAATTTCCAGGTCGAGGGTGACCTGCGCCGCGAGGTGGCCGCCGATATTCGCCGCAAGATCGAGATCGGATGCTACGAAGGCATCCGGCATCGTCGCGGCCTGCCCGTCCACGGACAGCGCACCAAGACCAACGCGCGCACCCGCAAGGGCCCGAAGAAGACCATTGCCGGTAAGAAGAAGGCAGGTAAGAAGTAATGCCGGGTCCAGCCCGCAAGGCCGGCGCGAAGAAGGTTCGCCGCAAGGAGAAGAAGAACATCTCCCACGGCCACGCGCACATCAAGAGCACCTTCAACAACACGATCGTCTCGATCTCCGACCCGCAGGGCAACGTGATCAGCTGGGCATCAGCCGGCCACGTCGGCTTCAAGGGTTCGCGGAAGTCGACGCCGTTCGCCGCCCAGATGGCCGCCGAGAGCGCCGCCCGCAAGGCCCAGGAGCACGGGCTGCGCAAGGTCGACGTCTTCGTCAAGGGCCCGGGCTCGGGCCGCGAGACGGCGATCCGTTCGCTGCAGGCCGCCGGGCTCGAAGTCGGCACCATCGCCGATGTCACTCCGCAGCCGCACAACGGCTGCCGTCCGCCGAAGCGTAGGAGGGTCTGATGGCTCGCTACACCGGACCCGCGACCCGCATCTCGCGCCGCCTCAACGTCGACCTGGTCGGCGGCGACAAGGCGTTCGAGCGTCGCCCGTACCCGCCCGGCCAGCACGGCCGCGCTCGCATCAAGCAGAGTGAGTACCTGCTGCAGATGCAGGAGAAGCAGAAGGCCAAGTACAGCTACGGCGTGCTCGAGAAGCAGTTCCGTCGCTACTACGAAGAGGCCACCAAGCGCCACGGCAAGACCGGCGACAACCTGCTGCAGATCCTTGAGTCGCGCCTGGACAACGTCGTGTACCGCTCGGGTCTGGCCCGCACGCGGCGCGCGGCGCGCCAGCTCGTCAGCCACGGCCACTTCATGGTCAACGGGCAGAAGGTCAACATCCCGAGCTACCGCGTGACGCAGCACGACATCGTCGACGTCAAGCCGAAGTCGCTCGAGACCACGCCGTTCCTGATCGCCCGTGAGACCCAGGGCGACCGGCCGGTGCCGGCCTGGCTGCAGGTGATCCCGAACCGGCTGCGGGTGCTCGTGCATCAGCTGCCCGAGCGCGCCCAGATCGACGTTCCGCTGCAGGAGCAGCTGATCGTCGAGCTGTATAGCAAGTAACCGTCGAGGCGGACGAGCCGCCCGTCGGCGTCTGGACTGAGGAGCGAGTGGCCGAGGAACGAGGCCCGAGCGACGAGGGAAGACGGCGACTCAGGGCGGCCGTCCCGCCGAGACAGAAAATAACTGAATAGTCCTATCTGATGGACGTCAAATAGCGGGCGTCCTGACCCAAGGAGAAACAACTGTGCTGATCTCTCAGCGCCCCTCGCTCACCGAGGAACCAATCGCCGACGACCGCTCCCGGTTCGTGATCGAGCCGCTCGAGCCCGGCTTCGGCTACACGCTCGGCAACTCGCTGCGGCGCACGCTGCTGTCGTCCATTCCGGGCGCGGCCGTGACGAGCATCCGCATCGATGGCGTGCTGCACGAGTTCACGACCGTCGAGGGTGTCAAGGAAGACGTCACCGACATCATCCTGAACCTCAAGGAGCTGGTGATCAGCTCTGAGAGTGACGAGCCCGTGGTGATGTACCTGCGCAAGCAGGGCCCGGGCGAGGTCACCGCCGCTGACATCGCGCCGCCGGCCGGCGTCACCGTGCACAACCCCGATCTGCAGATCGCCACGATCAACAAGAAGGGGCGCCTGGAGATCGAGCTGGTCGTCGAGCGTGGACGCGGCTACGTCACCGCCGTCCAGAACAAGCAGCCCGGCCAGGAGATCGGCCGCATCCCGGTCGACTCGATCTACTCGCCCGTCCTCAAGGTCACCTACGCCGTCGAGGCCACCCGCGTCGAGCAGCGCACCGACTTCGACCGGCTCGTCGTCGACGTGGAGACCAAGCCGTCGATCGCTCCCCGCGACGCGATCGCCAGCGCCGGCTCCACCCTCGTCGAGCTGTTCGGCCTGCTGCGCGAGCTGAACGTCGACGCCGAGGGCATCGAGGTCGGGCCCAGCCCGGCCGAGGCCGCCGACATCGCGAACTTCTCGATGCCGATCGAGGACATGGACCTCACCGTCCGGTCCTACAACTGCCTCAAGCGCGAGGGCGTGCACACGGTCGGCGAGCTCGTCACGCGGTCCGAGGCCGACCTGCTGGACATCCGCAACTTCGGGGCCAAGTCGATCGACGAGGTCAAGATGAAGCTGGCGGCCATGGGTCTGGCGCTCAAGGACAGCCCGCCCGGGTTCATCCCCACCTCGGTGGAGAGCTACGACGAGGGCTACGAGACCGACGCCTACCAGGGCACGGACTACGGAACCGGGTACGCCGAGGCCGACTACGGCGACGGGACCACGTACCAGGAGACCGAGCAGCTGTAAGGACCCGGCGCCGGGCGGGACACCCGCCCGGCGCCGGTGCACCACCCGCGACTCACCGACCGGCGACGGGCCGGCCGTCCGAGGAAGGACCGACATGCCCACCCCC